>JBBIQR010000165.1:0-10635 GCA_037442245.1 Candidatus Solibacter sp. | reverse complement strand
GGAAATTAGAAACGGGCTGGTGTAAGCCAGTACCGCGCTAAAATTCTACCAATGCCGCTCTATCGGATCTTCCGCATGAAGGATTCGCCACGGCAACAATTCCGCTGGGCGCCCCACGTTTCCGGAACCGCTGCCGTGAAGCAGAAGGATTACGAGGATGCCGGCCAGGTGGAAGCGCTTCACGAGTACGATGCGTGGCGGATTCTGCGCGAGCAGGAGCAGCCGCTCGACGTGGGCGACCTGCTGGAAGGTCCGGACAGCCGGCTACGCATCTGCAAGTATGTCGGGTTCGAGCCGGCGCAGTGGATCGTCGCCGAGCCCAAGCATCATGGCGAGCCGCGGGCGGAGTCGGCCGAGCCCTCCGCGATGGCGACTTAGGAGGCGGTCGATGCGCGATATTCGCTTAGGCGACGATATCGACGATTTTTGTGTGCGCTGCAAGCGCGTCATGAATCACGACGTGGTTTCGGTGCTGAACGGCAAGCCGGCGAAGGTGCGCTGCCGCACGTGCCACAGCGACCACGATTTCCGCAACGAGCAGCCGCCGCCGCCCAAGGTGGATGCGCGCAAGGCGGCGCTGTTCCAGGAAGTGCTGAAGAAGGTGAGCCCATCGGACTCTCCGGCGGTGGACGACGCCGAGATGGAGATCGAGGGCGAGACCGGCATCGAAGCCGAAGTGGAAGCGGAAGCCGAACCGCAGGCCGAAGCGGAGCCGGTCGAAGTTGTCGAAGAGGCTCCGAAGCCGAAGCGTGGGCGGGGGCGCCCTAAGAAATGATCACGCGCCGCGCGTTACTGGCCGGCATTCCGGCGGTGCTTGCCGCGAAAGGTGCGCCGCCTCCGGCGCCGTGGGGTGCGGTCCCGGGCGCGCGGCAGCTTGCCTGGCACGACCTCGAGTTCACCGGCTTCCTGCACTTCACGGTGAATACGTTCACGGACAAGGAATGGGGCTACGGCGACGAATCGCCGGACGTCTTCAACCCGGAGAAGTTCGACGCCGATGCGATCATCGACGCGCTCGCGGCCGCGGGGATGCGGGGTGTGATCCTGACGGCGAAGCATCACGACGGCTTCTGCCTGTGGCCGACCAAGAGCACGGACCACAGCGTGTTCTATAGCAAGTGGCGCGGCGGCAAGGGCGATGTGGTGAAGGAGATTTCGCTGGCGGCGGCGCGGCGCAAGATGAAGTTCGGCGTGTACCTCTCGCCGTGGGACCGCAACAATGCCAGGTACGGCACCGCGGACTACATCAAGGTTTACCGCCAGCAATTGACGGAACTGCTCACCGGGTACGGGCCGATTTTCGAAGTGTGGCACGACGGCGCCAACGGCGGAGACGGCTACTACGGCGGCGCGCGCGAGAAGCGCTCGATCGACCGCAACACGTACTACGACTGGCCGAAGACCTGGGAGATGATCCGCGCGATGCAGCCGGACGCATGCATCTTCAGCGACGTGGGTCCGGACATCCGCTGGGTGGGGAACGAGCGCGGCATTGCGGGCGATCCGTGCTGGTGCGCCTACGACCCGGTGGGCGAGACCGGCGGCGCGGCGTCGCCGGGCAACGTGCGGGCCAGGGAATCGCAGACGGGAACGCGCAACGGCAAGCGGTGGATGCCGGCCGAGTGCGACGTTTCGATCCGCCCCGGCTGGTTCTGGCACGAGGCGGAGAATGCGCGGGTGAAGACGCCCCGGCAGTTGATTCAGCTCTATCATCAGTCGGCGGGGCGCGGCGCGAATTTTCTGTTGAACGTGCCGCCGAATTCGCAGGGGCTGATCGCGGCGGAGGACACGGCGTCGTTGAAGGGGCTGGGCGACTACTTGCGGGACACGTTCGCGCAGAACCTGGCGGCGAAGGCGAAGACCGACGCGACCAACGTGCGCGGCAACGATAAGCGCTACGGTCCGGCGGCCCTGGTGGACGGGCGCGACGATACCTACTGGGCGACGGACGACCGGGTGACGAGCGCGGACGTGACGCTGGAAATGCCGCGCCCGGTGCGGATCCAGGTGATCCGCCTGCGCGAGGCGATCGAGTTCGGGCAGCGCATCGACGCGGTGGAGATCGAACGCTGGGATCAGGCGAGCTGGCAGCCGCTGGCCAAAGCCACGAGTATCGGAGCGCGGCGGCTGATCCGGCTGGAGGCTCCGGCCATCGCGCAGCGCGTGCGCCTGCGCATCACGCAGGCCTCGGCGAGTCCCGCGCTCCGCGAGTTCGCGCTGTTCAGCGAGGCCCTTTCGGCCTGATGCTCTGGTACTGGCTGCTCGCGGCTCCGGCGGTGGTGCTGGCGCTGGCTTCGCTGCGCGGCGGATGGGCGCGCGCGCGCTATGCCTCGCGCCGCCTGCGCGCGCCCGCCGGCGAACTTCCCCCGGCGACCGTCATCGTGCCGGTCAAGGGCGAGGACGAAGGCCTGCGCGAGAACCTGGCGGCGCTGGCGGCGCTGGACTATCCGGATTACGAACTGATTGTTGCGGCGCGTAAAGCCGCGGATATTCCGCGCGGCGTGCTGCCGGCGCGCGTGCGGGTGGTGCTTTCGCAGGCGCCGGAGAGCGAGACCGCGGAGAAGATCCAGAACCTGCTGGCGGCGGTGCGCGGGGCGCGCAAGCAGAGCCAGGTGCTCGTATTCGCCGATTCCGACGGACGGCCCGCGAAGCGCTGGCTGCGCGCGCTGGTGGCTCCGCTGGCCGAAGCCGGGGTGGGCGCGTCCACCGGATACCGCTGGTTCCTGCCGGAGCACGCGGGGTTCTGGCCGCTGCTGCGCGCTGTGTGGGACGCGGTGGCGGCGGGCGTGCTGGGTCCGGGCGGCAACCGCTTCGCCTGGGGCGGCGCGATGGCCATCCGCAAGGAGACGTTTTTCGAAGCGCGCGTGCCGGAGTTCTGGGATGGCGCGCTGAGCGACGACTACGCGCTGAGCCGGGCGGTGCGCGGATTGAAACTTTCGGTGGCCTACGCTCCGGGCGCGCTCACGCCCTGCGTGGATGGCATCGGGGCGGCGCGGTTCTTCGGCTGGACGCGGCGGCAGATGGCGATCACGCGGGTCTACTCGCCGCGGCTGTGGTGGCCGGCGCTGGCGGCGCACATCGTTTACTGCGCCGCGATGGCCGCGGGCGTGATTGTGGCGGCGCGCGGCTACCTTCCGGCGGCGGGGGCGCTGGCGCTGCAACTGGCGCCGGGGATGTGGAAAGGATGGGAACGCGCGCGGCTGGCGCGGCGTGCCCTGCCCGAGTACGCAGGCTGGTTCCGGCGTCACGGATGGGCTCACGCGGCGCTGGTCCCGCTGGCGACGTGGGCCTGGCTCTGGGCGCTGGCGGCGAGCGCCTTCCAGCGCCGCATCGTGTGGCGCGGGCGGGTCTACAGCCTCGGGCGCCGCGCGCGGTAAGGTGGTTATTAGCAGGCTATAATCGCTCTGTAAGGGAGGATCCACACGTGGCCAAAGATAGAAGCCCCAAGAAAGAAGTCAAGAAGCCCAAGAAAAAGAAGTAAGGGACCACGGAACAATCGCGGGCGCGCGCCGGCCGCAGGATGGGCGGGCGCGTCCGCGCGAGCCCCTGGGAGGGCGGCAGGGCGCCTCTGGCGCGGCCGCCGGGCTTGCGGGAAAGCGGCAACCCCGGTCACGAAATCTCCGGAGCGAGCCAGAGGAAACGATCACCATGCGCACTGAATGGGTAGCGAAACGGGAAAACGATAAAATCCGCACGCAGATGCACTACGCGCGGCAGGGCATCATCACCGAAGAGATGCACTACATCGCCAAGCGCGAGAGCCTGGCGCCGGAACTGGTGCGGAGCGAGGTGGCGCGCGGGCGGCTGATCATCCCAGCCAACGTCAATCACCGCAACCTGGAACCGATGTGCATCGGGGTGGCTTCGAAGTGCAAGATCAACTCCAACATCGGCAACTCCAGCGTCACGAGCGATGTCGAGGGCGAACTCGAAAAGCTCGCCTACTCGGTGAAATTCGGCGCCGATACCGTAATGGATCTTTCGACCGGCGGCGATATCCCGGCGATCCGCAAGGCCATCATCGCGCACTCGCCGGTGCCGATCGGCACGGTGCCGATCTATGAAGCGCTCTCGCGCGTGCGGCGCGTCGAAGATCTCTCCGCGCGCATCATGCTGGAAGTGATCGAAGAGCAGGCGGCGCAGGGCGTGGATTACATGACCATCCACGCGGGCGTCCTGGTGCAGCACATCCCGCTGACCACGCGGCGCGTGACCGGCATCGTCAGCCGCGGCGGTTCGATCCTGGCCGAGTGGATGGTGAAGAACCACAAGCAGAACATGCTCTACGAGTGCTTCGAGGAGATCTGCAAGATTTTCCAGAAGTACGACGTGAGCTTTTCGCTGGGCGACGGGCTGCGTCCCGGCAGCGTGGCGGACGCGAGCGACGAAGCGCAGTTCGCCGAACTGAAGACCCTGGGCGAGTTGACGAAGAAGGCGTGGGAATACGACGTGCAGGTGATGATCGAGGGTCCGGGGCACATCCCGATGGACCAGATCGAAATGCAGGTGGAGAAGGAAAAGGAGCTGTGCTACGAAGCTCCGTTCTACACGCTGGGTCCGCTGGTCACCGATATCGCACCGGGCTATGACCACATCACGAGCGCGATCGGCGCGGCGATGATCGGCTGGTACGGCGCGGCGATGCTGTGCTACGTGACGCCGAAGGAGCACCTCGGGCTGCCGAACCGCGAGGACGTGAAGGCCGGGATCATCGCCTACAAGATCGCGGCGCACGCGGCGGACATCGCGCGCAAACGGCCCGGCGCGCGCGACCGCGACGACGCGCTTTCGCGCGCGCGCTACGTCTTCGACTGGAACCGGCAGTTCGATCTTTCCCTGGATCCGGAGACGGCGCGCTCCATGCACGACGAGACGCTTCCCGAGGACGGCTTCAAGGACGCGCACTTCTGCTCCATGTGCGGGCCGAAATTCTGCTCGATGAACATTTCGGCGAAGGTGGAAGCGTTCACCGCGGAAGAGGCCGAAGCGGTGGTGAACGGCACCGCGCCCGCCGACCCGCTGGTCAAGATCCAGTAGCGGCGCAGGCTGCCCCGCGATTGTGCGCATTGGCACCTTCCGTGTGCGCTCCGTGAAACCGCGGGGCGGGGCTGCGCCATCCAGAATGGCAGGAGGATGCCATGAAACGGATCGTACTCTACGGATGTCTGCTGGCTCTGGTGGGCGGCATCCGGTTGTCCCCCGCGCAGGACCGGCGCGGCGCGAAAGGGGAGGCGCGGCTCATCCGCGAGGTGCGGCACGAACTGGTCATGCTGCCCTATTACGGCGTGTTCGACGACCTCTCGTACCGGGTGGACGGCGCCACGGTCACGCTGTTCGGGTTTGTGACGCGTCCCGTGCTGAAAAGCGACGCCGGGAACGTGGTGAAGGGAATTGAAGGCGTGGAGCGGGTGGTCAACCAGATTCAGGTGCTGCCGCTTTCCCCGATGGACGATCGCATCCGCATCGCCACGTACCGCGCGATTTACAGCACGCCGGGGCTGGACCGTTACGCCATGCAGGCGGTGCCGCCGATTCACATCCTGGTGAGCAACGGGAACGTGACGCTGGTCGGCGCGGTGGCGACGCAGGGAGACAAGGAGCGCGCCGGCATTCAGGCGAACGGCGTATCGGGCGTGTTCAAGGTGACCAACGATCTGGTCGTGGCGCCGTAGGTTACAGCGTGCGGCTCGGGCGATACCCGGGGCGGCTCTTGATGCGCCACTTCCTGCCGGGATCGTTGGGGGCTTCGATCGTGATCTTGCGGAAGCCCTCGTTGGGATTCGGCTTCGGGTAGTAGGTCACGGTGTAGGAGTTGCCCAGGTCCTCGCGGATATCCTCGAACGCCTCCACCTGCTTCTGCCAGGTCTTGGCCCAGTACGCCTTCCCGCCGGTGCGCTGCGCGATGCGCTTGAAGACGCCGCTGGAGATGGGGTCCTTGTTCACTTCCGTGGTGGAGATGACGTAGATGGGGATGCCTTCGTCCTCGGCGACCGCGCGCACATCGTCCGGCGCCACCATGCTGGCGTTGTCCGGACCGTTCGAGAAGACGATCACCACCTTGCGCCCGGGGACCTTGGCGGCGTCGCGCAGCGCCAGCAGCAGCCCGTTATAGAGCGCGGTATCATCGCCCGCGACCGCCCTGCGCAGACCCGCGATGGCCTCGGAGTGGTCGTGCGTGAGGGACGCCGCGCGGGAGAGGTTGCGGCTGAAGGTGTACACGGCGACGCTATCGGCGCGGTCCAGCCCGCGGACGAAATCGGCGATGGCGTCTTCGGCGTACACGAACCCCTTGTACATAAAGTTGCTCGTATCGAAGAGCACGAACACGTTGGTGCCGACGAAGGCGTCGGGCCGCTCCATACCGGGCAGCGCGTCCTTTTTCGTTTCCAGCAGGGGCCGGAGGGTGCCGTCGGTCTGGACCGCCATGGGAGCCTTGGCGCCTTCGGCGAACGTGGAGACGGATTGCAGGATGCCGTCCTCGTAGATCTTAAAATCCGCGGGGCGCAGCCCGTTCACGTACCGGCCCTTGCTATCGGTGACCTGGAAGCTGAGCACCACCATGTCCACCTTGACACGGAAGATGGGGCGCTGCCCCTCCTGCGCGCGCAGCAGGCTGCCTGCCGCCGCCGCTCCGAGAAATCCACGTCGCGTGATGATCATGAGTAAATTCCGTTCACTGCAAAGAAGCTTTCTGCTCGGCGGCCGCGGTGCGAGCCCGTGCGCGCACCTCGTCGCCGACTCCGTGCAGGCTGCGCAGCACGGCCGGCCAGTCCTCCAGGTGGGAGGCGAAGATCTGTTCCACCAGCTTGCGGGTCCATTCCGGAATGCGCACGTCGAGTTGCGGGGGAGAGACGCCGACCTCGTCCGCCAGCGCCGCCCAATACAGCGTATTCGACTCCCAGCTTTCCGCCATGATGCGGCTGGAGTAGCCCATCAAGGTCGGGAAGGTGCGCAGGTTCAGCATCTCCGGCTCGTAGGAGTTGGCCAGGGTGGGCTTGGGGCTGCCGAACTTGCGGGAGATCACGTCGTAGTTGATCTCCTTGGGCGAATCGGCGGCGAGGCGCTGGATCTCCGCCAGGATGCAGGAAGTCTGCGGACTGCGCCGCGGCGCGAGTTCGCGGGCCAGCAGGAAGAACTCCGACGGGGTGACGCGGTCGAGCGCTTCCTTCACCGCGCCCTGCTCGATCAGCGCGGTCACCTGCCGCGTGCGGGCGGGCGCCGCGAGGATGCCGAGAGAGGCCGAGACGTCCTTGCGCAGGTCCGGATCGAGCGCCGCTTCGGCGACGAGTTCGCGGCCGTAGCGCACGTGCAGCGCCGTCCAGTGGAGTTGCGCCGGAGTGACGTCCCAGTAGCGCGGAATCTTCGCGCTGAGGATCATTTGCGGCACCAGGTCGCCCCAGATCAGGGCCTGGGTCTGTTCCGGCACCAGGAAATTCTGCTCGGCTTCGGCCAGCGCGTAGGGCAGGCTGGAAAGCGAACCCACCAGGCGTCCGCCGCCGTTGGAGGGCCAACCCGTCCCGTACAACTCGGTGGGGCGCCAGGTGTGATCGGTTCCCTGCATGCCCCAGAAATCGTGGCTGCGGACGAACACCGGGTTGGTGAAAAGGATCTGCGCTCCGGGCGGCGCGTAGTAGGCGTAGTTGAACGAAAGCAGCGTATCGCGCAGCAGCGGAGCCAGCAGGGCGCGGGTGTCGCGCACGCTTTCCGCATTCGAACCGGCTTTTTCGAGGGCAGTGCGCAGGTTCACGCGGCGCTCCGTCTCGATATGGCGCTCGGTCCAGAAACCGTAGCCCATGGCGTTCTTTTCGGCGGCGGAGAGCGAGGCCCGCGGCAGTTGGATTTCCGCGATGCGGCTGGCCAGCTTGTTCACCAGCTTGGGGTCCATCTTCCCGCCCTTGGCGATGGCCTCGATGTGTTCGTCGAGGGCGAGCAGCATATCCAGCGACACGATGCGCTGCGCCTCCAGCACGCGCATCATCTCCTGCACCATTTCCTCGTGCGTGTCGCCGTCGGCGGCCGGACCCGCCACCAGGTCGAGCATTTTCTCGTTGGATTCCGCGGGGTTCACGTTCGCGCCCAGCAGCAGGGTCACGCCCTTGCGTCCGGCGTCGAAGACTTCGCGCTCGCTCCTGATCTGGGTGAAGCCGGCTACCAGATCGGAGAAAATCTGATCGGTCTGTCCGGCGGGCAGCCCCTGCTGGCGCGCCAGAATCTGCCAGAGCCCGACCAGGGATTGGAAGGTCCCGGCGAGGTCGGAGTGCAGCGGCGGATCCTTGACCTTGCCGATGGCCGCGGCGGCGTCCAGGTACTGGACGATGGCCTTATCCGGCAGCGTGCGCGATTCGCTGAACAACTGGTACTGGCTGCCGTAGACGTGGTAATCGCGCGCCAGGCGGTCCACCGTCGCCGCCTCGAGCGGCTTGGGACGGCCGCGGTCGATATCGCTGACCGCCATGAAGGCTTTCAGCGGCTCGTTCTCCACGGTCTTGCGGCAAAGCGCGAACAGGGCCTCCAGCACGTCGTCCGGCTCCTTCCAGCCGTTGGCCGCCTTGCTGATTTTGGCGTCGTACTTGCCCGTGGGATGCTGCACGAACAGCGTGCGCCACACTTCGAAGCTGCCCGGGATGTGCGGCTTGCCGTTGGGGTCGAGCCGCAGCCGCGTGGTGAACAGCATCATGTCGGTATTGGCGCGGAAGACGGGGCGCGCCGGACCGGGACTGGTGATGCGTCCGCGCACCGCGGTGTAGAAGCGCTTCATCCGCGCCGGGTCGGTGAGGTATTCCTGGACCGGTCCGCGGATGCGGGCGAGGGAATCGTAGAGGCTGGCCAGCCAGCCGTCGTCCTTGGCGACGAGCTTATCGAAGAATGCGGCGCCCTGGTCCGGCGAAGCGCCCGCGAGTTCCCCCCATGCGGCGGCGGAGCGCTGTCCGCCGGGCACCACCGCTTTGCCGTTGCGCAGTTCGAACATGCCGCCGAAGAAATCGAGCACGTGCGAGTACGCCCGCAGCCGGGTCAGGCTGGCGGACTTGCGCAGCGCCTGCGCGGTGTCGGGGTCCAGCTTGGAAAGCCCCAGGTACAGGCGGCACACCGAGGGGTCGCTGATGAAGGCCTCGACGAAGCTGGTGCCTTCGCGCTCCTTCGCCGGAATCCAGTAATCCGGGCCGAACAGCACCGGCACCTGGGTCGGATGGAAGTCGTAGGTGAAGGGGCGGTTGGTGCGCAGCGCGGTCTCCAGGTCGTTCACCGGGAAGCCGGAGTCCGTGGTGACGAAGGCGCGCGGCTCGTTGACGGTTTCCAGCACGACCTCGCTGCCGCAGCCGCCGCGCATGCGCAGCCCCAGGATGCGCAGCAACTCGCCGGCGTTCGGCGAATCGCAGTTATCGATCCGGATGACCTTGGATTCGCCGGAGAGCTTCTCCAGTTCCCGCGCCTGCGCCAGGTAGCGGTGGACCAGCTTGAGGTATTCGGTCTGTTCGAGCGCCTCGTTATTGCGCGAGGCCTGGTAGCCGTTGGTCACCACGTTGCGCGCCAGCGCGGGAAGCAGTTCCTGGCCCAGCGCCGATGGGGAAATGGCGGCCATGCGGGCGAAGGGGCGCAGCGGACCGGGCAGGTTGGCGGTGGGCCAGGGAGTGGCGGCGGGAGCCGGTTCGAACTTCACGGTGCGGGCGGCGGCGGCGCCATCCCCGGCCATCAGGTCCAGCACGGCCAGCCGGTGGGAGACCGGCCCGGCTGCGGCGGTATCGTGGGCGTTGCGCAGCGCCGTCAGCAGGCGGCTATACGCTTCGCGCGCCTGGGGGTCGCCGTAGCGGTCGAGGAATTCGGCGTAGTCCTTGAGGGCCGCCACGTTGTTTGGGTTGGCTTCGACGGCGCGGGAAAGGGCCGCGCGCGCACCCAGGGTATCGCCCTTGGCTTCGAGCTGAGCGGGGGTCTGCCCGAAGACCGCCGAAGGGAGAATGCTCAAGATCGGAACTACGAACCACAAGGACGCTTTCATGAGTCCTCCGCTACCTGAAAACTGACTCCGCACTGCCGTTGGTGTGGAGATTCTAAATCAATCAAAACACGAAGCGCAACCACCATCTTGTTAACAGCAAAACGGGTATGATTGACCGCTTGCAGCGGCCGCCTGCGGACTACTGTCCCGCGGGGAGCGAAAAGCTCACGCCGCGCTCGCGGTTGAGCCTGAGCGTGAAGGCGCGGTCGACGGTCGCCAGCGGCGTCTGCCGCTCCTCATGTTCACGCGTGACGTAGTGCAGCACGGCGCCGTCCAGCCAGTAGGCCACGGCCGCGCGGATCTCGCCTTTCTGGAAGGCGATCAGGTACAGCGGCGGCTCCGCGGCGACGGCAGCCGGTTGCCGGGCGGGAGGCGGGCTGACTTCCTGCCCGTATTCATCGTACTGGTGCAGCGCCGGCTGCACGCGTTCCACGTAGACCGGGGTCACAGACTGCGACTGCTGCGGGTAGACCACCACCACGTTCGAGGAAGGCTGGTAGGCGGGATAGGAGTATCCGTCGCTGTAGGAGTAGGGATTGTAGCTGTAGCCGTAATCATAGGAATCCGGCCACCAGGCGGCGCCCAGCCCGCCGTAGAGGCCGTAGTAAGGCCAGCCGGAATAAGCGCCCCAGCCCCAGCCG
>JBBIQR010000164.1:0-10662 GCA_037442245.1 Candidatus Solibacter sp. | reverse complement strand
CGTGCAGAAGGGCTCCGGCTACCTCGGTATCGGCGGCCTCGAAGTCTCCTCCGAAAAGGCCCACGCCCTCAATCTCAAGGAGGAGCGCGGCGTCCTGGTCTCGAGCGTCGCCGAGGACGGCCCCGCCGCCAAAGCCGGCGTCAGGGAAGGCGACGTCGTGCTCGATTTCAACGGCACTCCCGTCGAAGGCACCGTCCAGTTCCAGCGCCTCGTCGGCGAAACCCCGCCCGGACGCCAGATCAAACTCACCGTCTGGCGCAATGGCGCGCCCCTCACCCTCAACGTCACTCTCGGCGAGCGCAAATCCTCCGCCATCGCCGGCGTCCCCATCCCTCCCGGCGACCTCCGCTCCTGGACCTTTGAGATGCCCAACATGCCCGACATGCGCCAGTTCCGCATGCCGGAGATGAACATCCCGCCCTTCGAAGCCTTCTCCCCCAACCCCGTCCTCGGTATCTACGGCGAACCCATGGGCGAAGCCGAACAACTCGCGCAATACTTCGGCGTCACCGATGGCGTGCTGGTGCGCAGCGTGGTCAAAGGCTCCAGCGCCGAAAAGGCCGGCCTCAAAGCGGGCGATGTCATCACCCGGATCGACGATACCCACGTCAGCAATTCCGCCGATATCACCCGCGCCCTGCGCTCCCTCCGCGGGAAGAAATCCGCCTTCACCGTGACCGTCGTCCGCAATCACAAGGAGATGCCGCTCCCGGTCACGCTCGAAGCCGCGGGCGGCAACGTCCGCGCCATGGTCCTCGGCCCCGGTTACAACTTCTTCCCGGTGATGCCGTAATCCAGGCCCCCGAAGAAGGCGTCCCGGAAATCCGCCGGCAGCCCGCCAAGCGACGGCATCGTCTCCACCGCCGGCGAAATCCGGTGTACCTGCAACAGCCCGATCCCGAATTCCTCCAGGTAGAACCCGAGCAGCGGATGCGGTACCGGCCGCTGGTGCGTGGGGTCCAGATAGAAGTGCGTCGCGAAGATCGCCAGGCACTCCGGATTCGGCGTCTCGATCGCGATCGTCCCGCCCCGCCGCAGCCGCGTGCAGCACAGCCGGATCATCTCCGGCAGCCGCTCCGGCGCGATGTGCTCCACCACCTGCGCGCAGAAAATGCCGTCCAGTGACGCCTCCGGCAAGTTCTCCAGGTAATCGAACAGGTCCGCGACCTCCGCGCGCAGCCCCTTCTTCCGGCACAGCGCGACCGCTTCCTCGCTCAGGTCGATGCCCCTGGCGCCCGCCACCGCCTCCAGAAATTCCCCGCGCCCGCACCCGATATCGAGCACGTTCTCCAGCCCCGCGAACAGCGGCACGTAAATCTGTTGCGCCGCCTTGACGTATTCCTCGGTGCCGCGGAACCGCTCCGCGAACCGCCCGTAGTCGAAGCCCGGAGCCGCCGCCGCGCCCGTGGCCGCTACCGCCGCCGCAACTGGCGCCGCCGGGACCGCCGCCGCCAGTTGCGCCCGCTGCCGCACCACCCGCAGTTCGTTGTGGATCAGCCGTTCATACTCGATCCGCATCCGCTCCATGTCCGCCCACAACCGCTGCTGCACCTCGCCCGCCAGGCGCCCCAGCGCGCCCTCGAAGTCGCGGTGCTGCGCGCGCACCAGGTCCCGATAGTTGGCGTCCATCAGATCCGTGCGATGCTGAAACCCCGCCTGCAGATCCGCCACGCTGCGCAGGAACTGCACTTCGTTCTGCGCCACCTTGCGCTCCCACTCGACCCGCCACTGCGCCCAGTGGTTCCGGATGTCCACCAGTTCCTGGCCGAGCCGCTCCTGCGCCGCGATGCGCGATCCCATCGCCGCCAGCGCCCGGTTGGCGTCGCCCAGCGCCTCGATCGCCGCGTCGATGCACGCCACGCTCTTGCGGTTGAACTCCACCTGCTCCCGCACGTGCCAGTCCAGCGCCCGCGCCACCAGCTTCTTCCATCCCTGCAACAGCGCGTTGACCGGTCCGCCGCGCCGCGGGTTCACGGTCCCGATCGCCGCCACCTTGCCCAGCGCCGCGTCGCGCGCGTGTACCAGCGGCATCAGGTCCGCCGCCGCCACTCCCGCGCTCTCCCCGCCCGTTTCCGGATGCCGCGCCCGTACCCGGTCCCGGACCTCGTTGAGCAGCGCGATCAGCTCAGCGCTTTCCACGTTTGCTCCAACTCGCCGTCACCAGCGTCGTCAGCCCGCCGCGCGCCGCGAAATCGCCCACCACGGTGGCCCGCACCGGCTTCGCCGCGCGCACGACATCGGCCAGAATCCGGTTCACCGCGTTCTCCTGAAAGATTCCCAGGTCGCGATACGCCAGCAGGTACATCTTGTACGACTTCAGCTCCAGGCAGCGCCGGTCCGGCACGTATCGCAGCACGATCTTCCCGAAGTCCGGCAGCCCGGTCTTCGGGCACACGCTGGTGAACTCCGGCATCACGATCTCGATCTCGTAGTCCGGGTACTGATTCGGCCACGTCTCGATCTCGGGCAGCGCCGCGTGCACTCCGGCCGCGGCATGTTCGTCGGTATACTGGCGTTTCATCCTAGTTGTTTCGCGAGCAGGTCCAGGAACAGCCCCACATCGGCCACCACTCCCACCGCCTGACCCGTGCCCCGGTCGCTCACCTTCGTCGCCACCGCCGGATTGATGTCCACGCACACCACCTTGACCCATCCCGGCAGCATGTTCCCGGTCGCGATCGAGTGCAGCATCGAACCCATGCACAGCACCAGCCCCGCGCCCCGCAACTGTGCGGCGTACGCGTCCTGCGCCAGGTTCATATCGGTGATCGTGTCCGGCAGCGGCCCGTCGTCGCGCAGGCTCCCCGCCAGCACGAACGGCACCCCTTTCTTCACGCACTCGTACAGCACCCCGCTCTTCAGCCGCCCCGTCTCCACCGCGCGCGCCACGCTCCCCGCGTGGTAAATCGCGTTGATCGCCCGCATGTGGTTGCGGTGCCCGTGCTCCTCCTGCCGCCCGTCTGCCAGCCGCACCCCCAGCGACGTGCCGAATAGCGACGCTTCGATATCGTGCACCCCCAGCGCGTTGCCCGCCAGGATGCCGTGCACGCTCCCGTTGCGCACCAGCGCCGCCAGCGCCCGCGACCCGCCGGTATGCACCACCACCGGACCGGCCACCACCAGCACCTTCAGCCCCTGCTCGATCGTGGCCTTCAGCAGAGCCGCCGTCTGCCGCACCGCCGTGTCCACCTGCCGCTCGCTCGAAATCCCGTTGGACATGAACGCGAACGCCAGCCGGTCGCGCTCCTTCGATTCCGGCGTCACCCGGATGCCCCGCATCCCCACCACGATCCGGTCCCCGGCGCGTAAATCGCGCAGCCTGCGGCACGCCGCGCGCCCGTCCCGGACCACGACCATCGCGTCCATCCGCTGGTTTTCGCACTCGATCCAGCGCTGCTCGTGCCGCACGTGCGTGCGGTGGTTCGTGGTGGAATAGAAATCCTCCGGCGCGCAGCAATCCCGTTCCACCGCCGCCAGGTGCGCGTCGCTCGCATCCACCGGACCGCAGCCCAGCATCAGCAGTTCTTCCAGCAGATGGCCGAGCGAGACCTCGTCCCCGGTCTCGACCTTCAGCCGTAAATAGGAAGGCTCGCTGTTCGTCTTCCCGATCCGGAACTGCTCCACCTCGAACCGGCCGTTGTGCTCCACGACCTTATCGAAGATGTTCTCCATGATGTGGGAATCGATCAGGTGGCCTTCCGCCTCCACCACTTCCTGAAATGCCATAGAACCTCCTATTGTAACGTTCCAGGTAGCACACCCCTTCCGGCCGGGCGCTTTTCCACTCTCCGTCGTTTCGCCTGCCCCGCATATAATCAAAGTAATGCCCAAAAACTCCTTCAACGCGGCATCCAAGCTGCGTGCCGGCAACGCCGAATACACCTACTTCCGCCTCGCCTCCCTCCAGGAACAGGGAGTCGCCGATATCTCCCGCCTACCCTTCTCGATCCGCATCCTCCTCGAGAACCTCCTCCGCAATGAGGACGGCAAGCGTGTCACCGCCGCCGACGTGGCCCTGGTCGCCAAAGGCGAAGGCGCCGGCTCCAAGGAGATCTCCTTCATGCCCGCCCGCGTCCTCCTCCAGGACTTCACCGGCGTCCCCTGCGTCGTCGACCTCGCCGCCATGCGCGACGCCCTCGCCGCCATGGGCGCCGACCCCACCCGCGCCAACCCCCTCATGCCCGCCGACCTCGTCATCGATCACTCCGTCCAGGTCGATCACTTCGGCACCCCCAACGCCTTCGACCTCAACGCCCAACTCGAATTCCAGCGCAACCGCGAGCGCTACATGCTCCTCCGCTGGGGACAGACCGCCTTCCGCAATTTCCGCGTCGTCCCCCCCGATACCGGCATCGTCCACCAGGTCAACCTCGAATACCTCGCCCCCGTCGCCTTCCGCTCCCAGGACGGAGCCATCTACCCCGATTCCGTGGTCGGCACCGACTCCCACACCACCATGATCAACGGCCTCGGCGTCCTCGGCTGGGGCGTCGGCGGCATCGAGGCCGAAGCCTGCATGCTCGGCCAGCCCATCTCCATGCTCCTGCCCCCCGTCGTCGGCTTCAAACTCCACGGCCGCATGAAGGAAGGCTGCACCGCCACCGACCTCGTCCTCACCATCACCCAGATGCTCCGCAAGAAGGGCGTCGTCGGCAAGTTCGTCGAATACTACGGCCCCGGCGTCGCGGCCCTCTCCCTCGCCGACCGCGCCACCGTCGCCAATATGGCCCCCGAGTACGGCGCCACCATGGGCTTCTTCCCCGTCGACCAGGAGACCCTGGCCTACCTCAAGTTCACCAACCGCCCCGCCGATCTCGTCTCCCTCGTCGAAGCCTACACCCGCGAACAGGGCCTGTTCCGCACCGAGTCCACCCCAGACCCCGTCTTCACCGACACTCTCGAGCTTGACCTCGCCAACGTCACCCCCTCCATGGCCGGCCCCAAGCGTCCGCAGGACCGCGTCGAACTCCCCGAGGTGAAGCGCAACTTCCGCACCGCCTTCCCCGACGCCGCACCCGCGCCCGCCACCCAACTCGGCAACGGCAGCGTGGTGATCGCCGCCATCACCAGTTGCACCAACACCTCCAACCCCAGCCTCATGCTCGCCGCCGGCCTCGTCGCCAAAAAGGCCGTCGAGAAGGGCCTGTCCGTCAAACCGTGGGTCAAGACCTCGCTCGCCCCCGGCTCCAAGGTCGCCGCCGATTACTTCCGCCAGGCCGGCCTCCTCCCCTACCTCGAAAAACTCAAGTTCCACCTCGTCGGCTTCGGCTGCACCACCTGCATCGGCAACTCCGGCCCCCTGCCCGAGGAAGTCTCCTCCGCCGTCGCCAAAGACAACCTGATCGTCGCCGCCGTCCTCAGCGGCAACCGCAACTTCGAAGGACGCGTCAATCCCCAGGTCAAAGCCAACTACCTCGCCTCCCCGCCGCTGGTCGTCGCCTGGGCGCTCGCCGGCACCGTCGATATCGACCTCGCCAACGAGCCCCTCGGCGCGGGCTCCGACGGCCGCCCCGTCTACCTCCACGACATCTGGCCCACCACCGCCGAAGTCCAGGACTGCGTGCGCGCCGCCGTCTCCCGCGAAATGTTCCAGGATGAGTACGCCCGCGTCTTCGACGGCGACAAGAATTGGCAGGGCATGAACATCCCCACCGGCGGCATCTACCAGTGGGATCCAAACTCCACCTACATCAAGAAGCCGCCCTACTTCGACGCCATGGCCGACCCCAACGCGCCCATCCGGGACCTCAGCGGTATGCGCGTCCTCGCCGTCCTCGGCGATTCCGTCACCACCGACCACATCTCGCCCGCCGGCTCCATTCCCAAAAACAGCCCCGCCGGAAAATATCTCGTCTCCCTCGGCGTCCAACCCGCCGACTTCAACTCCTACGGCGCCCGCCGCGGCAATCATGAGGTCATGGTGCGCGGCACCTTCGCCAACATCCGCCTCCGCAACCAGCTCGCGCCCGGCACCGAGGGCGGCTACACCCGCCACCTCCCCGATGGCGAGCAGATGTTCATCTACGACGCCAGCATGAAGTACCAGTCCGAAGGCGTCGGCCTCGTCATCCTCGCCGGCAAGGAGTACGGCTCCGGCTCCTCCCGCGATTGGGCCGCCAAGGGCGTCGCCCTCCTCGGCGTCAAGGCCGTCATCGCCGAATCCTTCGAGCGCATCCACCGCACCAACCTGGTCGGCATGGGCGTCCTCCCGCTCCAGTTCAAATCCGGCGAGAACGCCGCCTCCCTCGGCCTCACCGGAGAAGAGACCTTCTCCGTCGAAGGCATCGCCGCCTCGCTCAACGGCGGCGGCCGCACCGCCACCGTCCGCGCCGGCGCCAAAACCTTCACCGTCGATGTCCGGGTCGATACCCCGCAGGAAGTCGAGTACTTCCGCAGCGGAGGCATCCTCCCCTACGTCCTCCGCCAACTCGCCGTAGGGTAGGCCTCCCGGCCTACCCTTTCCACCGTAGCGCAGGCCTCCCGGCCTGCCCCTTAGGGCATAGAATAGTTGTCCAGAGGGCAACGGGTGCTGCGGACTCTTTTCACGCTGCTGCTGGCAGCCGCGCGCGCTGGCGCGCAACCACCAACCATCGACTTCGACCGCCAGGTCCACCCCCTCCTGGCCGCACGCTGCGCCGTCTGCCACAGCCAGGAGAAGCGCGCCGGAGGTCTCGCCCTGGCGACTTACGCCGATACGCTCAGCGGCGGACGTAGCGGCGCCGCCATCCGCCCCGGCGATAGCGCCCGCAGCCTGCTCATCCGCCGCGTCACCGGCGACACCCCGCCCCGCATGCCGCTCGGCGGCCAAGCCCTCTCCCCCGCCGAACTCGCCACCCTCCGCGCCTGGATCGACGAGGGCGCGCGCGCCACCCCCGGCTCCGCCCCCGCCAAACCCCGCTGGGAGCCGCAGCTCTCCCTCGACTCGCCGCCCCTCCCCGCCCTCCGCTGGTCCCGCTGGACCACCCCCATCGACCGCTTCGCCGCAGACTACCTGGCCGCCCACGGAATCGCCGAACCGCCCGCCGTCGCCGACGCCGCCTTCGCCCGACGCGCCTG
Source organism: Candidatus Solibacter sp. (assembly GCA_037442245.1). Lineage (GTDB taxonomy): Bacteria > Acidobacteriota > Terriglobia > Bryobacterales > Bryobacteraceae > Solibacter. The sequence continues at coordinate 3,606 of JBBIQR010000164.1, read as the reverse complement.
GCTCGACCTGCAGGGTCTGCTGCCGCCGCCCGATGCCCTGCAAGCTTTCCTCCGCGATACCTCCCCGCGCAAGCGCGAGCAACTCGTGGCCACCCTGCTCGCGGACAACCGCCAGTACGCCGCCCACTGGATCTCCTTCTGGAACGACCTGCTGCGCAACGACCAGGGCGTCAACTATTTCTCCGAAACCGCCTCGCGCAAAACCATCACTCCCTGGCTGCTGAACGCGCTCGAAACCAACCAGCCCTACGACCGCTTCGTGCGCCAACTGCTCGACCCGCGCGACCCCGCCGATCCCGACGGCTTCCTCATCGGCGTCAACTGGCGCGGCACCGTCAGCGCCAGCCAGACGCCCGCCATGCAAGCCGCGCAGAATACCGCCCAGATCTTCCTCGGCGTCAACCTCAAGTGCAACTCCTGCCACGACAGCTTCATCAGCAAATGGAAGCTGAAGGACGCCTACGCGCTCGCCGCCTACTTCTCCCCCGACCCCAGGCTCCGCCTCTTCCGCTGCGACATCGCGCAGGACGACTACGCGACCGCCGCCTTCCTCTACCCCGAATTGGACCGCCCCGCCGCCTCCGCCTCACTCGAAGCCCGCCATGCCGCCGTGGCCGCCATCTTCACCGATTCCCGCGACGGACGCCTCGCCCGCACCCTCGTCAACCGCATCTGGCAGCGGCTGATGGGCCGCGGCATCGTCCCCGACCCCGACGACATGGACGGCGAGCCCTTCGACCCCCAACTCCTCGACTGGCTCGCCGCCGATTTCCGCGATCACGGCTACGACATGAAGCGCCTGATTGCCGCCATCGTCTCCTCCCGCGCCTACCAGTCGCCCGCTGTCCCGCGCCCCGGCGAAGCCGCCGCCGGCGACTCCATTTTCCGCGGACCCGAAGTGCGCCGCCTGACCGCCGAGCAGTTCGCCGACGCCATCGGCGCCATCACCGGCGATTGGCACGTCTACCAGCCGCCCACGCCTCCCGCGGCCCCCGGCGCCACCGCTCCGCCCGCGCCGCCGCCTGGCGTCTACACCCGCGAATGGCGCGTCGCCGCCAGTCCGCTCACCCGCGCTCTGGGCCGCCCCATCCGCGACCAGGTCTACTCCACCCGCGAAACCCAGGCCACCACGCTCCAGGCCCTGGAACTCGTCAACGGCGAGACCCTCACCCACTGGCTGCTGCGCGGCGCCCGCAAAATGCTCGGCGAGTTGCCTCCCGAACCGGTGGCCGCCTTCGACCGCTCCTATAACGGCCGCGGCGAGCGCCCGCAATTCGATATCGATGTCTCGCGCGCCAAGCGCGTCTGGCTGCTGGCGCACGACTCCGGCACGTACTCGCCGGAGAAGATCGAAGCCGTCTGGGCCGGCGCCGCCTTCACTTCTCCCGCCGGCGGCGTGCCCCTCTCTTCCCTCCGGCCCGTCGACGCAGCCGCCCTCCGCGAAGCCGCGCCCGCTCCGCCGGATGTGCGCGTCAAGTTCCCCTCCGTCCTCGCCTACGATATCGCGGGCCGCGGCTTCACCCGTCTTCGCGGGCAGGCTGGCATCGAGAACCGCGACATCACCGCCGAATTGAACCCCCGGCTGCGCTTCTTCATCTTCCTCGAGCAGCCCAATCTGGAGCGCCTCACCCCGGTCGCGCCCGAGACGCCCGTCGCCCCCGGACCGCAAATCCGCTCCTCCTCGCAAGCCGTGGACCGCGTCTTCCTCTACGCCCTCGGACGCGCCCCCTCCCCGGCCGAACGCGCCGCCTGCCTCGCTGCCCTCGGTCCCGCCACGCCCTCTCCCGAGGCGCTCGCCGACCTGTTGTGGGCCGTGATGATGAAACCCGAGTTTCAGTTGATCGATTGAGGTGTCCCCCGATGTTGAGGTGTCCCCAGATGTTGAGGTGTCCCCAGATGATGAGCCCCGAAGAAAGACGCATCGCGCAGCAACTGAGCCGCAGAGGCTTCATGGGAACCACCGCGGGAGCGGTCCTCTCCGCGCTTGCCGGCTCCGCCCCCCAACTTGCCCGCGCCGCCGCCCCGCCGGCAACCGCCGATACCCTGGTCGTCCTCTGGATGGCCGGCGGCATGGCGCAGACCGAAACCTTCGACCCCAAGCGCTACACGCCGTTCGCACCCGGCGTGCGCACCGAAAGCGTGCTGAGCACCTTCCCCTCCATCGATACCGCCGTCGATTCCATCAGGTTCTCCCAAGGGCTCGAGCGCCTCGCCCGCGTCATGGACCGCGGCGCGCTCATCCGCACCTTCCAGGGCGCCGACCTGGGCTTCATCCTCCACTCGCGCCACCAGTACCACTGGCACACCGGCTACATCCCGCCCCAGACCGTCGCCATCCCGCACATCGGCGCGGTCCTCGCCCGGACCCTCGGCCCGCGCAACCCCACCGTGCCGGCTTTCGTCGCGGTGGGCCAGGATATGGAAATCGGCGCCGAGAGTCCCGCGCTCAAATCCTTCCACACCGGCGGCTTCCTCGGCAGCGAGTACGGGCCGTTCCTCATCCGCGACCCGCAGGACGCCGCCTCCGCCGTGCGTCCGCCCGCCGAACTCGGCGACGCCCGCTTCCACAGCCGCCGCAAACTCTACGAGCGCCTGCTGGCCGCGGAGCCGGTCTACCAATACGCGGGCGATTTCCAGCGCGAGAGCCTCATCCGCTCGCTGGATGCCGCCGACCGCCTCCTGACCTCCCCTTCCGCCAAGGCGTTCGACCTCTCGCTCGAGCCCGAAAAGAGCTACCGCGCCTACAACACCGGCCGCTTCGGTCAGGGCTGCCTCCTCGCCCGCCGCCTGGTGGAAGCCGGCGCGCGCTACATCGAGGTCACCACCGAGTACGTCCCCTTCCGCTACTGGGACACGCACGAGAACGGCCACGAGCGCGCCCGCCTGATGAAGGAGGAGATCGACGCGCCGGTCGCGCAGCTCATTCTCGATCTCGAGGAGCGCGGTCTGCTCAACCGTACCCTGGTCGTGCTCGCCAGCGAATTCGGCCGCGACGCCATCACCGAGGGCAAGGTGGGTAAAGAGGTGAAGGACCAGTCCAACACCCCGGCCGTCATGACCGAGCCCCGCCACTACGGCATGCACCGCCACTTCACCGCCGCCGGGTCGGTGCTGCTATTCGGCGGCGGCATCCGCCGCGGCACGCTCTACGGCAAGACCGCCGACGAGCGCCCCTGCACCACCATCGAAAACCCGGTGCCGGTCGAAAACCTGCACGCCACCATCTATCGCGCCATGGGAATCGCGCCCGACCAGGCCTTCGTCGTCGAGAAGCGCCCCGTCTACGTAACCAAGGACGGCAAAGGCCAGCCGCTCCCCCTTGTAGGGTAGGCCTCCCGGCCTACCGCGTTTTCTCTGTGCTTCCTCCGCGCCTCGGCGTCTCTGCGGTTTCCTCGACACCTTCCCCACCACCGCGATCCCCGCTGCTTTCCCTTACTCCCCCGTCGCGCGCACCACCCGCACCGGACCCAGCAGCCCGGAAGGCAGCAGCGGCGAATCCGCGCGGTAATACTGCATCGCCGTCCACGTGTACTTCTTCGTCTCGCCCGGCTGCAAATCGCCCACCACCCGGTTGACCCACAGGTTGACCACCTTGACCTCCACCGT
>JBBIQR010000163.1:0-10682 GCA_037442245.1 Candidatus Solibacter sp. | reverse complement strand
CGGCATCGAGAAAGCGCTCATGGCCGACCTCGACCTCCTCGAGTTCGCCGCGCCCGCCCTCGAAGACCCCGCCGACCCCAACCGCTCCCGCATCCTCTTCGCCCCCGGCGACGCCCCCGGCTCCGCCCTCTTCCGCGGCGAGATCCTCCGCCTGCCCCTCCACGAAGCCAACCTCGTCACCCTCGCCCGCATCGATGGCGCCGGCCAAAGCCTCGCCTGCGCCTTCCTCGCCGCCGGCGCCCGCGCCGTCATCGCCCCCCTCTGGCCCCTCGACGATGCCCCCCGCGCGGTGTTCCTCCGCGACTTCTCCGCCAACCTCGCCCGCGGCATGACCCCAACCGGCGCCCTGCGCGCCGTCAAACTCGCCTGGCTCCACTCCCCCCCGCCCAAATCCGATCCGCACCTCTGGGCCAGCTTCATCCTTACCGGCGACGGCGACCACCCCGTCCGCCAAGTCACCTCCTGGTGGACCGTCGCCGCCGCCCTCGTTCTCCTCGCCGCCGCTCTCGCCATCCTCCTCCGCCGCCGGACTTTGCCCCCGCGTCCGCCCCGCGGCGCCTAGCGCAAGTTGTTGCCGCCGGAAAACGCAGGGAGAAGTGGCTCCCACCTTAAGGGTGCACCCCACCATCTGCGTTTATCTGCGTTCACCTGTGGCTCAATCATCCGCTTGAGTCTTTCCGGCGTTGTCAATTCTTAGCCCGGACACCCCAACCTCCGCGGCGCGGCGATTTACAATGTCCGCTGGAGCGCCGACGGTTCGAGGCCGGCCCTACATGGCGAACACAATGACGAAACCCGGGCAGGTGCTGTGCATGGGGTGCGCCACGATGGATCACATCTTCGCGGTGCCGGAGATTCCGCGGGAGCCCCTCAAATACCGGGCGCGGGATTTCCGGGCCGTAGGCGGCGGAAATGCCGCCACCGCCGCGGTCACGGTGGCGCGGCTCGGCGGACGCGCCCACCTGATCGCCCGCCTCGGAGACGACCCCATGGCCGGCGCCATCCTCCGCGAACTCGAGGACTACGGCGTCGATACCCGCCTCGTCCGCCGCTTCGCCGGCTGCCGCTCCCACATCGCTTCAATCCTGATCGATGCCAAGGGCGACCGCCTGATCGTGAGCTACTTCGATCCGCTCATCGGGCACGAAACGGACTGGCTGCCCGCGATTCCCGATGGCGTCGGCGCCGTGCTGGCCGATGCCCACTGGCCCGAGGGCGACCTCGAGTTGTTCCGCCGCGCCGCGGAATTGGCGATACCTGCCGTACTGGATGCCGACATGCCGTCGTGCGCCCCCGAACTGATCGCGGCATCCGCCGTCGCGGCGTTCTCGGCCCCCGGACTGGAAGCCGCCACCGCGCTCAAGGGCATCGAAGCCGGGCTCCGCGCCGCCGCGCGCATGGGGCACGGCGTCATGCTGGCGACCGACGGCGGCAACGGCGTCTTCTGGCTGGAGAACGGAGCGCTGCGGCATCAGCCCGCACACCCCGTCCTGGCCGTGGACACGCTCGGCGCCGGAGATGTCTTCCATGGCGCGTTCGCCCTCGCGCTCGCCGAAGGCCGCGGCATCGCCGGCGCCGTGGCGTTCGCCAACGCGGCCGCCGCCATCAAGGTCACCCGCTTCGGCGGACGCGCCGGCGCCCCTTCCCGCAACGAGGTCGAGTCCCTGCTGGCGGAGGCCCGGTGACCGCCGCCCAGTGGCGCATCCTGGCGCTCCTCGTCGCCTGCAGCTTCATCTGCCTGGTCGACCGCACCAATCTCTCGGTCGGGGCCACCGCCATTCAGCTCGATCTGCGTCTCAGCGATTACCAGCTCGGCCTGCTGCTTTCCGCCTTCTTCGTGACCTACGCCTCGTTCCAGTTGCTTTCCATCGCTGGATGGCTCGCCGAGCGCTTCCCCGTCGGTTGGGTCCTGGGCACGGGGTTCCTGGTGTGGTCGCTCGCGACGGCGTTCTCCGGCGCGGCCACCGGGTTCGCCGGAATCTTCGCCCTGCGGCTCCTGTTGGGCGCCGGCGAATCGGTGGCGTATCCCGCCTACGCCCGCATCCTGGTCCATCATTTTCCCGAAGAACGGCGCGGACTGGCCAACGCCCTCATCGACGCCGCGACCAAGGCCGGCCCTTCCCTCGGGACCCTCCTCGGCGGACTCTTTCTGATGCGCTACGGCTGGCGCCCCTTCTTCGTCGTCCTGGGATGCCTGGGGGCGGCGTGGCTCGTCCCCTGGTTCCGCTGGATGCCGCGCGGCGCAAGCGTGGCCGCGCCGCGCGACGAGCCCGCGCCCGGAGTCGCCGATATCCTGCGCCAAAGGGCCGCCTGGGCTGCCGCGCTCGGGCAGTTCTGCGCCAACTACTTCTGGTACTTCCTGATCACCTGGCTGCCGGGCTATCTGGAAAAGGAACGCCATTTCCCCAAGGACAAGATGGCTTACTTCGGCTCCGCGGCCTTCTTCCTGATCGGCATCGTATCCGTCTCCAGCGGCTGGCTGGCGGATGCCTGGATCCGCCGCGGCGGCACTCCCACCGTGGTGCGCAAGACCTTCGCCGGCGCGGGACTCGCGCTCTCGACCATCATCGTACCGGTCGCGCTCGCCCGCGACGAGCGCGCCGCCATGGCCCTTCTGTGGGCCGCCTGCGTGGCCTTCGGCATCTACACCCCGACCATCTTCGCCATGACCCAGACGCTCGCCGGTCCGCGGGCCGCCGGCAAATGGACCGGCCTCCAGAATGGCTTCGCGAACCTGGCCGGCGTGCTCGCACCCGCGCTGACCGGCTGGATCGTCCAGACCACCGGACGCTTCTACCTGGCCTTCGTCGTGGCCGGCGCCGTGGCGCTCGCCGGTGCGCTGTTTCTCACCCTCGGTATCGGGCGCATCGAGCAGGTGTGGGGAGACCGCGTTAGATTGGTTAATGGCGCGCCGCAAGGCCTGCCCCACTGACTGCCATGCCCTTCGTTCACCTGCACTGCCATACCGATTACTCCCTGCTCGATGGCGCTTGCGATATCGGCCAGTTGATGAAAATCGTCTCCGCCCAGAAGATGCCCGCGGTCGCCATGACCGATCACGGCAATCTGTTCGGCGCCGTCAAGTTCTATAACGCGGCCCGCGACGCGGGCGTCCACCCCGTCATCGGCTGCGAGGTGTATGTCTCGCAGCAGGGCCACAAAACCCGCGGCGATAACGACCGCTACAACCACCTCGTCCTGCTCTGCGAAAACCAGGAAGGCTACCGCAACCTCATCAAGCTGGTTTCGACCGCCTACCTCGACGGCTTCTACTATAAGCCGCGCATCGATCTCGACCTCCTCGCCGCCCACTCTAGCGGCCTCATCGGCATGACCGCCTGCCTCCGCGGGCACATCCCGGAAACCATCCTCTCCGATAAGTACGACGAGGCCCGCCGCCTCGCCCACCAGTACGGCGACATCTTCGGCGCCAAGAATTTCTTCCTCGAAGTCCAGGACCACCACCTCGAGCAGGACCGCAGGCTCACTCCGGAACTGGTGCGGCTTTCCGCCGAAACCGGCTATCCCCTGGTCGCCACCAACGACTCCCACTACCTCCGCAAGGAGGACGCCCGCGCCCACGAAATCCTGCTGTGCATTCAAACCGGCAAAGCGCTCAACGACCCCAACCGCATGCGCTGGGATCATCCCGATTTCTACATCAAATCCCGCGAAGAGATGATGGAGCTGTTCGGCGAAATCGAGCACGCCCTCGACCGCACCTGGGAGATCGCCGAGCGCTGCCACGTGAAGCTCGAGAAGGTCATCGACCCGTTCCCCCGCTTCGACATCCCCGCCGAACACTCCACCGATACCTACTTCGAGTACGTCGCCCGGCAGGGCTTCGAGCAGCGCCGCCCCCGCCTCGAAGCCATGCGCACCAGGGGGATGCTCAAGCACGACCTGGCCGAGTACGGCGAGCGCCTCGACCGCGAAATCCGCATGATCCAGAGCATGAAGTTCTCCGGCTACTTCCTGGTGGTCTGGGACTTCATCCGCTACGCCAAATCGCAGGGGATCCCGGTCGGGCCGGGGCGCGGTTCCGCCGCCGGATCGCTGGTCAGCTACGCCATGCAGATCACCGATATCGATCCGCTCCAGTACGGCCTCCTCTTCGAGCGCTTCCTCAATCCCGAACGCGTCAGTTTCCCCGACGTGGACGTGGATTTCTGCATGAACCGCCGCGGCGAGGTCATCGACTACGTCACCGAAAAATACGGGCGCGAGCAGGTGGCCCAGATCATCACCTTCAACACCCTCGGCGCGCGCGCCGCCATCAAGGACGTGGGCCGGGTGCTGGAAATGCCGTTCGCCGACGTCGAACGCATGACCAAGATGATCCCCAACGTGCTCAATATTTCGTTGGCGGATGCCATTCAGCAGGAGCCGAACCTTGCCGAAGCCGCCAAAAAGGACCCCCGTGCCGCCGACGTCCTCGAAGTCGCGCAGCGCCTCGAGGGCCTGGCGCGGAACTGCTCCGTCCACGCCGCCGGCGTCGTCATTTCCCCTCAGCCCCTCAAAGACCTCGTCCCGCTGTACAAAACCAACCGCGACGAAATTGTCACCCAGTTCGACATGGGCGGCCTCGAGAAGCTCCAGCTCCTCAAAATGGACTTCCTCGGCCTCACCACCCTCACCCTCATCCAGGACGCGCTCCGCCTCATCGAGAAGCGCCACGGCGTGAAGCTCGTGCCGGAGGACCTTCCGCTCGACGACCCCCAGACCTACGAGGTATTCGGCAAGGGCTTCACCAGCGGCGTCTTCCAGTTCGAATCCGACGGCATGCGGGACATTCTGCGCCGCTATCAGCCGGGACGCCTCGAGGATCTCACCGCGCTCAACGCCCTCTACCGCCCCGGTCCCATTCAGGGCGGCATGGTCGACGACTTCATCGAGCGCAAGTGGGGCCGCCGCGCCGTCGCCTACGATCTGCCCGAGCTCAAGGAACTGCTCGAAGAGACCTACGGCGTGATCGTCTACCAGGAGCAGGTGATGCAGATCTCCAATCGCGTCGCCGGCTACTCGCTCGGTGACGCGGACCTGCTGCGCCGCGCCATGGGCAAGAAGAAGGCCGAGGAGATGGCCAAGCAGCGCGAGCGCTTCATTCAGGGCGCGCTCGAGCGCGGCTTCAACCAGAAGAAGGTCGAGAAAATCTTCGACCTCATGGAGCAGTTCGCCGGCTACGGCTTCAACAAGAGCCACTCGGCCGCCTACGCCTACCTCGCCTACGTAACCGCCTACCTCAAGGCGCACTACCCGGTCGATTTCATGGCCGCGCTGCTCACCTCGGAAACCGGAAATACCGCCAAGGTCGTCAAGTACATCAACGAATGCCGCGACATGGGCATCACTATCCTGCCCCCCGACGCCAACCACTCCGACTGGAGCTTCACCCCCGACGGCGAGGCCATCCGCTTCGGCCTGGGAGCCGTCAAGAACCTCGGCCAATCGGCCGTCGAGGCCATCGGCAAGGCGCGGGACGTGGGCGGCGCGTTCACCTCGCTCCACGAATTCTGCGAACGCGTGGATCTTAGCGCGGTGAACCGCCGCATGATCGAGAGCCTCATCAAAGCGGGCGCGATGGATTCGCTCGAGGGTACCCGGAGCCGGAAATTCGCCGCGGCCGAAGGCGCGATGGAAGCCGGGCAGCGCGCCTGGCGCGACCGCGAGAGCGGCCAGGAAGGACTCTTCGGCGAAGTGATCGAGGAGGGCGGCCACCGATACGCCCCCCTGCCCCGCGTCCCCGAATGGACCGACAAGGAAAAGCTCGCCTACGAAAAAGAACTGCTCGGCTTCTGGGTAACCGGACACCCGCTCGACAACTACGCCGATAAGGTGGCCGAACTCGCGACCCACGACAGCTCCTCGCTGGAAGGCCTCGAGAAGAACACCGAAGTGAAGCTCTGCGGCGTCCTGACCGGCCTCACCCGCAAGCGCAACAAGGAAGGCAAGCCGTGGGCCGTCATGACCATCGAGGACCGGGCGGGCTCCATCGAAGCCATGTGCTTCGCGACCAACTACGAGCGCCTGGCCGGCCAGATCGTCGAGGATCAGACCGTGCTCATCCGCGGCCTCGTGCTCCCCGAGGAGAACGCCGCGCCCAAAATCTCCGTCCAGGACGTCGTCGCCCTCGACAATGCCCGCGTCGATATGCCGGGCCTCATTTCGATCCGCGTCTGGCTCGGCCGCAACGGAGGCGCGGAGCGGGCGGACGCCCTCGATGCGCTCTTCCGCCGCAAACCCGGCGATACCAGCGTGCGCCTCCGCCTCGAATCCCCGCGCAATTTTTCGGTCGTGCTCGACGTCCCCGCGAAAGTGCGCCCCGACCGCGACTTCCGCCGCGAACTCGAGCAGATCTGCGGCCCCGAGTGCCTCGAACGCGCCGGGTAGTGTAAGGTGGGGAAGTGCGGAGCGCACGACACCCGGCCGCCGTCCTGATCCTGCTGTTCCCCTTCTCCCTCACCGCCGCCGCGCCGCAGGTGTGGTTCTGCCCGCTCGATCCCCTGCTGCGGCCCGAGGTCAACTACGGCGGCTCGCCCCAGTACATGAGCCTCTTCGCCCCGGACGCGCCGTGGACCACCGCCGCCTCCCGCGTCAACGTTTTCAAGATCTATCCGCAGTGGATCGGGTCGGCCACCGACGCCGATTTGCAGACCCAGTTCGCCGATCTCAACCGCCGCGGCATCGCCCTCGCCCTCGAATACGGCGTCCTGACCGCGTCCGCCGCGTGCGGCAAAGGAGTCGAGGGCTTCGGCGGCCAGACCCTGCTCAACGCGGCGCAGCGCATCCAGCGCAACGGCGGCACCCTCCGCTACGTCGCCATGGACGAGCCGATCTTCTTCTCCACCCTTTACACCGGCGCCAACGCCTGCCGCTGGACCGTGGACCAGATGGCCGCCAACGCCGCCGCCAACATCGCCGCCCTCCGTACGCAGTTCCCCGATGTCCTGATCGGCGACATCGAGCCCTTCCCCGTGACCGCTCCCAACTGGCTGGCGCAGTATCAGGCGGGTATCGAGGCCCTCACGCACGCGTTCGGCTTCAAACCCGTATTCTTCGACGCCGACGTGCTCTGGGACACGCCCGGCTACCTGGACAGTCTGGACGCCGTCCACAAGATGCTCACCGGCGAAGGCGTGCCCTTCGGCATCATCTACGACGGCAACTCCACCGATGGCTCCGACGCCGCGTGGATTCAGTCCGCCACGCAACATATGCTCTCCGTGGAGCTGAGCCTGGGATCGCCGGACCTGGTGATTTTCCAGTCGTGGCACGCCTATCCGAGGAAACTCCTCCCCGAAAGCGACGCGGATTCGTTCACCTCCCTGATCGATGCGTATTTCCGCGCGCGCACCACCCTCACCGCCGCGGTCGCGGGAGGCTCCGTGCAGGGCACCCTGACGGCGTCCGCTAGCGGGCAGGCGCTGGCCAACGCGCCGGTCGCGATCTCGCTCACCCCGGTCACCGGAAGCGGCGTCGCGGCGGTATACGCGGCCGGCGCCACCGCGCCGCCGGGCACGCAGTCGATCGTCTTCGGGGCGCGCGTGAACATGGAGTGCAACTGCTCCGGCGCCGCCGACTTCCTGGTCACCAGCTTTCTCCTGACCGGCGCCGCCGCCCCCGTCACCGCGGGCTTTGCCAATCAACTTGCCGGATGGGGCGTCTCCACACCGGGCACCCCGGCGGCGAGCGCGAAGATCGAATCCGGCGGGCTGCACGTGCTCGCGGCCGCCGGCCAGCCGGTCCTGCTGAATTCGGCGGAGTTCGCGTTCACCGGAACCGGGCCCGTCACCTTCCGCGTGAGCGCGCGGGTCGCGCCCCAATCGGCGGGCGCCGGCTACTTCACCGCGATCTTTCTGGGCGCCTCCGGGGAGATCGCCCGCACCCATATTCCCTTCGCCGCGGCGGAACTGCCCGTCGCCGCCGTCGCCACGGACGCCGCCGGGCGCTTCACCGCGGCGCTTCCCTCTACCCCCGCGGATTCGTTTCAGGTCCGTGCCGCCTATCCCGGAGATGCCGCGACCTGGCCGGCGCAGGCTGCCGCACCGTACCCATCGCCCGCCGCCCAGACCATCGCCATCGCCGCCATCGCCAACGCGGCTTCGTACGACGTCTACGCCGTCTCGCCCGGCGAGATCGTAGCGGTGTTCGGCAGCGGGATGGGCCCCGCGGCGTTGGCCGGCGGAACGTTCGCCGGTGGATTCCTGGGCACCTCCATCGCCGGGGTCACCGTCCGGTTCGACGGCATCGCCGCGCCCTTGATCTACGCTTCCGCCGGACAGATCGCGGCGATTGTGCCCTACGGCATCCACCCGGACCAGACGTTTGCGACCGTCAGCACGCCGGGCGGCGTCTCCCTGCCCTTCGGCATCCCGGTCGTGGCGGCCGTGCCCGGTCTGTTCACGGCGGACGCCTCCGGTTCCGGCCCGCTGGCCGCGCTCAATGCCGATGGAACCCGGAACAGCCCCGCCAATCCGGCCCGGTCCGGCCTCGCGGTCGTGGTGTTCGGCACCGGCGAGGGGCAGACGTCCCCGGCGGGAGTGGACGGGTTGGTCATGAACGTCCCCGCAGCCCCGCTGTTGGCTCCGGCGGTTACCGTCGGCGGAGTCCCCGCCACCGTGGACTACTTCGGCTCGGCGCCGGGTGAAGTCGCGGGCGTGTTTCAGCTCAATTTCCGCGTGCCCGCGAACGCTCCCCGCGGCGATGGCGTGCCCGTGACCGTGCTGGTTGGCGGCGCCGGGGCGGCAAAGACGACGACGCTTGCGATCCGGTAGCGCCAACCAGGATCATCAGTCAGGAGGTGGAGGATGGTGTCGAACCGGTCGATTCCGCGAGCCACGGTGATTCCGGTGCTCTCATACCCGGATGTGAACCGGGCCGCCGAGTGGTTGTGCGCGGCCTTCGGGTTCCGCGTGCGCCTGAGCATCGGAAACCACCGCGTCCAGATGCACGCCGGGGACGCGGCGGTGATCCTGGGCGAGCTGCGTCCCGAAGAGGAAGGGGCGCCCCTTGGTCTGGGCAGTTCCGTGATGGTCCGGGTGGAGGATGCCGATGCCCACTGCCGCCGGGCGCGGGAGCACGGTGCGCGCATCACCAAAGAGCCCGAGACCCACCCATACGGCGAGCGCCAGTACAACGCCCTCGATTTCGCCGGCCACCGCTGGACCTTCTCGCAATCCGTGGCCGACGCGCATCCCTCCGAGTGGGGCGGGACCGCGGTCGAGTTGTAACGCCGCTCCCGGGCTCAGCGGGCCGGGCGCAGCAGCCCCTTCCGCCCAATGTCGTGCCGGTAGTGCATTCCATCGAAGGCGATGTGGGCGGCGCCGGCGTATGCCGCCTGGATCGCCTCCGCAAGGTCCCCGCCCGACGCCGTTACCCCCAGCACCCGCCCGCCGGCTGTCTCGATCCGTCCGTCGCGCCGCCGCGTGCCGGCGTGGAAGACGGTGGTCCCCGCGGCTTCGGCCGCCTCGATCCCGGTGATCTCGCGCCCGCTTTCATACGGCCCGGGATAGCCGCCGCTCGCCAGCACCACGCACACGCTGGGACCCGGCTTCCACGCGAGTGTTTCGCCCGCCAGACGGCCCTCCGCGGCCGCCAGCAGCGGTCCGGCGAAGTCGCCCTCCATGCGATGCATCAGGGGCTGCGTCTCGGGGTCCCCCAGCCGCACGTTGAACTCCAGCACCTTGGGGCCATCCTCCGTCATCATCAGGCCGGCGTACAGAAAGCCCGTGAACCGCATCGCTTCCACCGTGGGATAGATCACGCGGTCGAGCACTTCGCGCGTGTGCGCGGCGCCCAGGATGCCCGAATCGCAATACGCGCCCATGCCGCCCGTGTTGGGTCCCTCGTCGCCGTCGAAGACTGCCTTGTGATCCTGCGTCGGAGCCAGCGGAATCACGTCGCGCCCGTCGCAGAGCGCGATGAAGCTCACCTCTTCGCCGCGCAGAAACTCCTCGATCACCAGCGGCCCTTGCAGCGTGCCCAGAGCCTGTTCCGCTTCGGCGGAGTCGTGCACGATGATCACGCCCTTCCCGGCCGCCAGGCCGTCGGCCTTCAGCACCACCGGGAAGCGGAATCGGGCCAGCGCGGCGCGCGCTTGCTCCGGCCCCTCCACCGTGACGTATTCCGCCGTCGGGATGGCCATCCGGCGGAAGAAATCCTTGGCGAAGATCTTGCTGCCTTCGAGACGCGCCGCCTCCGCCGAAGGACCCACGATCGCCCGGCCCTCGGCCCGAAAACGGTCCGCGACCCCCGCCACCAGCGGCACCTCGGGCCCGACCACCGTGAGGTCCGCGCGGACGCTCCGCGCCGCCTCCAGCGGGTCGCCCGCGACGCACCCCGCCACCTGCGCCATCCCGGGATTGCCGGGGTTCGCGAAGACCTTGACTCCGGGAGACTGCGCCAGTTTCCAGCAGAGGGCGTGCTCCCGCCCGCCGCTGCCGATAACAAGAATGTTCATAGTTTGGATCGCGGGATCAGTTCAATGGTAGCAACGTGCGGCAGGCGCGAACCGAACCCGTTGTGGATAGCCGCCGGTAAGACCGCCTGGTGTACTGTTGAGTGAAGGAGCTGGAATGATTCGCGCGATCGGCTTACTGGCATTGGCGATTTCCGCTGCGGGCGCGGATGGGGTGTGGAAGGTCGCCCCTCCTCCGCCGGACTCCTGGCAGAGCGGCCGCGTG
>JBBIQR010000162.1:0-10684 GCA_037442245.1 Candidatus Solibacter sp. | reverse complement strand
CTCCGTTCCGAGCCGCGCGCGTGCGAACTTCTGAGACGGAGTGCTAAGTCAGGCGATTCCCACCAGGCGGTTGGCCACCGCGTAGAGCACGAGTTCCAGCCGGTCCGTCACGGCGAGTTTGTCGAAGATATTGTGCAGGTGGTTCTTCACGGTCTGCTCGCTGAGCGTGAGTTTGCCCGCGATGTCGGAGTTCTTGAACCCCTGCGCGGTGAGGTTCACAATTTCCCGCTCCCGCGGGCTGAGGGGCATGCGGCTTTTTTCCGGCTGCGCCACCGGAGCCGCCGTGGTGCGCTCGTTTTCCGGCGCGAGGAAGCGGTTGATTACCGCAGCCGTCGTGCGTGAGTCCATCCACAACTCGCCCGCCCGCACCCGGCGGATGCTGTCGATCAGGAGCGTGGTGGCGGTCTGCTTCTGCACGATGCCGGCGCTGCCCAGCTTGAGCGCCTTCACAAACTCGTTCTGGTTGTCCGATGCCGTCAGAAGAATGACCTTTGTCTTGTTGCCGGCAGCCTGGAGTCTTTCGAGCGTAGCCAGCCCGTTCAGACCGGGCATATTGAGATCGAGCAGCAAGATATCCGGCTGATACTGTTGCAAAGTATCGAGGACTCGCATTCCGTCGTCTACTTCGGCGACGACCGAGAAGTCCTCTTCGAGCGCGAGCAGCCTGCAAAGCCCGTCACGAAAAATTGGATGGTCGTCGGCGATAACGATCCGTATCTCGTTCGCATCCGGAACGTTGGCGCCGACCGAGGTTTCAGCGACACTGGTCTGGCTGGTCATAAATCCTCCGAAATCTTCCGATCTCTGGCAATCAGTATTCCCCACCTCGAAGTGGAATCACAGTACCAGGGGTACAGGTCAGGAGCCAGCAGTATGCCTTCGGTTAGCGTTAGCAAAGGTACCGCCGCAACCTACCTCACCGCGGGAT
Source organism: Candidatus Solibacter sp. (assembly GCA_037442245.1). Lineage (GTDB taxonomy): Bacteria > Acidobacteriota > Terriglobia > Bryobacterales > Bryobacteraceae > Solibacter. The sequence continues at coordinate 9,756 of JBBIQR010000162.1, read as the reverse complement.
AGCGGTGCAACTGTGGCCCGATGGTGTTGGAAAAGCTGTAGTTCGCGCGGCGGTCGGCATCCAGCGTCCAGAACATCGCCCCAATCAGACCGGGGTATCCGCCGGCTTGGCGCAGCCGGTACCGGGTTCCCGCCGGCGCCTTTCCGGTGATCAGGTAGTCCATCGCCTGCGCGACAACCTCGGGCGTGGTATCGGTGGTGAGGAACCCGACCGCGACCTTCTCCGCCGGCATACCCGGAAACATGTGCGTCGCGCCGCCGCCCACCGGGAACCCGCGCAGCAGCAGTTCCGTCATGGCGGCGTGATAGTCCACGGTGCCGGGTTGGTAGATCTCGCCGTCCAAGCCCTGTAGCGGGGGCGTGTTGTAATCCTGCACGTCGATAAACGTGAGGATGTCGCGGATGCCGTAGGCGATCGGCAGGTAGGAGCCGAACTGCCCGCCGTATCCCGGATATCCGGCGGGGATCTGCGTGCCTTCGGGCACCAGGCTGATCTGGAAGCCGGAGCCGAACCGCTCACGCAGTTGGCGCAGCCCCGCAATCAGGTGCACGATCGACGGGGTCGTAGGGTGGCGGAAGTCCTTGTCGCCGGGGTCGATGACCAGCGACGGGGTTTCGAAGTCGATATCGATGCCGTCGAACCCATACTCGGAGACGATGCGGCTCACAGACGAAACAAAAGCCCCGACGCCGTCAGCCCCGTCGAGCGTGAACACCTGTCCGCCCCCGCCGAGCGAGAGCAGGACCTTCTTGCCCTGCCCCTTCAAGTGCGCGATGCCGGCTTGGAACGCGGCGGTGTCCATTCCCGGCGGCGTGCGGAACTGCATGGTTCCCTCGGGCGCGTTGTGATCGGGGGTCGAGAAGGCGACGATGATCACGTCCCATTGGGGCGAGACGGCGGCGGCGGAACCGGCGGCGCTGTATCCGGTCCAGTAGCCGATGAGGCGGTGCCCGTTGGGTGAGGCGGCGGGAGCGGCCGATGCCGTGGGCTCCTGCGGCGCGGCGGCGCCGCGTCCTCCGCGTGCCGGGCACGGGCGGGAACGTTCCGTCAGCGCGCGGGTGTCCGGAAAACTATATACCGTCCCCAAGCCCTCGCCGCCACCGGTGTACCAGGGCAGCAGGGCGGCGTTCTGGACGTGGTACGTTCCGGCGGCGAACGCCTTCGATGCCGGAAGATTGTTTTTCGGATTGGTGTCGGTAGGTTCGAGCAGGAAGTAGGTCGAGCCCGCGCCGGCGCCGGCGCAGCCGCCGAGACTGACGGTGCGCATCCATGCGGGGAACGCGTTGCCCGGAGCGCGGGCGCCGCGTCCGCCGTGGAACAGCGGATCGTGCAGAGGATCGAGCAGGAACTCGGCGAGTTGCTGAGTCAGCGGCTGTACGTCGCGGTCCTCGACCACCGCGGGGGCATCGCGCAAGTAAGACCCCAGGACGAACGAATTCCCGGTCGCCGCATCCACGCCGTGGGTTCCCCAGGAGCAGCACACCGTGGCGTCGCCGAGCGCGTAGTACGCCGTGTTGCGGGTCACGGCGATCACCAGTTTGCCGTCCTGCTTCGGAATCCGCTGGAAGATCGCCTTCTGCATGAACTCGAGGTCCACGATCCCCAGCGCGCCGCCAGTCTTCGAGGTTAGGACGTAGCCGTACCCCGCCGGCACCGCGATCTTGAGCGGCTTCACCTCCGGCTCGCCCAGTAGGGTGTGCCAATCCGGAGCGGCCTTTGGAAACGTGGCGCGCAGCAGCGCATCACCGTACTGCGCGGCATCGCCGGCGCCGAAGGCGAACTTGCGGAACAGGGGCGATTGCCGCACGCGGACCGCATCCGCCGCCGCGTCCAGGGTGAACCCCGCGCGGGTCTCGAAGGAGAGGCTCACGGGCACCAGCACCGTGGGGATCGTGGTGGCGCCGCCGCGTGCCGGATCGCCGCCCGCGAGGGTATACGCGGCTTCCCCCGCGGTGTACCGGAACACCGGCACAGTGCCTTGCGCGTACGCCACGCCCAGCGGCAACGCAAGAAAAAGGATCCACGCCCGCACCATGCCAGAGAGGATAGCAGGAAGCGTGCGCGGGAATCCGTTAGATTGGAGTGAGGAGAAACCGCTTGCTACGAACCGCTGTCACTACCCTGGCGTGCGCCTGCGCGCTGGCGGCGCAACCCGCCCCCAACGCTTCGATGATGCAGTTTTCGACCTCGGCGATGGACCGTTCGGCCGAGCCGTGCAAGGACTTTTATCAGTACGCGTGCGGCAACTGGGTGAAGAACAACCCGGTGCCGCCGGACCAATCGCGGTGGGGCCGCTTCAGCGAACTGGAGGAGCGCAACCGCGAGGTGCTGCACCAGATTCTGGAGGACGCCGCCAAGCCGGTAGCGGGGCGCGACGCGACCACGCAGAAGATCGGCGACTATTACGCGGCGTGCATGGACGAGAAGGCGATCGACGCCAAGGGTCTGGCGCCGCTCCAGCCGCTGCTCGACCGCATCGCGGGTCTAAAGGATAAATCCGGGATCGCGCCGCTGGTGGCGCACCTGCACCGCATCGGGATCGACTCGCTGTTCGAGTTCGGCAGCGGGCAGGACTTCAAGGATTCGAGCAGCGTGATCGCGCAGCTCGATCAGGGCGGGCTGGGACTGCCGGACCGCGACTACTATTTCAAGGACGACGCCAAGAGCAAGGAGATCCGCGAGAAGTACGTGGCGCACGTGGCACGCATGCTCGCGCTGGCGGGCGAGACGGCGGAGCAGTCGCAGGCGGACGCGCAGACCGTGATGCGGATGGAAACAACGCTGGCCAAGGGATCGCTCGACATCGTCTCGCGCCGCGATCCGGAGAAAGTGTATCACCTGATAAAAAAGGCCGAGTTTGAAAAGGGCAACCCGCAGTTCGCCTGGGTGCACTACTTCACCGGGGTGAAGCCGCCCGCGTTCCAGACCATCAACGTGGCATCGCCGGACTTTTTTCAGGCGGTGGACGGGCTGTTAAAGAGCGAACCGCTGGCGGATTGGAAGGTCTACCTGAAGTGGCACGCGCTGCATTCGGAGGTTCCCGTACTGCCCAGTTCGTTCCTCAACGAAAATTTCGATTTCTACGGCAAGACGCTGACGGGCGCGCAGCAGATGCGTCCGCGGTGGAAGCGCTGCGTGGACTACACCGACAACCAGCTCGGCGAGGCGCTGGGACGTAAGTACGTGGAGAAGACGTTCGGCGCCGAGGGCAAGGATCGCACGCTGAAGATGGTGGCGGCTCTCGAAAAGGCGCTTGGCCAGGACATCGAAAAGCTGCCGTGGATGACGGCGGCGACGAAGAAGGAAGCGCTGGTGAAACTGCAGGCGATCACCAATAAGATCGGGTATCCCGACAAGTGGCGCGACTATTCGCGCGTGGTCATCAAGCGGGACGATCACATGGGCAACGGATTCCGCTGCGACGAGTTCGAGTTCCAGCGGCAGGTGGACAAGATCGGCAAGCCGGTGGACCGGCTGGAGTGGGGGATGACGCCGCCCACGGTCAACGCCTACTACGATCCGCAGATGAACAACATCAACTTCCCGGCGGGAATTCTGCAGCCGCCGTTCTTCGATAACCGGATGGACGACGCGGTGAACTTCGGCGGCATCGGCATGGTGATCGGGCATGAGCTGACGCACGGGTTCGACGATCAGGGACGGCAGTTCGATCCGCAGGGCAATCTGCGCGACTGGTGGACGCCGGCGGATGCGAAGTCCTTCGAGGAACGCGCGGCGTGCGTGGCGGACGAGTATTCGAGCTTCAGCGTGGCGCCCGGAGTGTACGTCAACGGCAAGCTGACGCTGGGGGAGAACACGGCCGATAACGGCGGCGCGCGGGTGGCGCTGATGGCGCTGCTGAACACGATGAGCGCGCAGGAGGCGGCGAAGAAAATCGACGGCTTCACTCCGGAGCAGCGGTTCTTTCTGGCGTTCGGCCAGATCTGGTGCTCGAACGAGCGCGAGGAGGCGCTGCGCTTGCAGGTGCAGGTGGACCCGCATTCGCCGGCGCGCTTCCGGGTGAACGGCACGGTACAGAATATGCCGGAGTTCCAGAAGGCGTTCTCATGCCAAACCGGGCAGGCGATGGTGAAACAGGGCGCCTGCCGGGTCTGGTAGGGCGCGCCGCGTCAGTGTAGTTCGAGTCCGCGCAGGATGCCGGCGGCGGTGTACTCGACCAGCACGGGGCGATCGTTCTGCGGCCCGCAGACGAATTCGAACTTCACACCGCCGCCGTTGCGGATCTGGACGCGCGACGGATCGGGGATCGTCAGAGACAGGCTCCCTCCGGAGGTGCGGAGCAGGAGCCGGATACTGCCGTCGTCGCCGCAGACGACTTCGTGCAGACGCGCGCCGGCGCTGCGGGCGTCGTCCCCGGCTTCGATGAACGGGTTGCGCGGCGCGGCATCCACCGGCACGCGCGCGGTGCGGAAGAAGCGCTGCCCATCGGGCGTATGCGCGATCTCTACGGTGAGCCTCGTGGCGGCGAGATATTGGAGGTCGCGGGCGCGCTTGCGCTCTTCGTCCGTGGCGGCGGCGTGCTCCGCCTGAAGGGCGGCTTGCCTGGCTTCATCGCGGCGATTGAGTTCGAGGTACGTGGAGGCGAGGGCCTCGTAGTAGTGCCACGCGCGATCCGCCGGGGGTTGGCGCATGGCGCGGAAATGGGCCAGGGCGCCGGCGGGGCGGTCCTCATTGACATCCATGAGGCCGAGGCGGAAGAGCGCGCCGTCGTGATCGGGCTGGAGTGCCAGGGCGCGCTCGAGCGCGGCACGGACCGCGGACGGTGCAAGACCGCGCTCGTCGGCCAGGATGGCGAAGCGGTAGCAGAGCACGGGATCGCGCACGCCGAGAGCAAGCGCGCGGTCCCACTGGCGGAGGGCCTCGGGCGCGTCCTTCCGCTCCAGCGCCAGGAGACCCAACTCGGCGGGCACGCGCGGATCGCGTGGATCTTCGGCCGCCAGTTCGCGGTACTGGGCGAGGGCGCGGTCCGTCTGGCCCGCGGCGTAGCGCAGCGCGGCGAGCGTGAGGCCCGCTTCGAAGGCGGAAGCCGGGGTCACGCCGGCGGCGGCGGCGTCCGCAACGGGCGGCAGCGGCAGGAAAGGCAGTCCGCGGAGGACGCGCTCGCGCACCTGGGCGAAGAGGGCGGCGGCGCTGACGTGATAGGCGCCTTCGATGGCCGTGCCGGCGTCGAGGCCCTGACTGAGCAGGGCAAGGAACGCGGGGAACCTGGGCGCGTAGTCCGGCGAGACGATCAGGGTCTCGGCCACGGCCCAGCTTTCGGCGTAGTAGAGCGGGCCGCGCGATGGGTCGGCGGCGATCGCGGAGGTGGTGGCGAAGAGTTGTGCGGGCGGCATCCACGGAGCGGTTTTCAGCGGCTGGGATCGCCCCGGGATATCGCCGCCGATGAAGCTGTAGCGCGCGCCGAAGCGGACGGTGGAGACGAGTTCGGAGAGGCCCTCGGCAAGCCAATCGGGCAGCTTCCAGGCGCTCGAGTAAATAACGAGGTGGCCGTACTCGTGCGCGGGTACCCGCAGGTCGCCGGGAGCCGCGGCGTGCAGCACGATGTAAGCACCGCCGGGTCCGGTGAGCGAGTAGCCGGCGGCGCCGGGTTGGATGCGGTAATCGTCGAAGGCGGCGCGGGAGGCGAAGCAGACGACGCGCACGGTGCCCGCGGGAACGATGCCGATCTGGCGGACGAAGAAGGTGCGGAGGCGTTCGAGCCCGGCGGCGAGGGTGCGCGGAACTTCCGGCGGCGCGTCGCTCCAGACCTCGAAGTTGGGGCTGCGTGCGACGTTCCAGGAGCCGGGCGCGGCACCCAGAGGAAGGGCCAGGGCCGCCAGAATGCACGCGCGCAGCCCGCACATACCCCGAGTGTAGCGCTCCCGGCCGCGCGCCGATTCCGTCAGTCTTCCAGCAGGTGCCGGTACTCGCCGGGATCGAGCCCGAACCGCTCCATCTGGCGCGGGAGGTCGCCGCGCAGCGCTTCGGGCGTGTGGCGCACCCACGCCGCGATCACGGTTTCGACGCCGACCCGCCGCTTGCCCTCCTCTTCGGCGAGCGCTTCGGCGATGCCGCGGAGATCGGATTCGGTGGCGTCCCGGACAGGCCGGGGCGTCTGTTGGAGAACCTGAGTGAGAAAGTCTTCGGCGGCGTCATTCCAGTTCATGGCGGGTGACGACCATCATACCCGGAGTGGCCGGCCTTCCGGTCGCGATAAACTTAGGAGTTGCGCCCCCGAATTTTCACCCTCCTGTTTTTCGCCGGAATCCTCTCCGCCCAGCAGGTGCAGGGTCCGGGCCAGTCCGTGGTGGTGACCGGCACGTACGATCCGCTCACGCTGGACGAGATCGACCGCGCCATCCGGGTGCTGCCGGTCCGCACCCAGGCGCTGGTCTTCAATACGCTGGCCGACGTGCTGCGTCTGGACCCGTCGCTCGACCTGCAGGAACGGGCGCCGGACGGGGTGCAGGCGGACCTGTCGATCCGCGGCTCCACGTTCGGGCAGACCCTGATCCTGCTCAACGGGCAGCGGCTGAGCGATCCGCAATCCGGCCACCACAATATGGATATTCCGGTGCCGCTCGAAAGTATCGACCGCGTGGAAGTAATGCGCGGATCGGGATCGGCGATTTACGGATCCGACGCGGTGGCGGGAGTCGTGAATATCATCACGGCGCCGCCGGACGCGAGCGAGTTCCGGGTGCGCACGGCGCTCGGCAGCGACGGGATCAATCAGCAGCGGGTCTCAGCCGCGCTCGCCGGGCAGAAGCTCAGCGAGCAGCTTTCCTTCTCGCGGGATTTTTCCAGCGGGTTCCGCACCGACCGCGATTACCGCAACCTGGATTTCGCTTCCGTCACGCGCTACGTCAGCAGCCTCGGCACCGGCACCCTGAACCTCGCGTACATGGACCACCCGTTCGGCGCGGATCAGTTTTACGGTAACTTTCCTTCCTGGGAGGACACCAAAACCTGGTTCGCCGGCTTCGAGCAGACTCTCGGGCTGGACACGACCGTCAGCTTCGCGTTCCGCCGGCACAGCGACCTCTTCGTGCTCTTCCGCGACCAGCCGCAGATTTTCACCAACCATCACTCCGACGAAAGCTGGCAGGCGGCGCTGCGGCGGCGGCACGAGTTGAACGCCGGCACCACCGTTTACTACGGCGCCGAGGCGGTGCACGAATCCATTGTCAGCACGAACCTGGGCGACCATGCGCGCAGCCGCGCGGCGGCCTACGGCGCCATCGATCTGCGCGCGTGGAAGCGGTTCAGCCTGAACGTTGCGGCGCGCGAGGAGTTCTACCGCAAGTGGAGCGCCGCGTTCACTCCCTCGATATCGGGAGGCGTATGGGTCTCGCCGGTGCTGAAGTTGCGCGCCAGCGTGAGCCGCGCGTTCCGCGTTCCGAGCTATACGGAACTCTACTATCAGGACCCGGCGAACCAGGGCTCGCCGTTTCTGCGCCCGGAGCGCGCCTGGAGCTACGAGACCGGCTTCGACTGGCAGCCCAGCGAGCGCCTGCACGGCGACCTGACCCTGTTCACGCGGCGCGAGCGCGACGGCATCGACTTCTACCGTCCCGACCCGGCCTCGATTTACCGCGCGCTGAACATCCAGAACCTGGACTTTCGCGGACTGGAAGCGTCGGTGCGATACACTCCGTCGCGCACCAACACGTTCGACCTGCGGTACAGCGAACTGCACGGGCAGCAGGACACGATTCCCGCCGGAGAGACCAAGTACACCTTCAATTACCCGGTGAATTCCGGCGTTTTTGCTTGGCTGCTGACGCCGCGGAGCAACTTCATGCTGCGGACGCGGGTGGGCGTGCTCAACCGCCGGGCGCGCGATCCCTACACGCTGTGCGACATCTACGCCGCGATGCCGCGGGGCACGGTCCACCCGTTCCTGCAGGTGAGCAACCTGGCGAATACGTATTACCAGGAAGTGCTGGGCGTTCCGATGCCGGGCCGCACCGTGATCGGGGGCGTGGAAGTGGTCTTGCGCAAGCACTGAGCGCGCACTTCGCCATGCCGGATTTCCTCGCGCCGGTGCGGTAAACTGGAGGCTTCAAGGCGAACACCCGTTGTTTCGTATCCTGTTAGCGATAGCCCTGTTTGCTCTGCCGGCCGCGGGCGCGTCCGGCGAGGCCGGATCCCTCGACGCCAGCGAAAGCCTGTTCACCGTGATGGCGGCGATCAACGCCGCCGGATATAAGGCCGAGGCGTCCTCGCCCAACAATCATCCGCTGCGCGATGCCGTGCAACAGGAACTGGCCAAGCGGCAGGTGCCGTCGCTCGCCAGGATCAAGGATTTCTTCGACAGGCACCGCCGGCGGACGGAGACCGAGGAACTCAGCCAGTACGTTTCGTTCGCGCTGTCCTGCTCGGGCCCGCCGACTTTCGCGTTCACGCTCCGCGACGTGGACATTCCTCCGGACGTCTCGGGCCTGCGCGATTTCTCCGCGCTTCTGGCGGCGTTCTATAAGGAAGCGAATATTCCGGACCTGTGGAAGCGGTCGCAGCCGGCCATCGAGCAATACATCGCGCGCTACCAGGATCCGGTTGTGGACGCGGTGCTGCAGGTCAACGGATACCTGCGGCAGGTTTCCACCGGGTTCAAGGGGCGCACGTTCCGCGTGCTGATCGAATTGCAGGCCGCGCCGAACCAGATCCAGACGCGCAGCTACAGCGACGATTACACAATCGTGATCACGCCGTCGGCGGATCTGCGGACGTTCGACATCCGCCACGGCTATCTGCATTACCTGCTGGACCCCTTGTCCACGCGCTACCAGGAGATCCTCGACCGCAAGAAGAGCCTGGTGGACCACGCCATGCGCGCCGAAGCGTTGAGCGACGCCTTCAAGCAGGACTACCTGCTGCTGGTCACCGAATCGCTGATCAAGGCGGTGGAATCGCGGCTCGATCACCGGCCGCAGGAGGTCCAGGATGCGCTCAACCAGGGGTACATTCTGGCGCCGTACTTCGGCGAGGCGCTGCCGAAGTACGAAAAGCAGGAGAGCAGCATGATGCTCTACTACAAGGAGATGGTCCAGGCGATCGATGTGTATAAAGAGGACCAGCGGCTGACTGGCGTGCAGTTCGCCAAGACGGCGGCTCCGGGGCGCGCGGCGCCCACTGCGCCGGCCAAGGCGCCCGAACCCGAGGGCGCGGCACGGACGCTGCGCGATGCCGAGTCGGCTTTTCTGGCGCGCGACGCGGGCAAGGCCAAGGAATTGTTTCTAAAGATTCTGGAGCAGACCGACAAGAAACCGATGCACGCCTCCGCCTACAACGGGCTGGGGCGTACGGCGCTGCTCGAAAAGGACCTGGATGCGGCCGAACGGCTCTTCCAGAAATCGCTCGACTCCGACCCGGAGCCTTTCGATAAGGCCTGGGACCACGTGTATCTGGGCAGGCTATCGCTGGCGGCGGGGGACCGCGAGGCGGCGGCTAAACATTTTCAGGCGGCCCTGGACGTAGAGGGCGCGACCGAGAAGGCGCGCCAGGAAGCCCGTCAGGGTCTGGACCAGACTAAACAGTAGTTCGCAAGGAGCACTAATGAAGAAAACGATTCTCACCGGCATCCTGGCACTGGTAGCCGGTGCATTTGGCCTGATGGCCCAGGGCGCCGCGCCCGCGCAGGGCGCCGCCCCCGCGCAAGGCGCCGCGCCCGCTCAAAAGGGCCCCTCGCCCAAGTCCCAGGCTGAGCTACAGGCGATTCAGGCGATGTTCGCCGCCCAGCAAACCGGTCCGGAC
>JBBIQR010000161.1:0-10841 GCA_037442245.1 Candidatus Solibacter sp. | reverse complement strand
CGATGGTCTCCATGTAGATCACGATGGAGCGCGTCTTGGGATCGTTGCCCAGGTGATAAATCAGGTCGCCCCAGCCGACATCCACCATGGAGCCGACGCTGACGAAGGAACTGAAGCCGACCATTTCCTTCAGGCTCCAGTCGAGCACAGCGGTGCACAGCGCGCCGCTCTGGCTGATGAATCCCACCGAGCCGGGACGCGCGATGGCAGTGGCGAAGGTGGCGTTCATGCCGGAGAGCGGGCTCATCACCCCCAGACAGTTCGGCCCGATGACCCGGATGTTGGCTTTCTGCGCCTCTTCGAGCAGTTTGCGCTCGAGCGCCGCGCCCTCCGCGCCGACTTCCTTGAATCCCGCGGAAATCACGATGGCGCCGCGTACGCCGTTCTCGCCGCACTCCCGGATGAGTCCGGGAATCGACGGCGGCGGAGTGACCACCACCGCAAGGTCGACTTCTTCGGGAATCTCCGACACCGAAGGATAGGCTTTGACCCCCAGAACGCTCGGGCGTTTCGGATTCACCGGGTAAACGGTGCCGCCGAAGGGGCTGGTCATGAGATTCCAGAACAGCGTCCTTCCGACCGTGTTCGGGTTCTCGGTGGCTCCGATGACGGCGACCGTCTTCGGCTTGAAGAATACGTCCAGCGGCTGGTTCCGCGGATGAGCTTTGCGTTTCGACGATTTACTGGCTACCTGCATTTTCCGTGTCTGCCTTTACTCCGAACGCGGCGCGATTGAGCGCGTCAACTACGTCCAGGACGTTGAGAGCGTTCTTCCGCGCCACCGTTTCGATATCGCAGTCGTCGCAGACCGGCCGATAATGCAGTGCTTCAAATACAGGGATAGTTTCAGGATGACGTTGTTTCACATCACGTATGATCATTTCCCGGCGGATCAACTGATCAAATCGAAACATAGTGTTTGCGCTTCCGAACCAAATCTCCTGTGCATCCAGCCTACCAAAGAAACCGCACGTGGGATCAACGGGTTACAGGCGAAGGCCGGATGCGTTTGGGTGATATGACCCAGGATCTTGCCCATGTGGCCGTTCCGGTCGAAATCACACACCACGCAGCCGGGGTTCCCCTGTGGCCGAATCCCGCTTTTTCATGCCTGAAATCACCCGCACTTTCGTCGAATTCTGCCAGATTGTGAGGGTGTCGTATTTCGGATATTCTGATCTCAAATTAGTGTGGCGAATCTCCGGGGAGTTGCGCCACACGCGCTTCGCCGCCCCGCCTCCGGCGGCCACCCGGGATTCGTTGCCTTCCCGGGATTCCCCGAAGGAGACAAGTTCCATGAAACAGCGTAGATCTACGTCGATCGCAACCCTGCTGTTGCCGGTCATCGCCGCCAGCCTTGGCGCGCAGACCCCGCACAAGCCGCGGCAGGCGGATCTCGACGCAAACATAATTAACTTCATCCGTCCGGGCATCGTCGTCAAGGTTGCCTCCGCGGCTATCGCGCAGGACGGCACCATCACCGCCCGTGTGAAGATCACCGATCCCAAAGGGCTCCCATTGGATAAGGATGGGATCACGACGCCCGGTGCGGTCAGCACCCGCTTCATCGCCGCCTACATCGCGTCGGGACAGAAGGAGTTCACCGCCTACACCACCACGGTGCTGAAGGCGACCACCAACAGCAACCCCTCGCAGACGCAGGCGTCGACCGACTCCGGCGGCACGTTCACGACCAACGCCACCGGTGATTACACCTACACGTTCAAGACGAAGGCGCCCACCGGGTTCAATCCGGCGGTGACGCACGCCATCGGAGTCAGCGCGCAGCGCGACCTGAGCGAATTCATGACCTACGACGAATGGAGCGAAACCTCCAACGACGTCTTCTACTTCGTGCCCAACGGCAGCCAGGTGACGACGAATCGCAGCGTGGTCAGCACCAAGGCGTGCAACCAGTGCCATGACCCGCTGTTCGGACATGGCGGATCGCGCCTGACGGTCGAAGTCTGCATCCTGTGCCACTCGCCGCAGACCGTCAACCCGGACACGCAACTCACCCAGGACATGCCGGTGCTGATTCACAAAATCCACATGGGCAAGAACCTGCCCAGCGTCCTGGCGGGCACGCCGTACCGTATCTGGCACCGCGGAGCGTGGAGCGATTTCTCCGGCGTCGGCTTCCCCGGCGGAACAGACGAGTTGAAAAACTGCGCCATCTGCCACCAGGGAGCGAGCCAGGCGGACCAGTACAAGACCGCGCCCTCCCGCGCTGCCTGCGGCGCCTGCCACGACAACGTGGATTTCGCCAGCGGCAAGAACCACGTGAACCTGCCGCAGGTGAGCGACAACCTGTGCGTCAACTGCCACCCCGCGCAGGGCAACGATTTCGATACCTCGGTGACCGGCGCTCACGTCGTGTCCACAAAATCCAAGCAACTTCCGGGGGTGGTCTTCGCCATCACCGCGGTGGACAACGCCAAGCCGGGGCAGAAACCGGCCGTGTCTTTTACCGTGAAGGATGACAACGGCAATCCGGTGGACATCTCCAAGATGACCCGCTTCAGCCTGACGATTGCCGGGCCGACTACGGACTACGCCAACTACGTCAGCGAAGACGCGCGCAAAGCTCCCACGAGTGGCGGGCAGTACGTGTACACCTTCACCGCCGCACTGCCCAATGACGCCGCCGGGACCTACGTGGCCGGCGCCGAGGGCTACAACACCGTCACGGTCAACCCCGGCACGGTGAACGCCGCCTCCGTGCGCGACTCGGGAACGAACGTAGTCCTCTACTTCGGCATCAACGGCGTGAAACCCGTGCCCCGCCGGCAGATCGTCAGCCAGGCCAAGTGCGTGGGCTGCCACACGGACCTGCCGTTCCACGGCGGGCAGCGCAACCAGGTGGAGTACTGCGTGGTGTGCCACAACCCGAACCTGACCGATATCAGCCAGCGCAACGCCGGGGACACGGCCCAGTCGGTGAACTTCAAGAACCTGATCCACAAGATCCATACCGGCGCCAATCTGACCAGCGATTACACCGTGATGGGTCACAACAAGTCGGTGAATAACTATAACGACATCGGCTATCCGGGCGACCGGCGCGATTGCCAGCAGTGCCACTTACCCGGGACTTATAACCTGCCGGTATCCGACGGGCAGATCAACCAGGTGTCGCCGCGCGATTACATCACGTCGATGCCGCCGGTTACCGCCGCCTGTCTTTCGTGCCACACCACGAAGGCGGCCGCTTCCCACGCTCTGGTGATGACCTCGCCGCTCGGAGAATCCTGCGACTCCTGCCACGGGCCGAACGCGGAGGCCTCGGTGAGCAAGGTGCACTCGAGATAAGTCCGGAGCCGGAAGTCAGAAATAAGAAGGACGCCGCCTGCCGGCGCGGTCAGCCGCGCAGATAGGCGTCGTCCTTCTTCAGCCAGTCTTCCCGAAGCGGGCTGAAGATGTCGAGATCGAGCGTGTCTTCGAGCGCCACGGCCTTGTGCGGCACGTTGGAGGGGATGCGCAGCACCTGTCCTTTGGCCACCACCACGGTGCGCCCTTCGAGCTCGAATTCGAGCGCGCCTTCGAGGATGTAGGTGATCTGCTCGCTCTCGTGGTGATGCAAGGGCACAATCGCGCCCTTGGCGAGGAAGACCTGCGCCACCATCGCCTTCTCGCCCGCAATGATTTTGCGCCCGATGGTGGGGCTCAGAATCTCCTTGGGCATTTTGTCCCACGTGTAGTGTTCCATGAGCTTCGATCTTATCGCGATCGGTTCGGCATAGTCCGAAAGAATACCGGCGCGGCCCCGCCTCCGGTGATAGCATGGAAATCCGGCAGGGCGTGATGACAAGAGCCGTACTCTTCCTCGCGGCGGGCGTTCTGGTAAGCGCATGGGCTGCGCCGGAGGACGGCGGCAGCGAGGTGACGCTTCAGGTTCCGCAGGGCGCGCCGCTGCGGCTCTACCTGACACGCAAACTTTCCAAGCGCGCCGGCGCGCCGGTGGAAGCCAAGGTCCTCGAACCCGTGTTCGCCTTCGACAAGGAAGTGATCCCGGCGGGGACCGTCGCGCGCGGCACGGTCGGCAGAGTTCAGCCCGTGAGCCATTGGCAGCGGACGCGCGCTATCCTGGGCGGCGATTTGACGCCGCTGCATGAAGCCGAGGTCACCTTCACCAGCCTGGTTCTGCCCTCCGGGCGCGAGGTGGCGGTGCGGACGTCGGAAGCCGAGGCGCTGAACTCCATCTACGTGGAGCCATCCGGCAAGCCGAAAAAGCCGAAGAAGGCCGCGCCACCGAAGCCACAGGACCAGAACGGCGGGCTGATCGGGACGGCTAAGCAGACCGCCAGGGACCGGCTCACCGGCGCGGTCAACTCGCGTACCCAAGGCGTCTTCGACGTCGTGCGCGGGCCCAACAAGCGCGAGAAACTGATCGACTTCATGTGGTCGAAGCTGCCCTACCATCCGCAATACCTCCGCAAGGGCACGCGCTTCGACGCCCCGCTAGACGACGCCCTCGCCTTCGGCAGCGAAACCGTGAAGCCCACGGACCTCGCCGAACTCGGCGCGCAACCCTCTCCCGGCAGCGTCGCGCAGGTACGGCTGCTGACCGCGCTCGACTCCGCGTCGGCCAAGCCCGGCGATCGGGTGGAGGCGGTGCTCGCCGCGCCGCTCTTCGCCGGCGACCACAAACTGGTGCTGCCGGAAGGCGCGCGGCTGGTGGGATCGGTGGTGGTGGCGCGCAAGGCGCGGACCTTCCATCGCGCCGGGCGGCTGCGCTTCAACTTTCAGAACATCGAGCTGCCGCCCGCGGTCGCCGCGCTGAAGCCCGCCGGACCCGCCGCGCGTCCCGCGGTGGGCGCGCAGGCTACCTTGAGCGCCGCCGAAGCCGGCGGCGCCGCTCCCATCAAAGTGGATTCCGAAGGCGGCGTGCAGGCGCAGGAAAGCAAGAGCCGCTTCCTGGCGCCGGCGATTTCGCTCATGCTGGCCAACCGCGCCGCGGATAACGACGCCGGCCGCAACCACGCTTCCGGCGGCGGCACGGGAGCCAACGTCTCCGGCCGCACGCTGGGCGGCGGATTGGGCTTCGGGATGGCCGGCTCGGCGGTGGCGCAGAGTTCGCGCTGGGTGGGGATGGCGTTCGGCTACTACGGGCTCGCCTGGAGCGTGTACTCGAACCTGGTCGCCCGCGGCGGCGAGGTGCAGTTCGGCCGCAACGCCATGATGGAAATCAAATTCGAGACCCGCGCGCCCGAGGCTGGCGCAAAGTTTGTCTCAAGCGGCGCGGCCAATGACAGCGCGCGCCAGTAAGCGCGGCGCGTCAGGCTCCGGTCCGCCACACCAGGTACGCCAGCCCGGCGAGGAATCCGAGCCCCGCCTGATACTCCTGATTCTTCCGGTATAGCGCCCAGCGGAACCGCTGCCCGCCCAGCGCCTGGCCCACTCTGGGCCACAATGCGGGCACGCGGTCCGCGTACTCCGCGTATCCGGGAAAGATCTTGCGCAGGTGCTGCTCTTCGTTCTGGATCACCGGCAGGTAGACCAGCAGGAACACCGCCGCGAACAGCCCCGCGAGCCACGGACTGCGCGCCGCTACCGCCAGTCCCGCGGCTACCAGGAGGGTACCCAGGTACAGCGGATTGCGCGTGAAGCGATACGGCCCGCCGGTGGCCAGTTGCTGATTCTTCGCCAGGCACCCCGCCGCCCAACCGCGCAGCCAGAGGCCGGCCAGCGACGCCGGCACGCCCCACCCCAGCGACTCCCAGGTGGGCCGCGAGAACCAGGCGAACACCACCACGATCAGGAATCCGCTGGGCACGCGCAGCCGCGCCACCAGGTCGGCATAAGGTTTGGGAAAGGAGATCATTCGACCGCGCTGCCCACCTTGAGCTGCGCCTTCAGGCAGGCGAACACTTCGTCCGGCGTGATGGCGCGCATGCACGCCGCAATTTCTGCGGAGCGCTTGTAGGTAGTGGATGCGCCCGCGCCGCGCAGCACCCGCAGCGATCCACCGTACGGGCCGTTGCGCGCGGGGTCGGTGGGACCGAAGATGGCGGCGCCCGGCTTGTGCAGCGCCGCCGCAAGATGCAGGGGACCGCTATCCACTCCCACCACCGCGGAGGCGCGTCGCGTGGCGTGAATCAACCCCGCCAGCGACGAACTGCGGTCGAAGCCGCTGCCCGGCGGACCGTCCAGCACCAGCGGGATCCCCAACTCTCCGCGCAACCGTTCGCCCAGCGCGCGGTAGTGCTCGAGCGGCCACTGTTTCGCGCCCCATCCCGCCAACGGCGAAGCCAGCACGAAATCGCCCGCCGGGAGTCCGCCCTCGTCGCGCCCTTCCGGCAGCGGAAAGACCTTGAGCGCTTCGGCGGCGCCGGCGGCCGCGGCCAGTTCCAGGTGGCGGTCCACCATGTGCGTTGCCCCGGCCTTCACCGTGTGCGAGTAGAAAAGCCCCGCCGCCCACTCGCGCGTCTGCGACCGGTGATAGCCGTAGACCTGCCGCGCGCGGGCCAGCGACGCCGTCAGCGCGGACTTGATCAGCCCCTGGAAATCCACCGCCAGGTCGTACGGCGCTGCGCGCAGTTCCCGCGCCGTTGCCAACATACCGCGCCACGACTCGCGCCGCAGTTCCACAATCCGGTCCACGAACGGATTGCCTTCGAGCAGCGGCCGCCAGCGCGGTTCCACGACCCACGTGACCTGCGCGTCCGCCACGCCGCGTTTCAGCGAAGCCACGGCCGGCAGTGTGTGCAGAATGTCGCCCATCGCGCCGAGCCGCACCACCAGAATGCGGGTTTTAGCTGGTCTGCCGGCGGTGTACATGTTCGATCAGTTGCCGGACGCGCAGCGCGTCCCCGGCCTCCAGGCGCGCCGTCGCGCGGGGAGACAGCCGCGCGGAAAGCACGTCCGCATCTCCTTCTCCGGCGATCACCACGTAGTCTATCATGCGCAGCGCGGCCACCATTTCGGCGCGGGCGCGCTGCGGGACGAGCTCGTCCGGGCAGGGAAGCACCACCGCCAGTACGGGCCGTTCCAGCTTCGCCAGTTCTCGCACGTGCTCCGCGCGCAGCGCGTCGAAGAAGCCCGCCGCCAGCGTCACGGCGCCGCGCGGCAACGCGAGCGCCGCCTCCATCGTCAGGATTTTGCTTCGTGTGTCCATGCCAGCAGCTCGTTGGCTTCGCGGGTTACGCGCTCCGCGGTGACGCGCGTCATGCAGCGGTGGTCGATGGGGCACTCGCGCAACAGGCACGGGCTGCACTCGGCGTGTTCGCGCACCACGCGCGCCAGCGCGCCGGCCGGTCCCGTGGTGACGTCGTCGGTCGCGCCGAACACCGTCACCGTGGGCACGCCGAGCGCGCTGGCGACGTGCATGGCGCCGGAATCGTTGGTCAGCATCAGCGCGCACGCCGAGGCAAGGTCGATGAACTCGCGCAGCGTGGTCTCTCCCGCCAGGTTGCGCGCCTCCGCTCCCGCTCGCCGGATGTAGCCGGCGACCTCCTCGCACAGGGGACGCTCGCCGCGCGACCCGAACACCAGCACGGTTCGCCCCAGTTGCGCCGCCGATTCCGCGAACCGCTCCGGCAGCCATCGCTTCGCGTTGCCGTACGCCGCGCCCGGACTCACCCCGATCGCCGGTCCCGCGATTCCCATGGCCGCCATGTGCGCCGCGCCCGCCGCGCGCGACTCCGCGATGCCGTCCAGCCGGATCGCGTCCTCCGCGGGCAGGCGCTCGATCAGTCCCGCGCGCCGCAGCAGTTCCAGGTAATAGAAGCGCTCGTGCCGCGGAATATCGCCCGGCTCGGGCAGCGCGATGGCGCGGGTCAGCAGTACACCGCGCCCGTCGCGCCGGTAGCCGATGCGCTCGGGAATCCCCGCCAGCCACGCAAGAAGCGCGGCGTCGAAGGCGTTCTGTAGCAGGATCGCGGTATCGAACTCTTCGGCCCGCAGTTTCGCGGCGAAGGCGCGGCGCTCACCGAATCCCTTGGGCGCGGGATACGGGATCACCCGGTCGATCGCGCGCTCCCGCGCGTACAGGTCCGCCACCCAGGGACGCGCCAGCACCGCCAGGTGCGCATGAGCAAACACGCCGCGCACCGCGCGGATGGCGGGCAGCGACATCACCGCGTCGCCCAGCCAGTTGGTGGCGCGCACCAATACCCGCGACGTAGAGGATGGGTTGATGGCCACGTTCAGTCACAGGATAGCAGGGGCCGCGGCGGCCGCCGCCTGCTATCGTGTTGTTGATGCTGCTCCGAAGCCTCCAATGCGAACAACTCGAAGTCGGCGTGTATGAGACGCGGGCCGAAGCCGGCGCCGCCAGCGCCGCGCGCTTTGCCGGCAGGGTCAACCGCGTCCTCCGCGAACACGGCAAAGCCTCGGTGGTCTTCGCCTCCGCTCCCTCGCAGAACGAAATCACGGCCGCCCTGCGCGACGCCGATATCGACTGGCGGCGCGTTACCGCCTTTCACCTTGATGAGTACGTCGGCCTTCCCGCGGATCACCCGGCATCCTTCCGCCGTTACATCCGGGAGCACCTGCTCGACCACGTTCCCATCGGCGCGTTTCACGGGCTGCGCGGCGAAGCGCCCGACCCCGAAGCCGAAGCCGTGCGCTACGCCGCGCTCCTCGCCGAAGCCCGGCCGGAGGTCGTGGTCCTCGGAATCGGCGAAAACGGCCACCTCGCTTTCATCGATCCGCCCGCGGATTTCGACGAGCCGCGCGACGTCAAGGTGGTCGATCTCGACCCCGTGTGCCGCATGCAGCAGGTCCACGACGGCTGCTTCGGCGCCATCGAACTCGTGCCCACCCGCGCGCTCTCCCTCACCGTACCGTTCTTCATGCGCACGCCGCACGCCGTAATCACCGTACCCGGACCCACCAAGCGCGGCGCCATGCGTGCCGCGATTCAGGGACCCGTCACCCCGCAGTGCCCTGGCTCGATCCTGCGCCGCCATCCCGATGCCGCGCTCGCCTGCGACCAGGAGGCCGCCGCGTGGATCTGATTCAGTCCGCCGCCCAACACCTGGTCGATGCCCGCCGCGCGCGCCGCCGTGGTCAGCGCATCCCCGAAGCCTGCCGGCCGCGCGACATCGCCACCGCGCTCGCCGTGCAGCGGCGCGTCACCGAATTGCTCGGCGAGCCGGTGGGCGGGTGGAAGGCCTCCGCCCCCACGCCGGAGAAGACGCTGCTCGCGCCCATCTACGCGTCCGCGATCCATCGCGGCGCGCGCTGCCCGATCACGCCGCGAAACGGTCTGGCCCCGATCGAACCCGAGATCGCCTTCGTGCTGGCGCGCGACCTGCCGCAGGGCGCACCCGAAAGCGAGGTTCTCGCCGCCATCGGCGAAGTGCGGCTGGTGCTGGAGATGATCGGCAGCCGCTACGAAGCGCCCGAAGAAGCCGCGTTTCCGGAGATGCTTGCCGACGGGCTGAACGATCAGGGTCTCGTAGTGGGTCCGGTGCCCGCGCACCCCATCGGCGACTGGATGCGCGCCTTCCCCATCACCATCCCCGGGGTCTTTACAGGCGAAGGCCGGCACCCGGACGGTCACCCTCTGGTGCCGCTTGTGTGGCTGGCTTCGATGGTGCCGCTTGCCGCCGGGCAGATCGTCACCACCGGTTCGTTCGCCGGCGTGATTCACGCCCCGCTCGATCAACCCCTGCGCGTGGTGTTCGGCGGCGCGGGAGAGATCGCCGTCACTTTTTATCCGGATTCGGCAGCATAAGATCGCGGATCACGCCGCAGAGATCGCTCCCCGCGGCGATGAACTGCCGCAGCGTCCGCACGGTACAGGGGTAGCTGTCGAACTCGTCCACCGCGAGACCGCCCTCATCGTAGGCGCGCCGGAAATCCGCGAACTTGCGGTACAGTTCGGAGACGATCTTCGCATCTACCGGCTTGCCGATGCGGCTCACCACCTCGACATCGCTTGCGTTGTAGCGCTTCTGCCACGCGGCCGGCGGCGAGATCACCACGTCCCCGCCGATGAACTCGCTCCAGTGCATGTGATTGCGGAACGCCGCCGAAAGCAGCCGGATGCGGTAGCCGCGCTCGTGGAACAGCGCATACGTCTTCTTGAACACGGCGACGCCCGCCCACTCCAGGTAGCCCGGATCGAGCGTGATCACGTCCTTCTCCGCCTGCGCTTTGAGCCAATCGTCCAGCCGCCCCACCATGAGCGTACACACCGGACCCATGTGCGCGATGTCCTTGCCTTCCGCCTCGCGCCGCTTCAGCCCGCGCTCCACCGCTTCCGCCACCGCCACCGCCTGCGGCAGCGTGAACGAGACCGTCGCGTTGACGCTCACTCCGCGATAGGTCGCCTCTTCGAACGCCGGGATGCCGGCGCGCGTCACCGGGATCTTCACGATCATGTTCGGCGCGAGCGCATGGAAGTGCATCACCTGATCGAGGATTCCCTGCGTGCTGCGGTAGAGCCGCGGATCGGTCTGGATGGAGAGGCGCCCGTTCTTCCCGCGGTGCGCAGCGAAAATCGGCTCCAGGAGCTTCGCGCCCTTGATCGAGATTTCCTCCACCACGCGCCATGCGATCTGGTCCTCGGTCGCTTCCGGCATCTCGCGGATCAGTTCGTGGATGCGGTCCTTCCACGCCGCCATTTCCTTTTGCAGCACGCCGAGCACGATCACCGGATTGCACGTCGCGCCCACCGCCCCGTGCGAAATCGAATACTCCAGCTCCGATATGCTCGCCGAATCGTTCCATAGGCACGTCGGCGTGGTCTGCGTCATTTGATGCAGCGGACTTTTGTAAGATTGCGCGATCGCCATTGCTAAAATTTCCTCGACCATTCCCTGGGCCAGCGTTCGATGACTACCTTTTTATCCGTGTAAAACTCGACTCCGTCCCTGCCCTGCCCGTGCAGC
>JBBIQR010000160.1:0-10852 GCA_037442245.1 Candidatus Solibacter sp. | reverse complement strand
GGCAGTTCCTCCACCTGGATCCGAATCGCCAGCTCCATACCCTCGATCCTAACTAACTAACACTTCGACCGATGCGGTTCGTGTGAAAGCCGGCGCGCGCGCCCAGCCGCGCCGTTCGCCCTCAGAATTCCTCGTGCGTCATGAAGTCCGGATACGCCCCCGCGCCCAACTCGTGCAGATCCAGCCCGCGCCGCTCGGCATCCGGCGGAACCCGCTGGCTCTTGCGCCGGTCCAGCAGCCAGTTGAACCCGTACGCCGCCGGAAACACGAACCCCAGCAGCCCCCCAATCCCCACCACCTGAGCCAGCCACTGTTCCGGAGGCGTGTTCGCCAGCACCCCGGCGGCCAGCAGTCCCCAGATGCCGCCGATGGCGTGGACGCTCACCGCGCCCGCCGGGTCGTCGATCTTCAGCCGCAACTCCAGCCACTCCACGCTGAAGATCACCAGCACCCCCGCCGCCAGCCCCACGATCACGCTTCCCGCCGGCGGCGCGGCCGCGCTTCCGGCGCTGCTTGCCGCCAGTCCCGCCACCCAGCCGTTGGCGCACAGCGACGCGTCCACCACCCGGTAGCGCGCCCGCGTCACTACCGCCGCCGCCAATAGCGCCGCCCCGGCGCCCAGCGTGACGTTCAACGGCGCCATCGCCGCGCGTCCCACCGGCACGCCCGCCAGCAGCGCGCCCGCCGTATTCATCCCCAGGTAGCCCAGCCACGCCAGGAAGCAGCCCGCCAGCACGAACGCCGCGTTGTGCGCCGGCATCGCCGCCGGGGTGCCGTCCTCGTGAAACTTGCCGCGCCGCGGACCCAGAATCCACGCGATCGCCAGCGCCGCCAGCCCGCCCGTGGCCTGCACCGTCCCCGCGCCGCCCGTGTCCAGGAAGCCCTGGCCCAGGTGAAAATTCGTCCCCAGTTGCGACAGGAAGCCGCCGCCCCACGTCCAGTGGGCGAAGGGCGCGTACACAAACGCGACGAAGCACGCAGTCGAGCCGCAGCACGCCCCCAGCCGCCAGCGCTCCGCCCCGGCGCCCAGCGGAATCACCGCCGCCAGGCACACGGCGAACATCCCGTAGATGGCCCACAGCGCGCTCGTCACGCCGCTCCCCGCGCCCTGCATCAGGATCCGCTGGCACCCGATCCAGCCCCAATAGCGGCCGAAGGCCCACCACTGCACTTCGCTTTCGCCCGGCGCTCCCTGCCACGCCGCGCCCACCGCA
Organism: Candidatus Solibacter sp.; assembly: GCA_037442245.1. Taxonomy (GTDB): domain Bacteria; phylum Acidobacteriota; class Terriglobia; order Bryobacterales; family Bryobacteraceae; genus Solibacter. The sequence goes on along the minus strand of JBBIQR010000160.1, from coordinate 9,638 downwards.
AAGTACACCGCGCCCGCCACCGAGACCGCGCACAACGCGCTCAGCAGCGCGTGCGCCACGTTGCGCGACCGCCCCAATCCCGCGCCCATCAGCGCCAGCCCCGCGATGGCGCACGGCATCAGCAGCACGCAGGCGAACGCCAGCGCCGCGGCGGCGTCGGGAAGTACCGCGGCCGGCGCCCTCATTCCTCTTCCTCCCGCCGCGGCAGGTGGCTGCGGATCACGACTCCCAATCCGAAGCCTTCAATCCCCACCCCGGTCAGCACGAATGCCGCGCGCGCCGCCCCGCCCGGCAGCATCACCAGCGCCGCCAGCACGATGGCCCATCCGGCCGGCAGCAGCAGCAAGCCCGCCAGCCTCATGCGGTCCCCAGGCACGCCGCGATCAACTGCCGCTCCAGCCCCGCCTGCTCCTCCGCCGGCAGTTTGCCGCCGTCGCGGGCCACGTAGAACACGTCGATCGCGGTGCGGCCCTTGGTGTCGATCAGCACCGTATCGATATTGCAGCGGTTCCCCGCAAACACGCTCGCCAGGCTGTACAACAGCCCCGGACGATCGTCGGCCACGATCTCCACCAGCGTCGCCGTCGCACACGCCTCCGCATCGAACTGCACCCGCGGCGGCCGCGCCTCTTTCTCCGCCGCCTGCGGCCGGTTGCGGAACAGCCGCCGCGCATCCGTCTTGCCGAGCGCGATCCGTCCGAGCAGGTCGCGCAGCCGCTCCGCCTCCGGCGGATTCACGGAAAGCGTGCGCTTCGGGTCCGCCACGACGAACGTGTCCAGGATCACGCCCTGCGAATTGGCGAACGCCTCCGCCTGCACGATGTCCAGGCCGAAACTCGAGATCGCCCCCGCGAAGGAAGCGAACAGCCCGGGCTTATCCTGCGCCACCACCGTCAGCCGGTAGGCGCCGCCCGCCGCTTCCAGTTCCACCGCGACTCCCGTCCCGCGGCTTTGTTCGAAAAGCCGGACGTGCGCCCGGATCTCCTCCGCGCTCCGCGACCGCAGGTAGCGCGTGGGAAACCCGGTGACGAACTCGCGATTCTCCGCCAGCGTTTCCGGGATCTCCTCAATGCGGTCGCTTTCCAGTTCCCGCGTCAACTCGCGCCGTGTCGCCTGATAGGCGCGCCAGAGCTGCTCCAGCCGCCACGGCAACATCGGCTCCCGATAGGTTGCGCACAGATCCGCGTAGGTAGTCAGGGTCAGCGCGCCCAGCCGCTCCACCGTGCCCGCGCGGTCCGCCGCCAGCCGGATGGTGCCCGGGTCGTCCAGGTCGCGCCCGCCCAGCAGCTCGAACAGCCCGGCGCGCGATTCCACCAGGAACGCCAGCAACTCGCGCGCCGCGGCGGGCATGCCGGTGCGCGCCGCAGCGCCCGCCGCCGCTTCGCCCATGTGGTGAAACAGCAGCGCGAAGGTCAACACCGCGCGCCCTTCCGCATCCGGCAGCAGTTCCGCGAATCGCCGGTGCGCCGCTTCCTCCGCGCCGTCGAGCGCGCCCAGCGCGTCCACCGCGCGGAGCGTGTGCTCGTCCAGCGTCAGGGTGCGGTCCGGATCCGCATCCACCAGCCCTTCGATGCGCGTCCACTCGGGAATCGCCGCCGCCAGCGACGCGCTCGATTCCAGCGCCCGCAACGCCCGTCCCGCCTGCGCGGTGGAAAGCATCGGCTCGAGCGCCGCCCACCCTAGCGCCTGTTGCGCCGGAGGCTCCTCCGCGCGGTCGTCGATCGCGCGCCGCAGCGCGAAGTAAACGCCGCGCGCATGCCGGAAGTACTCGCGCATCCATTCCGCCGGCGCCATCCCCGGAGCAAATTGCGCCGCGATCGCCTGCTGCGCCGCCAGGTCGAGCACGCTACGTTCTTCCCCGGCGCGATAGTGCAGGTAGCACAGCGCGCGCGCCAGAAACTCCGCCGCGCCGGCGGGCGCCGATGCGGCAATCCCGCCCGGGACCAGCCGCCCCAGCGCCATCAGCAGTCCCAGGTCGCGCCCGCCCCCGGGACCATCTTCCACATCCGGCTCGCGGTGCGAAGCCGTGTCCAGAGACCGGGCGTGACGCGCCACCGCCTCCGCCGCCAGTCGCCCCGCGAGCGCGCCCCCGCGCTGCGCGAACGCGCCCGCCAGTTCCCGCTCGAAGCGCGCCGCCAGCCCGCCGTCGCCGCGCAGCAGCCGCCGGTCGAGCAGCTTGCGCGCCAGGTCCGGATTGCGCTCCAGCAGCATCCCGCACTCCGCCAACGTGTGAATGCGTACGCCCGGCAGAACGCCGCGTTCGCGCAGCCGCGCCGCGAACTCCGCGCCGGATTCGCCCGCCGCCGGACGCTCGCTCTCCCGCATCACCAGAATCTCCGGGTGCGCGTAGGGCAGCAGCGCGCCGCGCGCGAAACCGCCCACCGCGTAGACCGCCAGCGGTCCCGGCAGCCAACGCTCCAGGGTTTCCTCGCACGCCCGCGCCACCGCGCTCTCCGTCATCCGGGTGATTGCCGATTGAGCCGCCGCCGCGTCGCCGCTCGCGAAAAACGCCTCGCGGATGGCTTGCCATTCCGCGCCGGATTCGAGCTCGCGCCGGCCGCGTTCCGCCGCCAGGCTGCCTTCATTGGTGGGCTTCAAGGCTTCAGTATCCCTCAAACCCTGTGGCGGAGAAACACCCAACCCGCCCCGAGCGCCCCGTTCGGCCCATAAAAATTGCTGATTTCCGTAATAGGAAAATTCCGCTTCCCTTGGTTTACTGGAAGCGGCATAGTAGTTTGAAAGGACCCTGCCTGTCCTGGCCCGCGCACGGCTGATTCCCGGTTTCTCTTCCACCGCCATTCCACGACCTTTGAAGGAGATTTCTATGGCCGATAACTCGGCACCTGAGATGAAAGCCACTCTAGGCCTGACTGGCCTGACCATGAACGCTATGGCCCTCATCGCTCCGGGCGCGTTCCTTTGGCTGACGTTTGTTGCGCAGGGCACCGCGGGCAATACCGCGCCTGCCATGTGGGCGGGCATCCTCTTCGCCATCCTGCTTTGCCTGGCGACCGCCGTCTGTTATGCGGAGCTTTCCAAACTCTATCCCGGCACCGGAAGCTCTTACTACTTCGCCGAACAGTCGTTCCTCAACCACCACAAAGCCTGGCCCTATGCCCGCCTTTCGAAGTTCATCGTCGGCTGGGGCTCGCATCTCTATTACTGGCTCTATCCCGGTGTCATGGTCGGGGTCATGGGCGTCCTTTGCGGTTACCTCGCCGGGACCCTTTGGCCGAACTTCATGAGCGCGTCGAATCCCGGCCCCATGTTCATGATGGCGATCGCGGTGGTGTTTGCGTTCGGCGTCGCCTACATCGCGCACCGCGGCGTCAACGGCTCGACCTCGGTCAACGTCGCCATCAACGTGATTCAGATCAGCGCCCTGCTGGTCTTCTCCGTGATGGCCCTCGGCTACCGCATCAACCACGCGCCGGGCAGCGTCGCCTATCAGTTCGACGCCTCCTCGGGCGACGCCTACACCTACGAATTCCAGACCGAGAAGCAGACCGTTAACGGCCAGGCTACTGACGTGATCTCGCGCGACTCCGCCGGGGTTCCCAAACCCAAGCTCGATGCCGCCGGCACGCCCGTGCCCTTCCGCATCGCCTATCCGGAAAAGGACGATAAAGGCAACTTCGTCTCTCATCCGACGCCGGCTTCCGTGGTCGGCATCCACAACATCGGCTGGATGTTCGTGCAGGCTACCATCGCCATCCTCATCCTGGTCGGATTCGAATCCGTCACCTCGATGGGCGGCGAGGCTAAGAACCCACGCCGCGACATCCCCATCGCGGTCATCGTCTCGCTTCTGGTGCAGGGCGTCTTCTGTTATCTGATCGAGTATTTCGCCGCCAACTACTTCCTTAGTAGCGGCTACCCGATGACCACCGCCACCGGTTCGGCCGCCCCCATCGGCGACATGATGATCGTGGTCGGCAACGCCGTCTTCGGCGCCGGACACGGCCGCACCTTCATGCTCATCCAGGCGTTCACCGTGTTCCTGGCCATCATCGGCACCACGCTCTCCTGCATCAACACCGGCGCCCGCGTCACCTACGCCATGGGCAAGGATCAGGAACTCCCCGACCACCTGGGCAAGCTCCACTCCACCAACCTCACGCCGCACCGCGCCATCTGGACGCTGGCCGTGATTTCCGCGGTCGTCGGCTGCTTCACCGTCTCCAACCTGTTCGGCGACGCCGGCGCCCTGGCCGACACCGCCATCAAGGCCCTGCCGCAGGGCTTCTGGTCCAGCTTCGGCTACCTCTCGCACGATAAGATGGCCGCGCTGCCCAATTCGCTGCTCACCATCACGCTGGCCTCCAACTTCGGCACCTTCCTGCTCTACATGCTGAGTTGCGTCACCTGCATCGTCGGCTTCCACGGGCATCCGAAGTACAACCCGGTGCGCCACCTGCTGATCCCGCTGTTCGGCCTGCTCGCCAACCTCGCCTGCATGGCCTTCTACCTGATCGGGCCGTTCCTCGGCTTCGGCACCAAACTGGAGCCGTTCACCGCCCTCGGCATCGCCGCCGTCTGGCTCATCTACGGCGGCATCTACTTCGTCCGCTCCAGCAAGGCCACCGGCCGGACCACCATCGTCCAGGCCCGTCCCAGCCTGGCGGGCAACTGACGGCCCATCGGTTCCACTGACGGGGCGGACGCCGGGCTTCGCGGCGATCCGCCCCGCCTTGCGCGGATAGATACTCCGGCAGGACTGTACTCTATGGATAGAGCCAAAATGGATACCGTACCCCTCCCGGATCTGCCGGACTGGTTGGATCCGAACGCCGCTTACGGAAACAAGTGCGAATACCGCAAAATCAGCGTCACTGTGCCACAGTGGATCTATCGGCGGCTGATCGCCGAATCCGCCCGCCGCAAGATCGCCGGCGAGCCCAACCGCCTGATGTCGGCCCTCATGCGGGAAGCTCTGATGGATTACCTTTCCAAACTGGGAACCGAATCTTCGTGAGGCCGCCCCAAGGGAGACTTTCGTAGATCGTGTCCGGATTGGAAATCGAATTTGCCCAGGCCACGGATCCCGGTAAGATCCGGCGGAATAACGAGGACTACTCCGGTTACGTCCACCCGGAAACGCCCGCGCAGCTCCAGTCCCACGGCTGGCTGTTCGCTCTCGCCGACGGCGTCGGCGGTCAGGAGTTGGGCGAAATCGCCTCCCGCACCGCGGTCGAGAGCATGGTTGCGAACTTTCGCAACTCCTCGGGAGGAGAGGCGCACGTGCCCCTCCTGCGCCGCCTCGTCCAGGCCGCCAACCACGACGTTTATGAAGCCGGACGCGGCGCCGGTCCCGGCGGCGTCGCCATCGCCACCACCATCGTCGCCTGCTCCCTGCGCTACGACCGCGCCGCCATCGCGCACGTCGGCGATTCCCGCTGCTACCTCGTCCGCGCCGGCCAGGCCAGGCTTCTGACCCGCGACCACACCGTGCCCGCCGAACAGGTCCGCATGGGCATCCTCAGCCCCAGGGAGGGCGCCGAGTCCACGCAGCGCAACCTGCTCAGCCGTTCCCTCGGCAACGACCTCTTCGTCAGCGTCGATATCGCCGACCACCTGCTCTCCGCCGGCGACGTCTTCGTGCTCTGCTCCGACGGCTTTTACGCCTCCATGGAAGAGTCCGACCTCGTCCGCTTCCTCGCTCCCGATGCCGCCCTCGCCCCCGCCGCCCGCTCCCTCGTCGAACTCGCCCGCGAGCGCGACGGCCAGGACAACATCACCCTCCAGGCCATCCGCGTCCGCGCCGTCGAACGCATGGGCATCTACCGCGGCCGTCCCTATAAGCTGCGCTGAGAGCCCGAGTCCGAACCGATCGGCCGGACGCGAATCCGGTCGCGCGTGACTACACAAAAGGTCCCATCGAGGTCGGGCACAGACTCAACCAGCATCAGGGCGACATCCGCCGCCTCCTCGGGAGTCTGTGGCGTCATCCGGAAGAGGACAACTCCTTTGCCCACCGGCAGCCCATGGCGGAAAATCAGTTCGCCAAAATCCTTATCGAAGGTGAGAAGAATGCCCTGCTGGTCCGCACAGAGCGCGGCGACGTCTTCGTCTGGGATGCCCGGGTTTTCCTCAGCAACCGAGAATACTTCCCAACCCGCTTTTCGCAACGCCTCCAACGCCGGTCGCGGGAAATTCTCGTCGGCCACGAACTTCATGCGGTCTTCAACGGGTAGACCTTGTCTTCGCGCAGAAGCTCACTCGCGTAAGCGAGACAAGCCAGAATGTCCTCTTCAGCAAGGTGAGGATAGCTCGTCAGGATCTGCCCGTGAGTCCAGCCCGCGGCGAGCAGTTCCACCACGAGCTCGACGGAGATCCGCGTACCGCGTATAACCGCCTTCCCACTCAGGATCTTGGGATCGACGACGATGCGATTGGGCAAAACCATAGGGGGCCGGCCTCTACCGGGAACCACTTCTATCCTGGACCCGCCAGGGGCCTAAAATCAAGCTCCGACCGCACCACGCGCGCAGTCCTTCCGCCCTCAATCCACCCGCACCACTTTCGCTCCCTCCGCCTTACTCACCGTCACCAGCACCGTCTTCCCGTCCACCGTCACCCGGTGCGTCCCGTAGAACACCCGCGTCTCCACCCGCCCCCCGGCGTCCGCCGTCCCGCTCCACCGCGTCCACCACTTGCCGCGCACCAGTTCCTCGAACGCCCGCGCCGCCGGCAGCGGCGTCCAGTCCCGCCGGTATAGCGCCGATTGCGGAATCCAGTCCGCACCCTCCCAGAAGCCCCACATCATGATCCCGGTCACCGCCGGATGCGCGAAGCAGATCGTGAAGAACTCCTTGAGCGCCTCCGCCTTCGCCTGCTCCTCCTCCGCCGTCATCGCCGCCTTCCGGTCGCCCTCGTAAAACTTGGAGTGCTGCCCCGGAAAATTGAACTCCGTGATCCGCACCGGCAGTCCGAAGCGCCCGAGTTCGTCCAGCGACCGCCGCAACTCCGCGGCGTCGAACGAATCGCCGTGCAGATGGCCCTGCACCCCGATTCCCGCCACCGGCACCCCGGCCTCCTGCAGTTTCCTGATGTGCCTCACGTAATCGTCCAGCCGCCGCCCCGTCGTGATGTCGTAATCGTTCACGAACAGCCGCGCTCCCGGATCCCCCTCTTTCACCGCCAGCGCCATCTCGCGGATGAAGTCCACCCCGAACCGCTGCTCGTAATAGTCGGCGTGCATCATCTCGTTGTTCAGATCGAATTCCGCGAACCGCCCGCGATACCGCGTGCCGATGTCGCGCCCCCGCGCCATCACCGCCGCCTGGAAATCGCCGTCGTTCATGTCCTTCAACCAGCTCTGCACGTGGTTTGGCACGCCCCAGTAAATGCAATGCCCGCGCAGCGGGATGTTCTCGCTCTCCGCCCACGCCAGCATCGCGTCCACCACCGCGTAATTCACCCGCCCCTTTTCCCGCTCCATCACGTCCCACTTGAAATCCGCCTCCGGCACCCCGGCGTTGAAGTGGCTGAGGAACACCTCTTTCCACTTCGCCGCATCCTCCGGACGCATGCGCCCGTTGAACACCCCGCCCGGCAGCGTCGCTCCGAACCAGAACTCGTGCCGCACCTGCTCCACCGTCACCTTGGCTCCGGGATGCGTCCGCACCACCAGCGTCCCCATCCGGTTTCGCGCGATCGCCGCCGCCGCATCCTCGTCCGCCGCCGCGCCGGCCGCGGCTGCCGCGGCCCACAGCCACACCCAAAGATTTCGGAGTCTCATGCCCGCAACTCTATCACGCCGCGCCCCGCCCTCCACCGGCCGGTGAGCGCCCCGGCCACCGCGCCTCGAATTGCGTGACAATGGGGCTCGATGGCCCTCGACGATCCCACCCGCCTACGCAGCTACAACTGGTTCAACGGCAAGGAATACTACAACTTCTCGCGGCGCGCAAACGTCCGCGCCCTCGGCGTCTCCCGCGAAGCTTTCCACGGCAAGCCCGTCATCGGCATCTGCAACTCCTTCAGCGAGCTGAATAACTGCAACTCGCACCTGCGCCTCGTCGCCGATGCCGTCAAGCGCGGCGTCTGGGCCGCCGGCGGCTTCCCCATGGAATTCCCCGTGATCTCGCTGGGCGAGCAGTTCATGAAGCCCACCACCATGCTCTTCCGCAACCTGATGGCGATGGACGTGGAAGAGTCCATCCGCGCCAACCCGGTGGACGCCGTCGTCATGCTCTCCGGCTGCGACAAGACCACGCCCGCCATGCTCATGGGCGCGGCTTCCGCCGACGTCCCCGCGCTCCTCGTCACCGGCGGCCCCTCGCTTTCCGGCAATTACCGCGGCACGACCATCGGCCAGGGCACCGACGGCCGCAAGATCTTCGACCTGTACCGCATGGGCCGCATCTCCCCCGAAGAGTTGCTCGAAATCGAAGGCTGCATGGTGCGCAGTACCGGACATTGCACTGTCATGGGTACGGCGTCCACCATGGCGATCGTCGCCGAGGCGCTCGGCATGTCGCTCCCCGGTTCCGCCGCCATCCCCGCCCCGGACGCGCGGCGCCTCGCCATCGCCGAATCCGCCGGACGCCGCGCCGTCGAAATGGTGCGCGAGGAACTCGCCCCCTCGAAGATCCTCTCCCGCGAGGCCTTCGAAAACGCCATCACCGTGGATATGGCGGCCGGCGGCTCCACCAACGCCGTCGTCCACCTGCTGGCCATCGCCGGCCGCACCCCGCACAAACTCGTCCTCGACGATTTCGACCGCGTCTCCCGCCGCACCCCCTTCCTGGTCGACGTCCGCCCCAGCGGCAAGCACATGATGGAGGATTTCTTCCACGCCGGCGGCGTCCCCGCCGTCATGCGCGAACTCCTGCCCCTGCTCCACCCCGGCTGCCTCACGGTGAACGGACGCAGCGTCGCCGAGAACGTGCGCGACGCCCCCTGCCACAACCGGGAGGTCATCCGCTCCCTTGCCGCGCCGATCTTCGCCGAAGGCGGCACCGTCGTTCTGCGCGGCAACCTCTGCCCGGACGGAGCGGTCCTCAAGCAGACCGCCGCATCCCCCGAACTCTGCGAGCACACCGGCCCGGCCTACGTCTTCGAAACCTACCAGCAGATGCACGACACCATCGATTCCATGGACCTGCCTCTGGACGGCGATACCGTGCTTGTGATGAAGGGCTGCGGCCCGAAAGGCGCGCCCGGCATGCCGGAATGGGGCCACATCCCCATGCCCAAGGTCCTGCTCGAGCGCGGCATCGCCGACTGCGTCCGCATCTCCGACGCGCGCATGAGCGGCACCAGTTTCGGCACCGTCGTGCTCCACGTTTCGCCCGAATCCGCCATCGGCGGGCCTCTGGCGCTGGTCGAAACCGGCGATCGCGTCACCCTCAGCGTCTCGCGCCGCAACCTGGAACTGCACGTTTCCACGGAAGAGTTGGAGCGCCGCCGCGCCCGCCTCCAACCCGCCCCGCCGCACTACACCCGCGGCTACGGCAAACTCTTCCTCGATCACGTGACGCAGGCCCACCTCGGCTGCGATTTCGACTTTCTGCACCGCGAGTAACTGCCGGCGCGCGAGAGCGAACTTTCGTCATCGGCCGCGCGATAACTATCGGCCTACTGGTAGCTACCCGGATCCTGTTGTAAGCTGCGGATCGAATGACCGCACCTGC
>JBBIQR010000159.1:0-10908 GCA_037442245.1 Candidatus Solibacter sp. | reverse complement strand
CCGCGCGAACCGGTGCGGGGGAAACGAAAGAGCTCCCGGTTCGCGCGGCGGGCGCTCGCCGCGACTGACTGATTAACGGGCTCTGGCCGCGGGCGTCAATCCGTCCCAGCGGGCATCGCCGACCAGCGTGTAGTCCTTCGGCAGTGTCTTCCACTCCGGGCGGCTGATGCCGTTCAGGTCATAAACGACCTTGCCGTCCTTGACGGTCAATTCGCATTCGAGCTTCATGGTGCCGTCCAGGCGCGCGCCGTAGGTATCGGTGTAACCGAACTTGCCATGGGCCACGCGCAGCACGGCAACATCGGCCACCGCGCCCACCGAGAGGTTGCCGAGTTCGTCATGATGAATCTCGCGCGCCGGATTCCAGGTGGATTTGGCGATCACGTCGTCGAGCGGGAGGCCGAGCACCAGGAACTTGCTCATCACGTTCAGCATGTCCTTCATGCCGGCGTTCATGCTGCCGATGTGGAGGTCGGTGGAAATCGAATCGGGAGTGAACTTCTGCTCGATCGCCGGCACGGCAATGCGCCAGACAAAGCTGCCGCCGCCGTGGCCGACATCGAAAATCACGCCGCGCTTGCGACCTGCCCACATGCCGGGATTCACTTTGCCGTCCGCGCCGAGTTCATTGCGCAGGCCCGAATAACAGTGGGTATAGATATCGCCGGGGCGGAGCTTTTCGGTGACCAACTGAGCCAGGGGGCGCTCGGCGTAGTTGGTGCCGAAGTCCACCATCACGGGGATATTGGCCAGGGTTCCGGCCTTCACCGCGTCCTCGACGGGGGTCCAGGCGGGCCCGGAGTAATGCGCCGTTTTGATGCCGATAATGACGCCGGGATGGGCGCTGGCGACGCGCGCCGCGAGCTCGGGGCTCATGTCTTCGAGCTTGTCCTCGAAGGCCGGGCCGCGCATGCCCGCGCCGACGATATTCAGGAAGGCGAGGACGCGCGTCCGCGAACGATCGATGACGTGCTCTTTGAAATCTTCGAAGTTGCGGGCGCCGGAGGAGCCCGCATCGGCGACGGTGGTGACGCCGGCACGCAGGGTGAAGCCGTCTGGGAACACGCTGTTGTCGCCGGCATACGAATGGGCCTCGCCGGTGCTGGCGTAAACGTGGACGTGGATGTCGACGAGGCCAGGGGTCACGTAGAGGCCGGCGGCATCGACGGTTTTTAAGGCATCGGCGGGGTTCAGGTGCTCGGCGACGGCGGCGATTCTGCCAGCGGCGATGGCCACATCGCGGACCGCGGAGAGGTGGTTCTTCGCGTCGATGACGTGGCCACCGCGCAGCAGCAGGTCGTACTTGCGGGTGGCGGCGGCGGCACTGGCGCCTTGGCCGTGGGCGGAATGCGAAACCGCGAGGGCAGCCGCGGCGAGCGCCGCCAAAGGTTTCAAGGGGATGCGCGGAAGGGTCATCATGGTTCGTGTGCGGGCAAGCCCGGCAGTGTGCGGGCGCCGATGCCGATCATACTACTTGTGGCGAGGCCCGAATCGGCTGGCGTTACACTACGAAACGTATCGGCGGCAAGGAACGTCGCGACAAATCGAGGAGACCTCATGGATCGAAGATCTTTTCTGGAGACGGCGTTTGCCGGGGCGGCGGCGACGCTTTCGCAGTCCGTCAGCCGGGCGGATGCGCCGCCGTACGGGATGCCGGGCAAGTACCGCGGGCGGGTGGTAGCGGTGGAGCACAGCGGCGCCTACCAGGGCGGGGTCTACCAGCGTGAGCCCGTGGAGCAGATGGTGCAGCGCGGGATGAAAGACCTGACCGGGGCCCCGACGTGGCAGGACGCCTGGCGCTCGCTGTTCGAAAAGGGCGATGTGGTGGGCATCAAGGTGAGCCCGGTGGGCGGCCCCAAGCTTTGTTCCGATGCCACGGTACTGCATTCGATTCTCGACGGGCTGAACGCGGCGGGCGTAACCGACAGCAACGTGCTGGTGTTCAACCGGTACTACCAGGAAGCGGTGGAGGCGGGGATTCTGAAGTGGCTGCGCCCGGGCGTGCGGTTCGATGCGGCGACCCACGTTTACGACGACAAGCAACTGAGCATGGACGGGTACGACGAGCGGCACTTCATGGAGATGGCGATTGTGAAGGCCGGGGACGACCCGGCAGATCCGCACTCACGGCGTTCGTATGTGGCCAAGATCGTCACGTCGCAAGTGAACAAGATCATCAACCTGCCGGTGCTGAAGCACCATCAGTCGGCGGGGGTGACGATCACGCTGAAGAATATGTCGCACGGGTTCGTGAACAACGTAAACCGGAGCCACATGACGCCGACGGCCAATGCGTGCGGGATGTTCATCCCGTCGGTGGTGAGCCTGCCGATCATCCGGCAGAAGGTGGTGCTGCACGTGGTGGATTCGGTGCGCGCCGCATACCACGGCGGGCCGTTCGGCAGAGAGCAGTTCATCTGGGAACCGAAGATGATGTATTTCGGGACCGACCCGGTGGCGCTGGACAAGACGGGGCTGAAGGCGATTGACGCCAAGCGAGTGGAAGTGGGGATGGCGCCGATCGCCGTTTCGCGGCCCGACGACAACAGCCACTACCTGAACTGCCAGGTGGAACACATCGAGATCGCCGGCATGCTGGGGCTGGGCGAGTTCGACGACGCGAAGATCAACGTGCAGCGCGTGAAGCTGGGTTAGATGTAAGCGATCACGTCAATTTCGACAAGCGAGTTGCCGGGCACGCCGGCTACCGACACGGTGGTGCGCACGGGGGGCTCCGGGCCAAAGCTGCCCTGAAAGACTTCGTTCATGCCCTTGTAGTCTTTCAGGTCGGCGAGGTAGACGTTGCACTTGAGCACCTTCTCCATGGAGGAGCCGCACGACTCCAGTCGTCCTTTCAGCTCATCGAGGACATGTTTGGTGTGGGCCTTGATGTCGCCTTCAAAGTGGGCGCCCACGCCCGAAAGAAACAGCAGGTTGCCGTAGGAGACGGCGCTGGTGAAGAGCGGGGTTTTCTCCGGCTTCTTTCCGTTTTCCCAGTGGACGACCTTGGATGTTTTCGCTTTGGCGACCGCCGGCGTGGCGGCGGCTACGCCGGCCGCGGCGACCGCCGCGCCCTTGCCCAGGAAGTTCCTTCTATCTGTTTTGCTCATATCCGTTCCCTTCTCCATCGAGCTGAATGAAGCGATGCGGAAGGCCGCCGATTACGCCGGCTTGACCGGCCGGATGACGCCGCCCGGGGCGTGGTATTGATGGCGCGCGGCAGACCACTTCGCCTCCCCATACTCTCCCATGTTCACGGTACCGCTCATCCGGTCGCCCTCGACGGTGCCCATGAAATCGCAGAACAGGCGGGTGCCGTGAATCTTCCGCGAGCTGCGCAGCCGCACCAGGCTGGCGGCCACGGCGCCGCTCAAATCACCGGAAACATATTCGCCGCGATGGGTGCCGACCACCTTGCCGCCGGTCTGCTCGAGGAGAAACGTATGTTCCGCCGACCCCCGCTGGAAATCGATCATCACGTTCCACTGGCCGGCGATGGCGGCGGGCGCGCCTTCGGGGAGCGGCTCGACGGCAAACCGGGGCGGCTTGGCGAGGACTCCGGCGAGGCGGCGCGCGACAACCGGGGCGTCGCCGGGGATCATCATATAGGGCGTGATGGAGACGGAGCTGGCCATGGCGTCGGGGCGGGTGCCGGAAGAATTGCCGAGCACAATGCGCGGTTCAGTATCGAGCAAAGTTTTGGCGAGTTCCGTGCCGGTGATGCCCAGCCTGGCGCCATCCCACTCAATCAGCAAGCGGGGCGAGCGATTGGAGAGGCCTTCTTCGGCGCCGTAGTTTCGCGTGGTCACGCCATCCACGAGCTTGACGGCGGCGGCAATTTCATCGAGCCAGGACTGCCATTGCTTCCACTCGGCTTCGTGATCGCGCTTCTTCCACATCTCGACGGCGGCGAGCAGGCCCATGATTTCTTCCTTGCCGGCCTTGAGCGAGCGGCCGTAGGCGTGATGGGGCGCGCTGTTGGCCCAGGCGGCCTCCAGCAGGCTTCGCTCGCCGATGAGCAGCCCGGACGCCTGCGGGCCGCGGATGCATTTGCCGCCGCTATAGGCGACGGCGGTGGCCCCGCGCTGGAGGTGGACGTTCGGGAAGGTGAGGATCTCGGCGGCGGCGTCAACGATCACCGGCACGCCGTGCCGCTTGGCGACTTCGGAGACCACCGCGGTGCCCAGCGGGCCAGTGTCGCCCTCGCCCGCGAGGATGTAGCACATGGCGGTCCGTTCGTTGAAGGCGGCTTCCAGTTCCGCCCTGCTGTTCACTTCGACAATCTTCACGCCGACCATGCGGATGGCGTGGTCATACACGTTGCGCGAATACTCCGGGATGATCACTTCGCTCTTGAGGCCGGAGAGGCCGGGGAGTTGCTGCATCCGTTCGGGGTTGCTTCCGGCGATGGCGGCGGAGGTGCAATGGGTGAGCGCGGCGCAACAGCCGGCGGTGACGATACCCCACTCGGCACCGGTGAGTTCGGCGAGCCGTTTGCCGACTCCCTCCATCAGCTCGTCCATCTGCACGTAGGCTTTGGAGGCGGCCTCCATCGCGCGCTTGACCTCCGGGAGGGTCTGCGAGCCGGTGATGATGGTGAAGGTGCCTTTGGCATTGAGGAGAGGCTGGACGCCGATGGCGTGGTAGATCGCGGAGCCGTCGGAAGTGCCGGTGACCGGGCCGGCGGCGGCAGCGAGTCCGGGAAACGGGACGGCGCTGGCGAGTCCGAGCAGGCCGCCGCGCTGCATCAGCCGTCTCCGGCTCAATCCACTGCCTGGGACCCGATCGGTTTCGTGATTTCTCATAACGGCTCCTTTGCGTTTTCCCGCATCCAATAGAGTACTGGACGCACCTGGCGGAGGGTGCGGGCCGGCGCGGGCGCGCGACGTGAGATTGAGCGCACGGCGTGAGCCATGCGACAACGGGGGGTGAGCCGGGGCGAGCGAGCGTTGTTTCGCCCCGATTCCGGGGCTACCTGGCCGGTCCCTCATTCCCATGGCTGGCGCCATGGGCTAAGCTCTGTCGCCCTGGCGGGCTTTTGCAGGGTCCCCAACTACACGCAGATTCCGGTTGGGGACTCGCTACGCGCAGATTCCGGTTGAGGACTGGCTATGCGCAGATTCCCACGCATTGCATCGGAAGCGGTGATGCCGGTGCTTCCATGTCACACACCCCCGATGCGCCGGTTTGAGGCGGGATGTGGGAACATGCTCAGCATATGGCGAGCATGCATGGGTATCTGAAACAGGCGGCCGGAGCCGCATTGGCGGTGCAGCTGGTGGCGGCAACGCTGCCGGCGCAGAACACGCTGACCACGACCACGACACAGCGCTACTTCAACGGAATCCGCCGGAACCTGGAAGGCGCGGCGGACATCATGCCGGCCGAGAAGTACGGTTTCCGGCTGACGGAAGGGCAGATGACGTTCGGCGAATGGCTGAACCATTCGACCGAGCGGAACTTCATGGATTGCGCGACGCTGAAGGGGGAGGCCGTGCCGGAGGCGGCGAAGCAGGCGGCATCGCTCAAAGAGAAAGCCGATGTGGCGAAGGCGCTGAAGGACTCGTTTGCTTATTGCGCCGCGGTGCTCGAAAAGATGGACGACGCCAAGGCGCTTTCCTCGCCGCAGATGACCTATTCGCTGCTGCACATCCTGGTGCACAACAACGAAATTTACGGGAACCTGGCGGGCTACCTGAGGGCGAGCGGCATTGTGCCGCCCTCAACGGCGGCGCGCATGAGCCAGGCGAAGAAATAGCGGCGCGGGTTCGGGCGGGAGCGGCCGCTAGTTCGCCGGCTTGACGACGGAGAGGGTGACCTCCGACGGGTAGCGCGAGGAATGGTGAACCGCGTTGTGGGCAATGCGGCCGACCGCCTCGTCATAGTTATTGCCGCCGGTATTGAGGTTGCGGTCGAAGCGCGGGAAGTTGCTGCTCGAGACCTCCAGGCGAATGCGGTGGCCGGCGGCAAAGTAGTTGCTGGTGGTCATGGGCTGCAGCGCGACGCGATAGACGGCGCCGGGCTCCATCCAGGCGAGGGGCTGGTCGTAGCCATTGCGATAGCGCAGGCGCTGGATGGTCTCATCGAGGTTGTAGGCGGTGCCATCGGGATAGACATCGAGGATCTTGACGGTGATGTCGGTATCCTTCGCATCGGAAGAGACGAACAGGGTCACGTCGATGGGGCCGCTGACTTCGAGGCCCTCCGGCAAGGGTTCGGAGGAATAGACCAGAATGTCGGCGCGGGCTTCGAGTTTGCGCTGATCGAAAGCGCCTCCGGTTACGGCGTTGCCGGTGCAGCAGACGTTGCCGCCATAGGAAGGAACGGGGTTGGCGGGATCGTAGGTGAAGGCGTCGGGCGCATCGCCGGCGGGCGGCGCAGCGAGCAGAGCGCCGTCGCCATAGAGGCTATTGGCCTTGCCGCCACTGGCGAGCAGCAGCTTCATGGGGCGAGCGCCCTGTGGCGGCCAGGTGCCGGACGATTGCCACTTGTTGAGGCCCATGGTGTAGTAGCGGACGCGGGGCATATTTTCGAGGACGTGGTTGTCCTCGCCTTTGAGGAAGTGATCGAACCACCCGTAGGTGAGCGCATCGTAATCGAGGCGCGCGTCTCCGAGATCGCGTTCGCCGACGATGGTGTGCTCGCTGGCCCGCTTGTAGCTGCAGTGCAGGGTGGGTGCGATGATGGCGTACTGCTGGTTGGCGATGTCCGGCCGGGCGGTTTTGCGGACCTGGTTGAAGGCGGCGAGATTGGGGCCGATGGAGACGTCGTACCAGGACATGAACCAGAAGCCGGGGACGTTAATGGGCTGATCGTCATGCCAGAGTCCGCCGCGATACCAGGCGGGGTCGTTGGGCGCGCGTTTGATCATGGCGCCGCCGGTGGAGACTTCCATGTGATCGGAGAAGATGCCGCGCGGGCCGCCGACGGCTTTAATGATGTCGATCTCCGGGAGATGGCGGAGGGCCTTGGACCAGTCGACGGGGGGCATCTGGGGGGCGAGATCGAAAAGCCGGGAGGCGTCGATCAGATCCTGCTGCGAGGTGTCAGCGGAGAACATGGGGCGGACCTGGTTTTGCTCGCCGTAGATCCAGGCGATGAACAGCATTTGCACGGCGCCGCCGCGATACCAGTTGCCCTGCTCGTAATAGGGGCCGACGCGTCCGACGCCGGCGCCGAAGCCCTGGGGGATCATGGCGGCGAGGGCGGGGTTGCCGCGGGCGGCGACGGCGAGCTGCCACTCGGCGGTGGACGAGCAGCCGATGATGCCGACCTTGCCGCTGGACCAGGGCTGAGCGGCGAGCCAGGAGAGGGCGTCTTCACCATCGGTGAGCGGGGCGCCGAGAATGTCGTAGCGGCCTTCGGAGAAGAAGTGGCCCCGCTCATTCATTTCGACGAAGGCATAGCCGCGCTTCACGGTTTGCAATTCGGTGGTCATGTCGCGGTAGACGCCGTTGCGGACATCCCAGTAGTTGAAGTTATAAGGAGTGCGGACGAAGACGACGGGGTATTTTTTGGAGGCGTCCTTGGGGCGGTAGATGTCGGCGGCCATCCGTTTGCCGTCGCGCATGGGCACCATGACCTTCCGTTCGACGATGGCGACCGACTCCAATTCCTTTTCCGTAGCGTTACGGGAGATGGCGAGCTGGGAATCGGGCGAAGGCGGCTGGGCGAAGGCGGGCGCAGCGGCAAGGAGCAGGGTCATCGCAAGCAGGGCGGCAGGGCGCGACAGGGCGGGCCGGCAGCGCATGGAGAAGGAAGGGGCTGGGCAATGGAGTCGTCCGGGTGTCATCTTGATTTCTTGAATGGGCCGATGCGCCTTTGCCGGCGCAATCCGACCAGTCTATCGTTTCGGCGGCGGAGCGCGGCCGGCGGGAAGGGC
This sequence comes from Candidatus Solibacter sp., assembly GCA_037442245.1. Taxonomy (GTDB): domain Bacteria; phylum Acidobacteriota; class Terriglobia; order Bryobacterales; family Bryobacteraceae; genus Solibacter. The sequence goes on along the minus strand of JBBIQR010000159.1, from coordinate 3,026 downwards.
CGGCGGCGGGGAGGCTGCCGCGCCGCCAGACTTTCGCGGGCGCGGCGGCGTCGATAATAGGAGAGACCAAGCTCAGGGGGATACGCCGCCATTTCGCTCGAAACGCCAACTGCCAAACGGTCCGGGACACCGGACGAAAGAACGGCCGCCACGGCCCATGGACCGGGCGGCTCGCCAGCCATGCGGCGGGAAAGCCGGGCGGCGACTTTACTGCGCGAAGTATTCGAATCGGGCCGGCCGCTGAGTTACGTGCGCACGATTGAGGAACAGCGGGTGGGGCGCGTGCTGCGGGAGGCTGCGCGGCACCTGCTGGCGGAGGGGGATGTTCCGGTGTGGAGCTGGAGCCTGACGGACGGGCTACGGAGAGAGGACGATGCCGCCGATGCCGAATACGGAGCGCCGCGCAAGGTGCTGGATTTTATCGGCGACCACCAGGAAGCGGCGATTTTCCACCTGAAGGACTTTCACGAGCCGCTGCGGGAATCCGGCGAGATCCGGCGGAGGCTGCGGGATTTGTACGAGAGCTGCTACGGGCAAGACAAATTCATTGTGATCAGCTCGCCGGTGCGGTCGATTCCGGAAGAGCTGGAGCGGAGCATGTTGTTTGTGGAGCTGCGGCCGCCGGACCTGATTGAGCTGATGGATTTCGTGCGTGAGGAAACGCAGGCGTCTCCGCCGGACGAGGGGACAGTGCAGCAGGCCGGGCGGGCGCTGCAAGGCTTGACGCTGGACGAGGCGCGTTTTGCGATGCGGCGCGCGGTGGCGAAGGCGGGGCGGCTGGCGCCGGGCTCGGTGCGGGACCTGCTGGAGGAGAAGAAGCTGCTGGTGAACCGGAGCGGAGTGATCGAGTTCATTGCCGACGGCACGGAGATTGGCGATGTGGGGGGAGTGGAAGGGCTGAAGAAGTGGCTGACGGAGCGCCGCAAGCTATTCGACATGCGCGACGAACTGAGCGCGGAAATTGTGCCGAAGGGGCTGCTGATGATGGGGATCCCGGGCTGCGGCAAGAGCCTGGCGGTGAAAGCGATTGCCTCGTACTTCGACCTGCCGCTCTACCGTGTGGACATGATCGAGATTTTCTCCGGGCGGCACGGGAAGCCGGAAGGCGCGTTTGTGGCGGCATGCAAGATGATGGAGGATGTTTCGCCGGCGGTGCTCTGGTTCGACGAAATCGAGATGGGCATCACGTCGACGGAATCGAGCGGCGAGCAGGGACGGATCTTCGCGTTCTTCCTGACGTGGATGCAGGAGAAGACGCGGGGCCTGTTTGTGGCGGCGACGGCCAACCGGATTGACCTGCTGCCGGCGGAAATGATCCGCAAAGGCCGGTTTGACGAAGTGTTCTTCGTGGATCTGCCGACCGACGACGAGCGGATCGAGATTCTGCGGATTCACCTGAAGCAGCGGGGCGTGGACCCGGGGGAGTTCCGGCTGGAGCAGTTGACGGAGTTCACGATTGGCTGGACGGGGGCGGAGATCGAGCAATGCGTGGTATCGGCGATCACGAAGGCGCGGCTGGCGGACCGGGAGTTGGCGGGGCAAGACCTGGTGAGCGTGGCGGCGAGCATCGTGCCGCTGTCACGGACGATGAAGGAACAGATCAACCACATCCGGACCTGGGCGTTTGAACGGGCGGTGCGGGCATCGCAGAGGCAGGCGGGAAGGTAGAGGGCGGGGAAGAGGCGCGCAGCACTCGAGGACGGGGTGACGGGGAAAGACAGCCTCGCGAGAAGCGAACGTCGTATGGGAAGCAAGGTGCAAGCCGCGGCGAGGAGTCAGTCCCCCTCCGCGCAGGCGCCGGCCGCGCGAACCGGCGGCCGGGGAAAACGAAAGAGGTCCCGGTTTGCAGCGGCGGGCGCCGCCGTTCGCGCTTGGGAGAGACAAGTCCGTTTGGGGACCGAGTAGCCGGTCCCTCTTTTTCAAGAAGCCCTTGGTGGTGTCCGCCAGCTGGGATCCGCGGCAAGCGCCGGGAGTTACTTCGTGTGACCGAAGCTATAGCCGATGACCGCGCCATACTCGGGCACAAGGCCGCTGCCGAACTGGTAGAAGTTATTCACCCAGTGGATATCGATTTGCGGGCGCACATAGAGGCCGCCGCGGATGTAGGCTCGCACACCGGCGCCGAAGTGTAGCTGAAAGTGATGGGAGCTTTCAAGGAACTGATTGGAATTGGAGCAGCCGACAAACTGATCGCAATAAGCCTGGGGATAGTAGAAGCTGAGGTTAACGCCGCCTAGTCCGGCTTGCACTTCGGGAACGAATCGCCGGTCACTGCCCATGGGCAGCCAGATGCCGTTGAAGTCGTAGAAGACCGGCCTGTATTTCAAGCCGGCGTAGCCGCCCTGGCTGAAACGGAACGAGGACTCCGCGCCAACACCGAAGTGCTTGGAGAAGATAAAGTCGCCGCCATAGGTGCCGAACGCCCCGCCCATGCGGGTGCCGCCATAAATGGTTCCATCACCGAAAGTGTTCGAAGCGAGGGTCGCCGCGGACGCCTGGGCGGTGCCCATGCCGAAGTAAGCGTCGATGCCCTGTGCGGATGCAAGACCCGCCGACACTGCGAAAAGAAACGCAGTAAGAGAAATGGAGTGAATAGTTTTCATTGGAGTGTTCTCCGAGCAAGCGAATGAGAAAGCACACTTAGGGCGCATACAACCCCGTTCGTGTCGAGAGAGTCCCCGCCTGACGACCGCTCAGGTGACGCGAACCGGGGCTGCAGTCTGCCGCAGTTGGTTCTCGCCGCGCTCCAGCGGACTCGAAGCCACCTAACTCACAAGGACCCTGTCTGAACTTAGGACGAGCGAGCGGGCATTTTTGGTTTCACGCGAAAAAGTACATACACGGCGTCCACCGGGGCGCGGACTAGCAGGTATACGGGGAAGCCGGGGAGCAGCGCACAATACGGCGGCGCGGGCCGCATGTTGCGGTGCGCGGCGCAGTCATGGCGTCACCTAGTTCGCGCCCGGTGTTTGTTGAGAACAGGGCGTGGAGGGGGCACGCGGAAGGCAGAAGCGTTTTTCCGGATC
>JBBIQR010000158.1:0-10925 GCA_037442245.1 Candidatus Solibacter sp. | reverse complement strand
CGGCGGTGCGGCGGGGGAGGGGGGCTACGGCGGCGTGATTGAGGTAGATGAGGTTGTCCCGGACGGGGAATTGATCGGCATAGCGTTCCCAGAGAGGCTGCGCCGCCGCACAAGTTTGCATTTCTTGATTACCCACTCTACCTACGATACGTTAATAATGGCCTTATGGAGGCGAGGGTGCGCGGACTGGCGGTGTGGCTGGGAATGCTGGGGGTGGTCTGCGGGTTTGCCCAGAAGCCGAAAGACGATGTGAGCCGGATCGGCGACCGGAAGGTGGGGAACTGCGTCAACTTCTACTCGATGGAGAAGGAGATGGCGCTGGGCAAGCAGCTTGCGGCGGAGGTGCAGAAGCAGGCGAAGCTGGTGGACGATCCGCTGATCGCGGAGTACGTGAACCGGCTGGGGCAGAACCTGGTACGCAGCTCCGACGCGCGCATCCCGTTCACATTCCAGATCGTGGAAGGCGATTCGCCGAATGCGTTCGCCCTTCCGGGCGGGTACATTTTCGTCTATACGGGGCTGATGAAGATCGCCAGCGAGGAAGACGAACTGGCGGCGGCGATGGCGCACGAGATCGCGCACGTGGCGGCGCGGCACATGACCTGCCGGGCGACGAAATCGGAGATCGCGGACATCGCGAGCATTCCGGCGAGCGTCGTACTGGGCGGGTGGGGCGGATACGCGGCGCGGCAGGGCGCGGGACTGGCGCTGCCGGCGGCGTTTCTGCACTTGAGCCGCAAGGACGAGTCCGAAGCCGATTACCTGGGGGTGCAGTACATGTATGCCGCCGGGTACGATCCGAATGGGGCGATCTCGATTTTCGAAAAGATCGAGTCGCTGAGCCGCAAGCAGCCGGGGCTGGTGGACCGGGTGTTTTCGACGCACCCGATGGACGCGGACCGGATCGCGAAAACGGAGCGGGAGATCGCGCGCATCCTGCCCCGGAAGCCGGAGTACGTGGTGACGACGAGCGAGTACGGGTCGATCCGCGACCGGCTGATCGAGCGGCAGGCGCAGCACAAGCCGGAGGACCCATCGCGCCCGGTGCTGCACCGGTCCGCGGGGCAGACGGAGCCGCAATCCGGCGACGAGCGTCCGACGATCCGGCGGCGCGACCTGGTGGATTAGGGAAAAAAAGCGCCGTCGCGGCGGGGAAAGCGGAACCGCGCGTCCCATTCCGGGGTTCAATAGGATCATGCGCTATGCTTCCGGGGTTGTGGTGTTGGCGCTCGCGGCCGCGGCTGGGGCTTTCGGGCAGATTTCGGGCAGAATGTCGGGGACGGTCGTGGATCCGAGCGGCGCCGCGGTGCCGGCGGCGGACGTGGAACTGCTGTTGAGCGGCGGGCAGAAGCCGCTGCTGGCTGCGAAGACGGCGGGGGACGGGCAGTTCAACTTCATCGGGGTGCGTCCGGGGCAATACGACGTGGTGGTTTCGGCCCAGGGATTCGTCAGGACCACGCTGCGCAATGTGGCGGTGGACCCGGCGCGCGAGACCAGCCTGCCGGCGGTGAAACTGGAGACGGCGGCGGTGACGTTTTCGGTGGACGTGAACGCCGGGCTGGACGCGGTGAGCACGTCGAACTCGGAGATCACCCAGACGATCACCGCGGACCAGGTGAAGAATCTGCCGCTGCTCGACCGCGATGTGCTGGGGCTGATTCAGACGCAGCCGGGCGTGGTGTCCAACGGGAATTCGGCGACCGTGATCAACGGGCTGCGGACCTCGTACTCGAACATGACGCTGGACGGGGTGAACATCCAGGACAACTACATTCGGGACAACGCGCTGGATTATTCGCCGAACAAGCCGCACCTGGGGCAGGTGCGGGAGATGACACTGGTGACGGCGAACCAGAACTCGGCGGGTTTCGGGGGAGCGACGCAGTTTGCCATGGCGTCGCCTTCGGGGACCAACGAGTTTCACGGCGAGGTGCTGTGGTACAACCGCAACAATCAGTTCAGCGCGAACGACTGGTTCAACAACCAGGCGGGGACGCCGCTGCCGTTTCTGAACCAGAACCAGTTCGGCGGCAACGTGGCGGGACCCATCCGCAAGGACAAACTGTTCTTCTACGCGGATTACGAAGGGCTGCGCAACCACTCGCAGACCGGGGTGAACACGACCATCCTGACGGCGGCGGCGCGGCAGGGAATCTTCACCTACAACTCGGGGAGCACGGTGGCGGCGAAGAACCTGCTGGGGCTGCGCGGCACGCAGATCGATAGCGTGATGGCGGGGATTCTGGCGCAGGTGCCGGATGCGAGCCACATCAACAACAGCGAGGTGGGCGACGGACGGAATACGGGCGGCTACCGGTTCAACCAGCGCAACAACGAGACGCAGGACAACGTGAACTGGCACCTGGACTACAACCTGAGCACGCGGCACGCGCTGAGCGGGACGTACGCGTGGAACCGCCAGAATACGGACCGTCCGGACGCGGAGAACGATTACGCGACGGTCCCGAAGGCGACGAATCCGAACCACGCGCACTTTTTGGCGCTCTCGTGGCGGTGGACGCCGGCGCCGACCCTGACCAACGAACTGCACGGCGGCTTCAATCGCACGACGGGGGACTTTCTCACGTCGCAGCAGTTCGGCGGCGGGATCATCACGGGGACGATTTTCAACGATCCGGTGAACGAGTTTCTGCCGCAGGGGCGGACGACCGACACGTACAACTTCGCCGACGACGCGGCGTGGCAGAAGGGGCGGCACTTCATCCAGTTCGGATTTCAGGGGCAGCAGGTGCGGGTGGATTCCTACGACGCGGCGGGCACAGTGTCCGCGTTCACGCTGGGGATGGGAGCGGGGCAGCCGGCGCTGTCGCGGCGCGATCTGCCGGGGATTTCGAGCACGGATCTGGCGACGGCGAACGCGCTATTGGCGACGCTCGGGGGATACATCGACAGCTACAGCCAGACGTTCAACGTGAGCAGCCGCACGTCGGGGTTCGTGGGCGGGCGGCGTTTCGAGCGGAATTTCCTGCTGAACGAGTACGCGTTCTACTTCCAGGACAAGTGGAAGGTGGCGCCGCGACTGACTCTGACGCTGGGGCTGCGGTGGCAGCTTCCGGGGGTGGCGGATGAAAGGGACGGGCTGGAAGTGGCGCCGGTGGTACAGGGCAGCGCGGTCCAGACGCTCTTGAGCAACGCGACGATCGGGTTCATCGGGGGATCGACGGGGCGGCGGTGGTACCGGCGCGACTTCAAGGAGTTTGCGCCCAACGTCGGTTTCGCGTGGGACGTGTTCGGCAGCGGGCGGACGGCGGTGCGGGGCGGGTACTCGATCAACTGGGTGAACGACCAGGCGATCCTGGCGCCGGAGACGATGCTGGAGACGAATTACGGATTGCAGCAGACGGTGAGCGATACGGGGCTGGACAACCGGGTGGCGACGGGGCTGCCGGTCATCACGGCGCCGGCGTTCCAGGTGCCGCGGACGATCGCCGACAACTACGCGCTCGACCCGTTCAACGCGACCGGGCTGATCGATCCCAACCTGCGGCGGCCGTACGTGCAGCAGTACACGTTCGGCATCCAGCAGCAGGTGGGGAATACGGTGTTCGAGGCGCGCTACGTGGGCAACCACATGGTGGGCGGATTCCGCGCGTTCGATTTCAACCAGGTGGTGCTGCGGCAGAACGGGTTCCTGGGCGATTTCATCCGGGCGCGGAACAACGGCTTCCTGGCGCAGACGCAGACGGGCAATTTCAATCCGGCGTACAACGCCGGGATCGCGGGGAGCCAGCCGTTGACGGTATTTCCCAAGATCTTCCGCGGCGGGGCGTTCACGGACGCCAACGTAATCAGCTATCTGCAAACGGGCGAGCCGGGCGCGCTGGCGTACTACTACACGACCAACGGGATGAACGGGGCGGTGAACTTTTTCCAGAATCCGTATACGCTGGGTGCGGACATGCTGACCAATTACTCGAGTTCGAGTTACAACGCGCTGCAGTTGCAGGCGCGGCGGCGGCTAACGAAGGGGCTGAGCCTGGACGCGAACTACACGTTTTCCAAGGTGCTGAGCGATTCCGACGGCGACGTGCAGAGCCGCATCGAGCACTTCCTGGATATCAACAATCCGGGGATCGAGCGGGCGCGCGCGAACTTCGACCTGACCCACATGATCAAAGCCAACGTGGCGTACGATCTGCCGTTCGGCAAGGGGAAGCGGCTGCACCATCACCTGCTCGACCCGGTGATCGGCGGGTGGAACATGGCGGGCAGCATGGTGTGGCAGAGCGGCGCGCCGTTCTCGATTCTGTCCGGGCGGGGGACGAACAACCGGGTGTCGCGGTCGTACTACAAAACGGCGGTGACGGCGCTGACCGGGAGTCAACTGGGGCAGGTCGTGGGCTTCCAGATGACGGGGAGCGGGCCGATGATCGTCGCGAAACCCGCGATCAACCCGAACGACGGCACGGGGGTGAGCATCGACGGCGATCCGGCGTTCGCCGGGCAGGTGTTCTTCAATCCCGGACCGGGCGGCCTGGGGACGCTGCAACGGCGGATGTTCGACTCTCCGTGGACGTTCGGGCTGGATGCGAAGATCAGTAAAGACATCCGGATCCGGGAGCGGCAGCAGATCACGCTGCGGATGGACGCGTTCAACGTACTGAACCACGCCACGTTCTGGAGCGGGGATCAAAACATCAACTCGACGACATTCGGCGTGATGAGCTCCATGTTCTATCCGCCGCGCGTGCTGCAATTCGGCGCGCATTATAGTTTCTGATGACACTGGCAGACGAACTTTCGGGCGCGCGGGTGTTCGACCTGGCGCAGCCGTATTTCACGGGGATGCCGCACTATCCGACGCATCCGCCGTTCCTTTACAGCCTGACCAAGCAGCACGGCGATTCGGTGGGACCGCTGGGGCACTCCTCGGCGGCGGACGCGATCGCGATGGGCAGCCACGTGGGGACGCACATCGACGCGCTGTGCCACTTCTCCTGCGGCGGCAGGCTGCACGGCGGAGAGGAGGCGGCGGGCGCGCAGTCGTGGAGCGGGGGACTGACCAGGCATCCCGTGGACACGATCGCGCCGATTTTGCGGCGCGGGGTGCTGCTGGACCTGGCGCGCGGCGGCGCGCTGGCGGCGGATCGCGAGATCACGCCGGAGGATCTGGCGGCGGCGGGCGAAGGGCTGGAGATCCGGCGCGGCGATATCGTGCTGCTGCGCACGGGATGGGGCGCGTTCTACAGCGACGCGCGGCGGTTCATCAACGATACGAAGTGCCCGGGTCCGGGGCTCGAGGGCGCCAGGTGGCTGAGCGCGCGCGGCATTTTCGCGGCGGGCAGCGATACGGTGGCGTTCGAGAAGGTGCCGGCAGCGGCGATGCCGGTCCACGTGCACCTGCTGGTGGAGAGCGGGATCCACATCATCGAGTGTCTGAACCTGGAGGAACTGGCGGGGGCGGGGGTGCGGGAGTTTCTGTTTATCGGCGCGCCTCTAAAGCTGCGGGGGGCGACGGGGGCTCCGCTGCGTCCGCTGGCAGTGGTTCGCTGAGTCCGCGCTCGCGCATTTCCTGTTCGCGCATGAGGAACTTCTGCACTTTCTTGGTGACGGTCATCGGGAAGGAATCGACGAAGCGGACGTACAGGGGCACTTTGAAGTAGGCGATTTTGCCGCGGCAGAATTCGCGGATCTCTTCCTCGGTGGCGCGGTGTCCGTTGGCGAGTTTGACCCAGGCCATGGGGATCTCGCCGAGGCGGCGGTCGGGGAGTCCGAAGACGTAGACATCGGCGATCTTGGGGTGGGTGTGCAGGAAGTCCTCGATTTCGCGCGGGTAGATGTTCTCGCCGCCGCGGAGGATCATGTCCTTGGCGCGTCCGCGAAAGACGAAGTTGCCGTCGGGCTGGAGACTGGCGAGGTCGCCGGTGCGCAGCCAGCCTTCGCCGTCGATGGTCTGGGCGGTGGCGGCGGGTTCGTCGTCGTAGCCCTTCATGACGAGGTAGCCGCGGGTGCAGAGCTCGCCGGTTTCGCCGAGGGGCAGAGTTTCGCGCGTCTCGGGGTGGACGATTTTGACCTCGGTGTTGGGCAGGGCGCCGCCGATGGTGGTGACGCGGGTTTCGAGCGAATCATCGACGCGCGACATGGTGATGACGGGCGAGGATTCGGTCTGGCCGTAGGCGATGGTGATCTCGGGGCAATGCATACGCTCGCAGACTTTGCGCATGACTTCGATGGGGCAGGTGGAGCCGGCCATGATCCCGGTGCGGAGGCTGGAGAGATCGAAGGACTCGAACCCGGGATGCTCGAGTTCGGCGATGAACATGGTGGGGACGCCGTAGATGGCGGTGGCGCGCTCGCGCTCGACGGCTTCGAGGGCGGCGCGGGCGTCGAATTGCGCGGAGGGCAGGATCATGGCGGCGCCGGTGGTCAGCGAGACCATGGCGCCGATGACGCAGCCGAAGCAGTGGTACATGGGGACGGGGACGCAGATCCGGTCCTCTTCGGTGGCGCGCAGGGCGTGGGCGATCATGAGCCCGTTGTTGAGGATATTGCGGTGGGTGAGGAGCACGCCCTTGGGCGAACCGGTGGTGCCGGAGGTGTACTGGATATTGGCGACGTCCTGGGACGTGGCGGGGGGCGGGGTCCACGCGGAGTCACCGGCGGCGAGCATGCGGTCCCAGGAAGGGCCGCCGAGCCAGACCGTGTGTTCGGGCGGACCGCATTCTTCGAGGATGGCGCGGTAATCGGTGCGGGCGTCGCGGGGGTGGAGGAAGAGGGCGCGGATGCGCGAGCGCTCGAGCACGAAGCGGAGCTCGTGGGAGCGATAGGCGGGATTGACGTTGACCAGGACGACACCGGCGCGGGCGGCGCCGTATTGCAGCAGGACCCATTCGAGGCAGTTGACGGCCCAGATGCCGGCGCGGTCGCCGGGGGCGAGTCCGAGGGCGGCGAGTCCGCGGGCGACGCGGGTGGCGGCATCGTCGAGTTCACTCCAGGAGAGGCGAACGCCCTGATGGCGGACGATGAGGGCATCGCGGCCGGGATGGCGCCGGGCCATTTGGGAGAGGGCGGCGGCGATCGTGAGGTCGAGGAGCGGGAGGCCGGCTCCGCGGGCGTAGCTGTTCACCTCGCGCTAGTGTAACAGGCGGTTGGCGCGCGGGGCGGCGGGATTACTGGATGGCGAAGTCCCAGATTTGCATGTTGAGCTTGCCTTCGGTGAATTGGACGACCGCGTATTCGCCGGGCGCGAGCTTCTCCTTGGGCCAGATTTTGTAGAGGCCGTCGGCCAGTTGCTGGCGCAGGATGGGGATCATGTCGGCATCCTCCTGGACTTCGTTGGTTACCGGCATGATTGTGAGGTTTTCGACGATGCGCACGTTGCCCTTGGTGGTGAGGCGGGCGATGCCGAAGCGTTCCGGGTCGGAGAGCTGGATGTAGAACTCCTGCTCGCCGTCCTGGAAGACGGTCACGGCGCGGGGACCGGCCAATTCGAGGGTGGCTTTGCCGCTGACCATGGGGATGGGGGAGAGACGCTTGAGCACGCTGCGGCCCTTGTTGGTATGGACGGTGGATTCGGCCTGCTTGAGGATTTTGGTTTCGTTTCCGGCGACCCAGTAGACGCCGGGATCCTGCGGAATTCGGGAGACGGTTTTTTCGATGTTGCGGCGGAGGGTGTCCTCGTCGGACATGGCCTTGGTATCGGCCTCGAGCTGGGCCTGGCGTTGAGCGGCTTCGCCGGCGGTGCGCTGGAGATCCACGAGGTCGAGGGGGATGTCCTCCCAATCGCTGCGTTCGACGCTGTAATAACGCACGCGGTCGGACTGAACCTTGTATTCGCGGACAATCTGATACGAGCCATCCTTCAAGTACAGCTTGAGGTTTGCGGCCCAGGCGGCGACGGCCAGGAAAGCGAGCGCGATCAGCGGTTTCCGCATATCCCTAAAGACCACTGTAGCCTGCCCGGGGGTTTCGCGGCGGAGGCGGGAAATGTTAATAAGAAGCGAACCGGGGCGTCCTCAATTGCGTATACGTGTATCGAACCAGCAATAATGGTGGATTGAGGATAACCGCACCCATGTCTCGAATGCACCGAACCGTGGCTCTGTCGCTTTGCGCCGTGATGGCGTCGCCTATCTTCGGACAGACGCCGGAGATCAAGCCCGCCGCTCCGGGCGGGTTTTTGTACGGGATCACCCGCAGTTACCGTCCGCGCGGCGTGGCGGCGGTGAGTTGGGCGGACTCGCAGCGGATTGAGCGGCTGATGCGCGCCGGCAAGATCTACCTTTCGCTGCGCGACGCGATTGCGCTGGCGCTGGAAAACAACCTGGACGTGGAGAGCGCGCGCATCAATCCCCGGCTGAACGACGCCAACCTGCTGCGTGCCAGCGCCGGGCAGTTGCTGCGCAACGTGAACAACAGCATTTCGCAGGGGCCGTCGTCGGCGTCGCTGGGCGTTTTGGCGGGGGCGAATTCGCTGGGTTCGACGGGCGCGAGCTCGGGCGGGGGAACGGGCGGCGTGCTGAGCGGGTTGAGCGTGCAGTTGGCCGGGTCGGCGATTCCGAACCTGGACCCGACGGTGTTCGTGAACACGCAGTTTCAGCACCAGACGTCGCCGCAGACGAGCACGTTCGTGACCGGCACCAACTTTCTGGTGACGTCGTTCAAGAACATCAACTACGGCGTGCAGCAGGGGTTCCTCACGGGGACGAGCGTGTCGCTGGGCATGGGCAACGTGCTCGGATTTTCGCAGAATTCCTACAACAGCGATTTCAACAACGTGACGCAGGGTTCGCTGAGCTTTTCGATCACGCAGAACCTGCTGAACGGGTTCGGAGTGAGCGTGAACAACCGCGCCATCCGGATTGCGAAGAACCAGCAGCACATCGGCGACCTGTCCTTCAAACAGCAGGTGATGGCGACGGTGAAGAACGTGGTGGACCTGTACTGGGACCTGGTGAGCTTCGACGACAGCCTGAAGATCAAGCAGCAGACGCTGGACCTGGACACGCGGCTGTACCAGGACAATAAGCGGCGGGCGGAGTTGGGGGCGCTGGCGGAGATCGACATCATTCAGGCCGAAGCGGAGATGAAGAACGCGCAGCGCGACGTGACCACGGCGGAGACGCAGGTGTTGCAGCAGGAGATGATCCTGAAGAGCGTGCTGACGCGCAGCGGGCTGAACAACGCGGCGATCGTGGGGGCGCGCATCGTGCCGCTGGACCATTTCGAGGTGCCGGCGAAGGAGGCGGTGATTCCGACGCAGGATCTGATCGCCGAAGCCATCCAGAAGCGGCCGGAGATCGAGCAGAGCCAGCTTGGGCTGGAGGACACGCGGATCAACATGCTGGGTACGAAGAACAACCTGCTGCCCTCGCTGAGCGTGTTCGCCAACCTCTCCAACAGCGGTCTTTCGGGCGACGTAAATACCTTGCAGGTGCCGATCATGAATTCCAGCGGGCAGGTATTGGGGTACCGGACACGCACGCCGCAGGACGTCAACGGATTTTTCCTGGGCGGATACGGGAGCTTCATGAACCAGATCTTTTCGCGGAATTTCCCCAACTACAGCGCCGGCTTCCAGCTCAACATTCCGATCCGCAACCGCGCGGCGCAGGCCGATCTGGTCACGGACGAACTGAATTACCGGCAGCAGCAGATTCAGGATCACCAGTTGCAGAACAGCGTGAAGCTGAACGTGATCAACGCGCAGACGGCGCTGGCGCAGGCGCGGGTGGCGTACGATAACGCGGTGGAGGCGCGGCGCCTGCAGGATCTGACGCTGGCCGGGGAGCGGCGCAAGTACGAGTTGGGCACGAGCACGATTTTGAACGTGGTGCTGGTACAGCGCGACAGCACGGCGCGGGCGCTGGCCGAAGTGGACGCCAGGAACCAGTACGCGCATTCGCAGAACGCGCTGGTGCAGGTGCTGGGCAAGACGCTGGACCAGTACGCCGTGGACATCGACGAGGCCAAGAGCGGCACGGTGAAGCGCGAAGCGGATCTGCCGGTGGCGCCGCCGCAGGGCGGACAGAAGTAGCGGGGCGGACCGCGGCGGGAACCGCGCGGCGCGGCGCGGCGTCGAATCTGCTGGGGAGAAGGAGACGTGCATCCGGATGCGAGTCCGCCGGCGCCGGCCGTCTGGCTGCTGCGCGCGGCGGCATGGCTTGTGCCGCGGTCCGCGCGCGATGCGTGGCGCCTCCTGTGGCTGACGCGGCTGGAGAACCTCTGGATTCTGGCGGGACGCGGCGAACTGCCGGTGCGCGCGCCCGGAGAAACCGCGCGGCTCTGCCGGGACGCGATTCTGCGCGGGTTCTGGACGCGGTTTGAGCGGGCGCGGCTGATCCGCTTCACGGGCGGCGCGGGGTTCGTGCTCCTGCTCGCGGCGGTGTCGCTGGGGCTCGTGGGCGTGCTTTCGCGCGGGTTTCAGGGTACGCGCCGCGTGATCTATACCTTCATCGAGTGGAAGATCGAGCCGCGGGCGCTGCGCTACGATCCGCGGGCGGACCTGGTGGTGGCGCACTTCGTGCCGCTGGTACTGGCGTTCACGGTGGGTTTGATGCTGATCGCGATCGGGCGGCTCTCGCTGGGGCGCTACGGCTGGCGCTACTGGTGCTACCTGCTGGCGAAGTTCGGCGCGGTGGCGGTGATCGTGCCGCTGATCTGGATCGAGGGCAACGCGGCGCTGCGCATGCACCGGTTCGCGGGGGAGGCGGTGCTGGTGATCGGGTGGCTGGCGTGGACGCTGGCGTTTCTGGGCGCGTTCGGCTCGGGCGTGATCTGGGTATTCGCGGACCAGCGGCGGCGCTGCCCGGTGTGCCTGCGGCGGCTGGCGTCGCCGGTGACGGTGGGGTCGTGGGCGAGCATGTTCGACCCGGTGACGACCGAGATGGTGTGCGACGAAGGTCACGGGGCTCTGGCGGTGGACGAGACGGAGATCGGGGCGGGCGACCGGTGGATCGCGCTGG
>JBBIQR010000157.1:0-11067 GCA_037442245.1 Candidatus Solibacter sp. | reverse complement strand
ACCAGGGCCATGGTCCAGAAATCACTGGCGAAGTTGTAACATCCCAGCATCAGCGTCACCCCCAGGGCGCTGATGAGCATCCAAAGACGCGCATTGCCGGTATGCAGAAAAGGGCTGACCAAGGGGCGGATAATCAGGCCGGTGATGGAAAAAAGGGCGATAAGAAAGCCGTGCCACTCCGGCCCGATCGGCAGGGTATGGAGATAACGATAAAATTGGAAGAAGATTGCCATGTTGCAAAAGGTCAGAAAGGCAATGCCGTTCAGGGCCAAAAATTCTTTCGTAAACAAGCGGGGCGGTGAAACCTCAGACATCCCGACTCCCTTCTAACTTACCGAAGATCAACGAGGCGTAACAGCAAACTGCCCGCTACAGCCTTCCGGTAGGCGGCCGTGTCGGCCACCGCGAAGGAGACCGGCGAATCCGTGTAGTTGGAAAAATACAGCGCCGAGTACCATCCTCCACCGAAGGCGATTTGCGGCAACACCGCGTTCGCCGGATTCGCCGCGCCCGTCCCGGCCGTGGAGGGGATCGAGGTGAACGCCAGCCCGTTGAACCGCAGTCCGAGCACCGCGATACTGCCGCCCACCGCCGTGAACTGCGCGGTGCCGCGCTTGCCCGCCATGCCCGCGAGTCCGGCCAGCGAGCGCAGCACGGTGGCGGTCTTGTTCATCGGCGGCAGCGATACCGACGCCCTGCCGATCACGTTCCCTCCGTCGTCCCACACCGTGACCTGGATCTGCGCCGCCGTCAGCGAAGGATTCACCATGGCCACCGCGGTCGTGAAATTGGTCTCGTCCCACGTCAGGTAGGTCGAACTCGCCCCGGCGTCGGAGAGCGGCACCACCGCTTCCTGATCCAACTGTCCCGGCACGCTCTGCCGGAAGACGCCGTAGCCCGTCACTCCGTCGGGCAGCGTGAAGGCCGCGTATCCCTGCACCAGGGCCCCGCTGTTCGGCGCCTCGAGAACCGCCGTGCCGTGCGCCGCCAGGTTCACCGTCGCGGTCGCGCCTCCCAGCGAGGGCACCGCCAGCGGCGTGCCGCCGTCGCGGACGAAACTCACCGGGAAGGAAACCGCGGTGGAGGAAAAGTTCGTGAAGTAGAGAGCCGAATACCAGCCGCCGCCGTAAGCGAATTGCGGCAGGACCGTGGCCGGCAGCGCCGCCGTCAACGCGGGGCAAAGCCGCGCCAGCAGCAGCCCCATGAGCAGAACCCGGATACCCGCGGTCTGTAAAGTAAATTCGCGCCGCGGCGGGCGCGGACCGTTCCAGCAAGAGAGTAAAAGACGCAAGAGAAAAGCTCCTCGGTAACCACCGAGTATACGCTGTTATCCGCGCTCCTCTTCGGACGCCCCGCCGCCCGCCAGGATCGGCCCCAGCAGTTCCCGCGCTTCCTCGGCGCGGTCGCGCGGCACTTGCAGCCGGACCCACTTATGGAGCAGTCCGTCGAGCCCCTGGATGAGAGTTGCGATCTGGCCCTGGATGTAAAGCGGAATCCCGGCATCTTCAATCAGCCCCCTGGCGAGGGCGAGTTGAATCTGGTCGTCGGTCTCCAGCACGGCCACCAGTGCGGGGCCGGTCCCGGCGGGCGCCGGCGGTATGGGCGTGGACATGATCCACCTCCGGCCCAAGTGTAGCGCCGCGCGCGGCCGCCGCCTACGCTTCGCGGCCGAGGGCCAGCACGAAATATTCGGCGCGCCCCGGACCAGGGTTCTTCCAGCCGTGCTCCTCCATCGAATGCACGTACACCACGCTGCCCGCCGAAACCCGCGTCGTCTTCCCTTGAATCGTCACGTCCAACTGCCCGCTGCGCAGCATCATGACCTCTTCATGCACATGATGGTGCGCCGCGTGCGGTATCCGCCCCGGACCGAGGCTGGTCATGTGCACGTCGAGTTGGATGCCGGAGTGATTCAACCCGTCGAAGACGGCGCGCGATTCGTTCTCGCCGTTCTTCTTCACCGGCAGATCCTCGTAGATGTAGCACCGCGAAGGCAGGTCGCCGCGCTGTTGGGCGGTCTGCTGCTGGGCCGCGGCCAGGGCGGGAGCCAGCGCGGCCAGTTCGCGTCGCGTGAGTCTCATGGATCTAGCTTACCTTGCTGCCATTCGCATTCAGGTACGCCCGCCGGTTCTGATGGAACGCGACATTCGCCAGATGCGGCGCGCTCACCGCGCTCGCGCCCACCTCGACCGGCGCGTTGGGCTCCTTGCGCGACCGGACACAATCCAGAAAATTCTGGATGTGGGGCTCGATCGGGATCGGCGCGGCCATGGTCTGGACCGGCTCGCGATTCGGCGGCCACGGCTCCTTCCAGATGCGGAACCCGGCTTGATCGATGATCATCGTGCCCTGGTCCCCCTGGAACTGAATGCTCCAGTCGTTGTCGTACGAGTTGCAGTAATTCAGCGTCCAGGTGGCCATGAACTTTTCGTACTCGTAAACCGCGCAGAAATTATCCGGCACTTCGCTGCCCGTGTTCTTCGCCGCCTGTCCGAAGCAGACCGCGCTGCGCGCGAAGCCGCCGTTGGTGAACCACTGCACGACGTCCATCAGGTGCGTGCCCTGATCGGTCATGTTGCCGCCGGAGTAATCCCAGAAGTAGCGCCAACTGCGGAACCGCATCGGCTCCAGGTCGCGGTCCGGCGCGCTGCCGAGGAAGCGTTTCCAGTCCAGCTTGCCGGGCAGCGGAGTGTTGTTGAGCGGCCGCGAGACGTTCCAGTTCCACATCGGCTTGACCATCGTGATGCGGCCCAGGATTCCGCTATCGACGATCTCCTTGGCCTTGATCACCGCCGGCGCGCTGCGCCGCTGCATCCCGATCTGCACGATCTGTTTGGCCGCGCGCACCCGCCGGATCATCTCCTGGCTCTGCTCGATCGAATGCGACATGGGCTTTTCGAGATACACGTCCTTCTTCGCCTCGAGCGCGGCGAAGAGCATGGGGGCGTGCTGATGATCGGGGCTGGCGACCACCACCGCGTCGATGCCCGGCTGCTGCAGGAGTTCGTGGTAATCGACGTACTGTTTGGCGCCGGGGGCGATCTTGGCCGCGTTGGCCATGTTCATGTCGTAGACTTCGGCGATGGCGGCGCACTCGGCTCCAAGCTTGAGGAAGTTTTCGAGCAGGTAGCGTCCGCGTCCGCCGGCTCCGATCAGCCCGATGACGATCCGGCCGTTGGCGCCGAAGGCGCGCGACGGGAGAAAGAGCGGGGCGGCGGCCAGGCTGGTGGCGAGGAAACGGCGGCGGTCTGGTTTCATGCGGTCAACTGTATCCCGCCGCGCCCGCCGATGCAAACCGGTCAGGCGGCGGGGTCCGGCGGAGCCTCTTCGGTCCACGCCGCCGCATACCCGGCGCCCACGGCGGCCAGGAACAGGGGCAGCACTTCGCCGTTGCCCAGGTTGTGCTCGTACCAGCCGGCGGCCATCACCGCGATGGTGACCGCGAGGGCGGCGTGCGGCATCCAATCGTCCCGCCGGCGGCGCGCCGCGCGCACCAGGTCCCACAGCATTTTCCCGAGCAGCCAGAGCAGCGCGGCCAGTGCCGGGATGCCCCGCTCGGCGGCGAATTGCAGATAGGTATTGTGCATGTGGATGTAGGCGCCGGGAGGCAGCGGGCGCGGCTCGTCCGCCGGAATGTAGCTGAGAAACTGCGGCCGCACCTGCCCCGGTCCGACGCCGAACCACGGATGGGCGCGCATCATGGCCAGCGCCGTGTGGCGGCAGATCACGCGGAAGCGGTTCGAGTCCACGTCGCCCGCCGGATGCCAGGCGGAAATCAGGCGGCTGCCGATGCCCGCCGGATTCACCGCCAGGATGAGGAGCGCGATAGCGGGCAGCACCGCCAGCCAGCGCCGGTCGCGCTGCCAGATCAGGTAGGCGGCGCCGAGCGCGGTTCCCATCCACATGGAGCGCGTGTAGCCCGCCGCCAGCGAGACCGCGATCAGCGCGCCGGCGGCGATCAGCGGGACGCGCCCGCGCAGGCTTCCGCCGAGCAGCACGAGCGCGGCCAGCCACACGAGCACGATCATCTCCTCGCCGCTGAGCGTCATCCAGTGGCTCATGAAGCCGGTGATGCGCTCGCCGGCGGTGTAGGCCAGGCGGAAATCGAGTCCGGCGTCGTGCGCGGCGCGGTACTTGTGGACGAATTGCACCAGGCTCCAGGCGGCGGAGAGCGTGGTGGTTGCGGTGAGTCCCCAGACCAGGGCGCGCATGTGCGCGCGCGAGCGCACGGTGCTGGCGGTGAGCAGCAGCATGAGGAAGAGATAGAACTTGCGGACGCCTTCCCAGCCCTGGGCGATGTGTCCGCTGAGCAGGATGGAGGCCAGGGTCCAGAGGAAGAGAGCGGCCAGCGGGGCTTTGAGTGGAGGGAAGCGGAGCGCGTCCGGATGGCCGCGGCGTTGCCAGAGCAGGGCGAGCAGGGCGAACGCGAGCGCGAGATTCATGGCGGTGATCGAGCACGGCAGCAGGCTCACCGCCGCGAAGGTCAGGTAGAAGGGAAGGTGCCGGGCCTGGTAGCGCAAGTAACAGTATCGCAGGCCTAAACCTTTCCTTCTTTCCTCCGATAAGTTCCACGGGAACACCCGTGAAAAAAGCCGCCATCCGGCGCGCCGTCCTGCGCCTCGACCGCAACCTGACATCCGCCGCGATGCTGGCGGCGGGGATTGCGCTGTCGGTGGCTGGATTCCTCTACCTGGGGCGGCGCGACGCGGCCAACACGGCCGATCTGTTCCGCGCGGCGGCGGCGGACCGGGCGCGCGCCGTGTGCCGGGAAACCGAGAGCCTGGGCCGTTTGCTGGAAGTGGTTGCGCGGCTGGCGGCGCGCGGCGAAACCGGCGTGATCCGGACCGCGGTGGAGGGTCACCGCGGCGCCCGTCCGGGCGGAGTCGCGGCGCTGTGGGTCGAGTGGAACGGGACGGGCGGCGCGGCGGCGGCGGTGGATCGCGCGCGCCGCTTCGAAGCGGGTCCGGGCATCCTGGGCGAAGGCAATCCGCCGTGGCTGGCGGACGCGGTCCGGCGCGCGGCGGGCGCCGGGGGCGTGGTGACGGTTCCGGCGGCGATGGATGGCGGCGGGGAGTTGCTGGTGTTCGCCGCCGGGGTATTCGATGGCGCGCGCCGCTTGCAGGGGGTGGCGCTGGCGCTGGCGCCGGTGGCGGACCTGGTGGAATACGGGTTGGGCCACGTGGAGCCGCTGGGGGTGGATTTCGTTCTGGAGGACAGCGGGCTGGGCGGACGCCTGCTCTACCGGCATGTTTCGCGGTTGAATCCGGGGCCGCGCACGAGCGGCGGGAGCCTGGCGGCGGCGATCCCGATGCGGTTCGCCGACCGGGTGTGGGTGCTGCGCGCTTCGGCGGCGCCGGCGTTTCGCGCGGCGCGCAGCGGCTGGGCGCGATGGGGCCTGCTGGCGGCGTGGCTGCTGCTTTCGCTGGTGATCTCGGCGGTGACGCGCGACGTGTTGCGGCGCGCGGTGCGGGTGCGCGCGCTGGTGGCGTCGAAGGGGCGCCGGCTGGGCGAGGCCAACCGCCGGCTGCGGGCCGAAGCCCGGGTGCGGCGCGAGGCCGAGCAGCGCCTGACCCTGGCGCTGGAGGCGGCCGATATGGGGATCTGGGACTGGGACATCGCGGCGGGCCGTACGGCGGCGTCGCCCGAGATCTTCCGCATGTTCGGACTGCCGCCGGCGGAGGAATTCCCCGGGCACGAGGGGTGGCTGGGGCTGATCCATCCCGACGACCGCGAGCGCATGGAGCGCCAGCTCGATCACGCGTTGGAATCGAACTCCGCCTATGAAGCCGAGTACCGCATCGTGCGTCCGGATGGCGCCACCCGCCGGCTGTTGAGCAAGGCGCGGCTGTTTCACGACGCGGCGGGGAAGCCGCTTCGCCTGTTGGGGGTGAACGTCGACGTCACCGGTTTGCGGACGGCCGAACACGCGCTCAGCGAGAACCAGGAGCGCACGCGCCGCATGTTCGCCCACGCCACCGTAGGCGCGATTCTGGCCGATGGCGAAGGGCGTTTCGTCGAGATCAGCGACTTCGTGCGACGGGTGACGGGGTACACGTGGGAAGACCTGTTTTCGATGCGGTTGACCGACCTGATTCACCCGGAGGACCGCGAAGACCACGACCGGCATATGCAGGACGTGATGGCGGGGGCGGCCGGCAGCTATGTCGGGGAAGTGCGGATGCTGCGGCGCGATGGCGAAGCGGTCTGGATGCGGGTGAGCGTGTCGCAAGCGATGAAGGACGGGGAGTGCGCGGGCACGATCGGGCTTTGGGAGGACATCACGGCGCGCAAACAGGCCGAGGAGCGGCTGGAGTTCCAGTCGTTGAACGATCCGCTCACCGGGCTGCCCAACCGGACGCTGTTTTGCGGCCGGGTGGAGCAGGCGCTGGCCGAAGCCCGGCGGACCGGCCAGACGGTGGGAATCGTCTACCTGGATATCGATTCGTTTCACGCCTTCAACGAAACCCGCGGACACGCGGCGGGGGACGCGCTGCTCGAGGAGATTCCCGAGCACCTGCGGGCGTGCCTGGGGAACGGCGATACGCTGGCGCGACTGGGCGGCGACGAGTTCGGCGTGCTGCTGCCGCGGGTGGCCGAAGCCGGGGACGCCGAGCGGGTGGCGCGGCAACTGATGGACGCGCTGGCGGCGCCGCTGCGCGCCGCGACCGGCGAATTCCCGCTCAGCGCCAGCACCGGAATCAGCCTGTTCCCGCGTCACGCGGCGGACGCGCCGGCGCTGTTGCAGCACGCGCACACGGCGATGAGCGCGGCGCGCAGCGAAGGGCGCGGCGGTTGCCGGCTGTTCACTCCGGAACTGGGGCGCGCGTTGCGCGAGCGGGTGCAACTGGAAGGGGAGTTGCGGGGCGCGGTGGACCGCGGGGAGATCGTGGTGCACTACCAGCCGGAGTATTGTCTGCGGGACGGGAGGCTGACGGGCTTCGAGGCGCTGGCGCGGTGGAAGCATCCGCGGCAGGGCATTCTGCCGCCGGACCGTTTCATTCCGCTGGCCGAACAGAGCGGTCTGATCGTGCCGATCGGGATGCGGGTGCTGGAGGCGGCGTGCCGCGCCGCGGCGGTCTGGCAGATGCCGGGAGCGCCGCCGGTACAGGTAGCGGTGAATGTCTCGAGCGTGCAGTTCTTCCGCGAGGATTTCGTGGAAGCGGTGATGGGCACGCTGGCGCGCACCGGGTTGCGGCCGGACCTGCTGCAACTGGAGTTGACGGAGAGCGTGGTGCTGGCCGGATTCGACGGTCCGGCGGCCAAGATGGCGCGGCTGCGCGACGCCGGTGTGAGCCTGATGGTGGATGATTTCGGCACCGGGTATTCGTCGCTGAGCTACCTGGTGCGGCTGCCCTTCCAGGGGATGAAACTCGACCGCAGTTTTGTGCGCAATCTGCACGAGGCGGGGGAGTCGCGGGCGATGATCCGCTCGCTGGTGGCGCTGGCGCACAACCTGAATCTGAGCGTAGTGGTGGAGGGGGTGGAGCGGCCGGAGGAACTCTCTGCCGTGCACCAGCTCGAGTGCGACATCGCGCAAGGGTACCTGTTGGGGCGGCCGGGGCCGGACCCGTCGCGGCACCTGGAAGGGGACCGCCGCCTGATGCTGCCCGCCGAGTCGCTGACCTATTCCTGACGGGTGGGGCGGGCGGGCGCGTTCCCGTGTATGCTCTAGGGGTGATCGAGAAGCCCCGGCGCAACCTGGCGGTGGACGCCTACCGCGGATTCGTCATGCTGCTGATGATGGCGGAGGTGGTGGAGCTCGCACGGGTGGCGCGGGCGCTTCCGGGTAACGCGTTCTGGGGGTTTCTGGCCTGGAACCAGACGCACGTGACCTGGGCCGGGTGTTCGCTGCACGATACTATTCAGCCGGGGTTTTCTTTCCTGGTGGGCGTGGCGCTGCCGTACTCGATCGCCTCGCGGATGGCCCGGGGCGCCACCTTTCGGGGGCTGTTCCTTCATGCGCTGTGGCGGTCGCTACTGCTGTGCGGGCTGGGGATTTTTCTGCGGTCGATGAGCGCACCCCAGACCTATTTCACGTTCGAGGACACGCTGACGCAGATTGGTTTGGGGTATCCGTTTCTGTTTCTGCTGGCGTTCCGCCCGCCCAAGTGGCAGTGGACGGCGTTCGGGTTGCTATTAGGTGGTTACTGGCTGGCCTGGGCGTTGTATCCGGCGCACGAGCCGGGATTCTTCAGCGGCTTTCTGGCGCACTGGAATAAAGGCGACAATTTTGGCAACGCGTTCGACCAATGGTTCCTCAATCTGTTCCCGCGGACCGCGCCGTACGTAGCCAATTCGGGCGGGTACCTGACCCTGAGCTTCATCCCGACGCTGGGCACGATGCTGCTGGGACTGGCGGCGGGCCGATGGCTGCGCGCCGCGGCGCCGGGGATTCCGATGCGCCGGCTGCTGATTGCGGGCGGCATCGGGGTGGCGGCCGGAGTATTGCTGCACTTTACGGGGATCTGTCCGATCGTGAAGCGCATCTGGACTCCGGGCTGGACACTGTTCAGCGGGGGGTTGTGCTTCCTGTACCTGGCGATTTTCTGCTGGCTGACGGAGGTACGGCAGTGGCGGCGGTGGGCGTTCCCTCTGGTGGTGATCGGGACCAACTCGATCGCCGCGTACCTGATGGCGCACCTGTTCGAGCGATTCGTGCTCGACAGCTTCCGCATCCACCTGGGGGCGCATTTTTTCGCGTTTTTCGGGGCGGAGGTGGAGCCGTTTGTGCGGGGATGCGCGGTGCTGGCGGTGTATTGGGTGCTGCTGTACTGGATGTACCGGCGGCAAATGTTCCTGAAAATCTGAGCACGTTCCTTTTCCCGGCTGGCGATTGGCCCGTAGGAGCCGCGCGGGGGTAGTCCGTTGGTCCGATGGCGGCGGAATAGTGTTGCTTCGCGAACGTTGCGGGCCGTGGGGAAAGCGATTCCGGGCAACCGGTTGGGGCGGGGCCTGCGTCGAAGGGGATGTAAGCATGAGAAGTCCCGAGTTGGCACAGGCACTATCCGGTTGAACACCGAGGAATTCCGGCAGTGAAGACCGGACTAAAGAAAACTCCCGGTCCGGCCGATAAGAGTCATGTATTTTTAACGGACGAATCACATTTTCTGATTGGACGCGATGCAGCGAACCAGTTATGCTGGAAATGGAACAGGCCCCTGTCGCCCTTCTAATTTCCCCCAAGAGAGAGATTAACGATGGCGAACGTACTCCTACTCGGCCTGGACTCCGCCCTGGCCGACGATCTGAGCCGCGTATTGCGGCACCTTGGACATGCGGTAACGGTCTCGACGAGGCGTGAGGCCTCGCCGGACGCCGCGAATGCCGATTTGGTATTTACGGATTCGCACGAACTGGACACAGCGCTTTCGTTGAACCCGCGGTTGCCGGTAATTGTGACCAGCCGGCTGCCGGAGGTGACGGCGTGGTTGAATGCGCTGGAAGCGGGCGCCGCCGATTACTGCGGGGCGCCGTTTGAACCCATGCAGGTACGGTGGGTACTCGCCACCGCGCTCGCGGCCTGAAGGGCCGCGCGGGCCGCGAGCCGCGCGTAGCCTGGTTGCCGGTGATCCTCTATAATGGGATTTCCTAATCCCCTTTCATCCAGGAGAACCATGGCAGCGAAACGCATCGGCATACTTACGGGCGGCGGCGACGTCCCCGGACTGAATTCAGTTATTAAGACGGTGGTTTACCGCAGCAGCGAAATCGGGGCCGAAGTGATCGGTCTGCGCCGCGGCTGGGAAGCGCTGACGCACGTCGATTTGAACGATCCGGCGAGCCGCACACGCTATGTGCAGCCGCTGAACCGCGAGAATACGCGGACCATCGATCGCACGGGCGGCACGTACCTGCACAGTTCGCGTACCAACCCTTCGAAGATGAAGAAGCTGCCTGCGATACTGACGGGGCAGACATTTCCTTCGACGCAGGTGACCAAGAAGGGCGAGACCAGCACGGTATTCGACGTCAGCAAAGCGGTGCTCAAGAACATCGAGACGTTGGGGCTGGATTACCTGATTGCGATCGGCGGCGACGATACGTTGAGCTACGCGGCGGCGCTGGATAGACAGGGCATGAAGGTCATTTCCGTGCCGAAGACGATGGACAACGACGTGCGCAACACGGAGTATTGCATCGGCTTCTCGACGGCGATCACGCGGGCGATGGATGCGATCGACCGGCAGCGCACGACGGTCGGATCGCACGAGCGCATCGGGCTGTTCCGGGTATTCGGGCGGGACGCCGGCTACACGGCGCTCTACACGGCATACGTGACGTCGACGCGGTGCTGCATCCCCGAATATAAGGTGAGCCTGGAGAAACTCATCGGGCTGCTGGTGAACGATAAAAAGAACAACCCGAGCAACTACTCGATCGCCATTCTGAGCGAAGGCGCCGAGTGGGAAGGCTACACGGTGAAGGAGTACGGCGAACCGGACGCGTTCGGTCATCGCAAGAAGATGAGCGTGGCCGAGGACCTGAGCAGCGAGATCAAGAAGGCGACCGGCGATGAGACGATCGTCAGCGACCTGACCTACGATCTGCGGTCGGGGAGCCCGGACTTCGTGGATAAGATGGTGGCCGCGACCTTCGCCGGCATGGCGTTCGACGCCATCAAGGAAGGGCAGCACGGATTGATGACGGCGATCAACGAGGGCTGCTACCGGATGGTGGAGATTCCCGATCCGAAGCTGGGGCCGCGCAGAGTGGACGTCGCGAAGATGTACAACACCGAGCGTTACCGGCCGACGTACGACCACAAGCTGGGCTTCCCGATCTTCCTGACGCGGGCGTGAAGCTGAAGCACCTGTTTACGAAGAATCCCGGCGCGCGGCTCACTCCCGAGCTGCGCGCCCGGATTCAGGCATCGTTCGACCGGGCGGCGGCGGACGAAGAGCATTTTCCTTCGACGATCGATCCGCGGATTTATCACGTCAAACTGATTCGCGAGCATCTGGGCGATTTGCGGGGGCGGCGCGTGCTCGACGCGGGGTGCGGCAAAGGGCGGTTCGCGCGCCTGTTCCAGGAGCAGGAGCCGGAGGCCGAAATCTGGGGGCTGGACAT
>JBBIQR010000156.1:1842-11069 GCA_037442245.1 Candidatus Solibacter sp. | reverse complement strand
CCACGTACGCCGTACCGGCGTCGAACGGCGACGCTTCGATCGAGTTGATCCGGATCCACTCCGGCATGCCCGGCGGCGTCACGTTGTCCCACTTCTTACCGCCGTCGCGCGTCACGTGTACCAGGCCATCGTCGCTGCCCGCCCAGATCACGCCCGCCGTGACCGGCGATTCCATCAGGGTGAAGATCGTGCAGTAGTACTCGACCGCCGTGTTGTCCTGCGTGATCGGCCCGCCGGAGCTTCCCATCTTCGATTTATCGTTCCGCGTCAGGTCCGGACTGATCGCCGTCCAACTCTGCCCCTCGTTCGTCGACTTCAGCACCACCTGCGAACCGATATACAGCGCCTTCGGATCGTGCGGCGAAAACACGATCGGGAACGTCCACTGGAAGCGGTACTTCATCGCCTCCACCCCGTAGCCCATGGTGTTGTCCGGCCACGCGTTGATGTTCCGCATCTGCCCGGTGCGCTTGTCCTGCCGGGTGAGCAGCCCGTCGTACGATCCCGCATACACGATCTGCGAGTTGCGCGGATCCGGCGCGATCCACCCGCTCTCCCCGCCGCCCACGTCGTACCAGTCCGCCTGCGTGATCCCGCCTCCCGCCGTGCGGCTCGCCGTCCGCACCGTCGAATTGTCCTGCTGCGCGCCGTAGATGTTGTACGGGAAATCGTTGTCCAGCGCCGCCCGGTAGAACTGCCCCGTCGGCTGGTTCATGATGCTGCTCCAGGTGTGCCCGCCGTCCGTCGAAATATTCGCCCCGCCGTCGTTGCCTTCGATCATCCGTTCCGGATCGTCCGGCGCGAGCCACAGCGCGTGATTATCGCCGTGCGGCGGCTGGATGTTGGTGAACGTCCTCCCGCCGTCGATCGACTTGTGGAACCCAACGTTCAGCGCATACACCGTATCCTCGTTCTTGGGATCGGCGAAGATGTGCGAGTAGTACCACGCCCGCTGCCGCAGTATGTTCTGCTGGTTCACTCTGGTCCACGTCTTGCCCGCGTTCTCACTGCGGAACAGGCCGCCGTCGCTGGCTTCCACCAGCGCCCACACCCGCTCCGGATTCGCCGGCGATACGGTCACGCCGATGCGGCCCAGCACTCCCTTGGGCATCCCCGGCGCGCGCGAAATCTCGTTCCACGTATCGCCGCCATCGGTCGATTTGAACAGCCCGCTGCCCGGTCCGCCGCTGTCCAGCCGCCACGGCTTGCGGCTCACTTCCCAGAACGAGGCGTAAATCACCCGCGGATTCGAGGGGTCCAGCGCCAGGTCCACCGCGCCCGCCGTGTTGCTGCGCTTCAGCACCTGCTTCCACGTCGCGCCGCCGTCGGTCGTGCGGTACACGCCGCGCATCTCGTTCGGTCCCCACAAGTGGCCCAGCGCCGCCACGTACACCACCTCCGGATCCTTCGGATGGATGCGCACTGCGCCGATATGATACGCGTCCCGCAGCCCGACGTTCTTCCAGGTGCGCCCCGCGTCGACGCTCTTGTACACCCCGTCGCCATGCGTCGCGTTGCCGCGCACGCAGGCTTCCCCCATCCCGGCATACACCACGTTCGGGTCGGAGTCCGCCACCGCGATCGCGCCCACGCCCCCGGTCTGGAACTGCCCGTCGGACATCGGCGCCCACGAGTTGCCGCCGTCGGTGGTCTTGAATACGCCGCCGCCCACCGCGCCGAAGTAGTAGACCTCGGGTTGCGACGGCACCCCCGTGACTGCCACCACGCGCCCCCCGCGGAAGGGGCCGACCTGCCGGTAACGCAGGGTGGAAACCAGGTCCGTCTGTTGCGCGGACACCAGCAGCGGGAAAACCAGTAGTAACGTGATCCTCAAGCGTTCCATGACTCTGCATCGTAACAAATGCGTGGCCGCCCGGTTAATCCTTCTGCGCCGCCAGACGCTCCAGCCGCGCCTTCTGCAGTCCCCAGTCGGATATATCGTGGCGGTTCTCGTAACACACCACACGCAGATCGCCAAAGCCCTCCAGCAGCAGGCTGCGCGGTCCCTTGCCCTCCGCGCCGCCGAATCCCTCGATCACCAGCAGCCCGCCCGGCCTGAGCGAATCCACCACGCGCTTCCGATAGGCCGGATCGGAGAGGTTCGTGAACGCGAACGTCTCGACCACCAGGTCCCATTGCGCAACGCCGTAATCGAACTCGTCATGGCTCGCGGTGACCGTCCGCAGTTTCAGTCCGGCGCGCGCTGCCGCGGCGTTGGCGGATGTGATGCCACCTTCGGAAATGTCGTAGCCGGTAACATCCCATCCGGCGGCGGCCAGGAACAGGGAGTTGCGGCCCTGCCCCATCGCGACGTCCAGCGCGCGCCCCGGTTTGCGCCCTTCCACCATCCGCGCCAGGAATTCACTCGCCGCGGCGCGGAACGGCGGCGCCTCCATACGGTAAATCCGGTCGAAGTGCAGCGCGGCGAACTCGCGCGGCATTTCCGCCATCCGCCGCCGCAGCACCTCGCTGCGCCGCGCAATCTCAGGCGCGTCCACGCCCGAACCCTTCAACCTCGCTTGATAGGCGGCCTCTACCGCGGGAGGCGCGAACCCTCCCGTGTACGCCGTCTTGTACCAGGAAACGAAATCGCGATAGATCTCTTCATCGGAAGGCGTCGCACCGGCCAGCAGCAGGGCCGCCGCGGCCGTAAGCAGCGCGAGAATGCGTGTCATGCATTTAAGACACCGCCTTCCCGCTCCGGTTCCCGCTTCGAACAGCCGCGCCTGCCCCCGTCCCGGAATGGATGAGGGTCCGGAAGCGTTCGCCGAGTATATGAAGGGGATGGAGGAAGAAAAGAAATCCGATCCGGACTCGCTACGCCAGGCGGAAGCGGAAGCACCGCCACCGTCGTCACCGGCGGCAGCGGCCGAAAGAACGGAAACTGCCCCCAAACGGCGGCACCGATCAGCGCCAGACCCGCGGCGATCGCCAGCGCCGCGCGGCCCGGAGTAAACCGTGCGGCCCTGGACTCCGCCGCCGGCGCCGCCGCCGCGGACGGCTGCTCCCCGATGGCCCGCAGCGAAACCTGCGGCAGGTACCCGCGAAACGGAAATTCGATCAGAACCGGGTCGCCCGCGCCTTCCCCCGCGTAGTACTCCCGCAGTTTCTGGCGCATCCGGTTGAACTCCACCCTGACGCTCGAATCCAGCCGCGCATCCCAGGACTCCGGCTTCCCAAATACCTCCTGCGCAATGTGGTATTCCTTGACCGGCTGGGGCTCGCCCGCCAGCACCCGCCCCACCGACCACCTTAGCAACTCGCACCGCCGCCGCGACGCGCGGAATTGAGGACTCGCCAGAATCCGGCCGACCTGCCCCTCGATGTCGGCGCGGTTAGGGGACCCCGGGCCTTCCATGGATCTAAAATTCTACCATCCGCCCGTTACCCCGTGGCTACAGGCTACCCGCGCTTGCCCCGCCGTTCGAAATACTCCCCCACCGCTACCGGCAGCGGCGGCATCGGAGCGATTCCTACCCGCTCCATCTTCGCGTTGGAGAGCGCCGAGTACCGCGGACGCCGCGCCGGCGTCCGGTACTCCCGTTCACTGGTCGAATGCAACTGCGGCTTCAATCCCGCCGCGTCGAAAATCAGCCGCGCGAAATCGTACCACGTCACCGGCGCGCCCCCGCCCATATGAAACACTCCGTTGCGCTCGCTGTCCACCAGGTCCACCGTGCGTTGCGCCAGCGCCGGCGCGTAGGTCGGCGACGCCACGTGATCCTCCACCACCCGGATCGGGTTCGGCGACTGCGCCAGCCGCAGCATCAGCTCCACGAAATTGCCCCGCGCCGTCCCCGTCCCCCCCGGACCGAATACCCCGGACGTGCGCACGATCAACAGCCGCTCCAGGTACGCCTGCGCGTACAGTTCCCCCGCCAGCTTCGAAACCGCGTAAGCCCCCAGCGGATGCGTCGGATCGTCTTCCACGTACGGATGCCGCGCCACCCCGTCGAACACATAGTCCGTCGAAAAGTGGACCAGCCGCGCATCCACCTGCCGGCACGCCAGAGCCAGGTTGCGCACCGCCAGCGCATTCACCAGGTACGCCGCCTGCGGCTCCTTCTCCGCCACGTCCACCTGGTTATACGCCGCCGCGTTGAACACCACCTGCGCGTCGAAACCCGCCAGCGCATTTTCCATGGCCGTCCGGTCGGTGATGTCCACCTGGGCGCGATCCCAGGCCATCACCTGGTAATCGCGCGTCTCCAACTCGCGGACCAGTTCCTGGCCCAATTGTCCCGCCGCCCCGAACACCACCGCGCGTCTGCTCATAGAAAGACCACCATAGCGCAACCGGATTTGGCGGAAGGCAGTGCGAATTGAACACACCAGCGACGCAAACGCCGCCGAACGGTTTTGAAGACCGCCCCGGACACCAGTCCAGATTGCCTTCCGCCTTTATTGTATCCGCAGCCCGGTGCGCGGTCTCCCCGCCGCCGCCCCGATGCGCCGCCCCTTCATGAGCCCGTGATCTCCCGCAGCTTGTCGAAGAACTCCCGCTTGCGCTCCGTGTTGATCCCCCAATTCACCGGCGGACACTGGAATCCCTCCTGGTAATCGCTCTTGCCCGGATCGAAGTAGCCCCACGACGCGTACTCGGAAAGCGCCGCCGTCAGGTGGTTGTCGCGGTCGCCGAACCGGAAATGATCGTCTTCATTCACCAGCACCGGCATCGGCCGCCAGGAGGGCGTCGCGCGGCACGCCCGGATCATCTTGCGGATGCCGTCGGGATTGTCCGGTCCATTGCCGTGCAGCAGCAGAAAATCCGACGCCTTCACTACGTTGTCGCCGGCCGGGATCAATCCGCCATAACTCGTGCCCACCGCCAGGCGCCGCCCGTTGCGCGTGATTCCCTTCGCCTGCTCGATCAGTTCGTGCACCCGCTTCGCCTTCAGAATCTCGTGATCGTACGCCGGCACGCTGCACTCGTTGTCGATCTCCACCAGAATGTTGCGCCGCCCCGTATCCAGCAGCCAGTTGGTCGCGTTCGTCACCGCCCGCTTCACCGCCGCCTCGTCCCGCACCCGCTGATCCTGCCCGAAGTAGAAGTACCCGACGATCGCGACCATGCCTAATTCATCGGCTCGCGCCAGCACCCGGCTCACCCGGTCCATGTACGCCGGACGCAGTTCGCCCCCGGCATCGATCGCGCTGTTCTCCCACGGCTGGTTCCGCGAATAGCCCTCGGGACTCCCGCCCTGCAGGTTGATCGTAAACGCCAGCACCCCGTGCCGGCGCCATTCCCCCAGCGCGCCCACAAACTCCCGCACGTTCCGCTCCGCGTCCCACCGCCCGGTATCCGGGTACGCCCACCGCGAACGCGTCTCGGGGTTCCGGTCGTCGAACGTCGCCTGCACCGCCCGCACGTTCATCAGAAGACCTTCGATCTTCATCCCCCGGTACGCGCGCCCCGCGTAGGTCGGTTTGCCGTTGATGAGGAACCCGTCGCCCCGGATCGTCACCTCTGTGCCGCTCCCCTGCTCCGCTGCAAGCGCGGGCAACGCGCCCGCCAGCGCCAGAAAGGATCTACGCTGCATCGTTAGTCTCCTGTCTCCAAAGTTCGTTCATATTTCCGCACCTTGGCGATGATCTTGTTCGCACTGGCGACCCAGACGAACGGTTGTGGAGCTTTGTTGTGGATGCGGATGGAATCCCGGGAGGATGCTCGGCGAACCATTCTTTCACGTCCGGGTGTTTGTGGGTTCCGTAGTTATCGAGGATGAGGGGAACGCTTGAGGAAGCCGGGACGGCGGTGTCGATTTTGTTGAATCATCAATAACCGTGACGGCGAACAGCGTCGCCATCGCTGCGAGTCCCAGCACTGCCCCTATGAGGACCGCCGGTAACGGGGCCGGTCAGGCATGGCTACGTAATTGCCTCCGTCTCATTCACTTAGGGAGAGTAGCACGCTTCCGCAGCCAGCTTGCAGACAAATGACGATATCGAAAGAGGCGCTCGCCTTCACGGTTGCCTTAAGCGTCGATGCTCAACTGTTGGGCTCGATGCCAACACCATCGTTCACGGCGTTTCGCGGCCGTTGCTTACAGCCAAGATACCTCTCGGTCGTCTGAACGGAGACATGACCCAGCAGAAATTGAATCTGGTCCAACTCCCGTCCGGCGTCGCGGCAAAGCCACGCACAAGTCCGACGGAGGTCATGCGGGGCCAGATTCTCAATGGCGGCCATCTTGGCGCAGCCCTTTACGACATGCCAGACAACCCTCTCTGTTACACGGGTTCCCCAGGTCTTTCCGGCGCGGCAAACGCACCGAAACACGCGACCTTCGGCCACACCCGCCGACACGAGCCAGGAATCGATGGCGGTCTTGACCCAATCCGGGACCGGTACGGTCCGAATGTGCCGGCCCTTGCCGACCAGATCGACGATGGCCCAATGGTCCTCGCGCCGCTGAATATGCCCGATCTCAAGCTCGGCTGCCTCTTTCCGGCGCAGTCCGCAGCCCAAGAGGATCCCGAGCAGTGCTCGATCGCGTTTGCCCTTCAGTGTATTCGGGTCCGGCACCTGCCAGAGGGCTCTTGCCTGGTCAGCGGTGAGCCAGTTACCAAGACGAACGCCGAGATTCTTCGGCCCTTTCACTCGGCGGATGCCAGCCGCGAGATCCGGGCTGAGCAGGCCAGAATCAGCGGCCTCGTATGCGAGGCGTCTAACGGCCGCGAGCCTGCCGTTGATCGTGCCCGGCGCAAGCTGACGCGATTCCAAATGAATCCGGTAGCGGGTGACGACGGCCTTGTTGAATGAGAGCCTGGGTTCGGAGCAGTACCACGCGACGAACTCGTCTATTGCATGTCGGTATCCCCGCTGGGATTCCTTCGAGGGCAGGCTGTTCAGGACTGCCGATTTAGCCTGGTCGAGATCAGGCAGATTCAAGGTCATCTTCGAAGAAGACTTGCGGCCGCGGCCGCGTTTGCCACGTTTCATACACTGGGGCCTCCTGGCTCCCTCAGTGCAGTACGTGCCAAGATCACGGAGGCTCAGTGCGCTAAACTAGAAGCAAGGACAGGCCATGGACATATTGGCGGAGAAACTCGATGCTCGGCTGCGCGAGTGGAAACCGGAGACGGCTGCAGAGGCTAGGGAGCGCATCACCGAGGTAATAGAACTCGCTGATCACGACGTCCTTGACGTGGCACGCTCGCGCGCCGCTGAACAGGAAGTCCTCGACCTGCTCGATGAACCCTCGGCCCGGTGACATCTGGCTGGCGGACTTGGGACTCGCCGCCAAGACGCGTCCTGTCGTCATCGTCTCCCGGGAAGACCCTGACCCGCCACGGTCTCTCGTCTTGTACGTCCCCCTCACTACGCAGCAAAGAGGCAGTTCGTATGAAGTGCCGCTGCCACGACTTCCGTTCCTTGATCGCGAATCAGTAGCCAACGTTCAGGGATTGGGCTCCCTGCCAATCGTGCGTCTCGAACGCAAGATTGGCAGGCTTTCCGCGGCCGTCATGGAGCAACTCAAGGACGCGTTGGTATTTGCCCTGGACCTTGAGCGGGCTTCTGGGTGAACGCTCAGCCGACCCGGCTATCCGCAGCACTCAGCCACTTGGACGAATAGTCCTATGGTTCCCGATGGCTTTCCAGCCATGGCCGGCGCGGTCAACGGGGGGAACGGGCGTTTTCCGTCAAGTTGCCGTGCCAGCCTAACTTCCGCGACCGAGAATCCGGCGTTCGAGGAAGCCCGTCCATGATCCTCCCCGACGGCCTAGCGATTAGCGACCGCTCCGAGCGGATCGGCAACCCTTCCCTGATCCGGCGCGGGATTCAAGCGGCAGGCTCGTTCCCGGTTTGCGCGTGATCGGAGCGCTGCCGGCAAACAGCCGGCACCTGAGATCCATCGCCAATGATGATGCTGATGTGTCCGGTCCCTACGCTGTTCTACGGGCGGGGATCCCGACTGGGCACCGGCGGCGCCCATCCCGGAGTGCCTTCTTCCCACTGGTTGTCGGTGAGTTGCTCGACGCGGGTGCCGTCGTGACGCATCACAAAGATCTCCCCGTAGGGTTGCGGCGCATCCGTGTAAGCCACCTCGTCCTTAAAGCCCATCCGGGAACTCGCGAAGGCAATCAGCTCGCCATCGGACGACCACGACATATGCGCATCATTCCCTTTGCCGTTCGTCAGCCGCTTGAGCGACGTCCCGTCAGGCTTGATGGTGAAGATGTCGTACGCGCCTTCGATCTGCCGGGCAAACATGATGAGATCTCCCCGCGGCGACCACAGAGGGAAGTTGTCGTAATCGGAAGTGAGCGTCGTGACTGCCTTGGTTTCGAGGTTCATGATGCGGAGTCCCTGGCCGTTCTTGCTGAAGCTCCGGAACACGAGGCGATTTCCATCCGGAGAGTAGGACGGGAAGGCATTGTTATCCGCTCCGGACGTCAACTCCCGGAACCCGCTGCCATCCGTATTAATCATGGCGATCTGAGCCCCGCCCTCCACGCGATCGCCAGGTCTCAGGAATTCGGAATGAAATCCGTCGAAGAATGCCGCGAAGCTTCCCAACGCGAAAACCACCTTATCTCCGCCAGGCGACCATCCGCCGACGAATGCATTTCGAGTTTTGTCCTGATACAGCACCTCGGATCGCCCGGTCTCCGGCGTGTTCACCTTCAGAGCTGCCACGTTTCCACCGGGGACTCTGGCCATGGTCAGGTACTGTTTGCCCGACGGGCTGAACACCGGCAGTAAACCCGCAAGACTCAACTCGTAATTCGGATTCCGGCTGAACATCCTCACTAGCGGCGGCAGCATGGGAGTCGAGCGTCTGTGGAACACGACGCGTTTCCCGTCCGGCGACCATGCCGCTGCCCGGATAGCCCCTCGAGGACCACGGCTACCGCTCGCATAGTAAATGCCGGCATCCGCGGAATCCTTCCGGATGTAGCCAACGTCGTTTCCTGGAAGTGGAGACGGATTCATCTTCACGCCGGGCCGCGCTTGTACCTCTGTGAGCGTGCCACTTATCACGTCGATGGAAACCAATCGGGTCTCGCTGCCCGGGTCGGGAGCCGAACGTCGAAGGTCCATCGTCTGCTGAGCCGTCGAGCAATACGCCAGGACATGCCGGCTGTCATTCATCCACTTCGGGCTTCCGCAGAAGCCGCCCGTATTGGTGACTTTCTTCATGCCTGAGCCGTCAGGGCGAATCAGGTAGATCTCGGCCAGTTGCAGCCTCTCCCAACGGCCTTCGGCGAAAGGCGCCGTGTTG
>JBBIQR010000156.1:0-1832 GCA_037442245.1 Candidatus Solibacter sp. | reverse complement strand
TCCGTCGGGCGACCACGCGGGACGAAAGTCGCCGCCCGGCCCGGATGTCAGCGCCTTGGCGCGCTTCGTCGCGAGATCCAGCGTCCAGATCGTCGCATAGCCGCCGCCGCGGGTGCTCACAAAGACGAGTTGTTTGCCGTCGGGAGAGAAGGACGCCTGATCGTCGTAGGCGGGATCGGAGGTCAACTGCGTCAGGCCAGTGCCATCGACGTCGACCAGAAACAGATCGCCCGACCCGTTCCGATCGGATGTGAAAGCGATGTGCCGGCCATCGGGCGCCCAGACCGGGTCGTAGTCGTCGTGGGGCTCAGCCAGCAGCGGATGCTCATTATTGCCGTCGGAGGCTGCAATGAAAAGCTGCAACGTGCCTGGGACGATCCCGCCCGCTCGGGCAAACGAGAGTCTGCGAGGTGGCGGCCCGGCCCACACCAACGCCACAGCGAAAACGACGACAGTCAAAAGGCGCATTTGGGAATTGTACGACACACCCCCAAACCGCCGCCTGTCTAATCACGACGAGAGCGGGGCGCACACGGCGTCGTCCCGTTCCTGTACTACAACCTCGCCGCCGGACCCCGCCATCCCCGACGATATAATCTGTATCAATGCCCCGGATTCACCACTCCGTGTGCTCTCTCGACTGCCCGGACACCTGTTCCGTCCTCGTCACCGTCGAGGACGGCCGCGCCACCCGCCTCCGCGGCAACCCCGATCACCCCGTCACGCGCGGATTCCTCTGCGGCAAAGTCGCCCAATACCTCGAACGCCAGTACCACCCCGACCGCCTCCTCTACCCGCAGCGCCGCGTCGGCCCCAAAGGCGCCGCCCGCTTCGAGCGCATCTCCTGGGATCAGGCCCTCGATACCATCGCCGAACGCCTCCACGCCGCCGCCCGCGAATTCGGCCCCGAGTCCATCCTCCCCTACTCCTACGCCGGCAACATGGGCATCCTCAATAACGCCGGCATGGACCGCCGCTTCTTCCACCGGCTCGGCGCGTCCCGCCTCGACCGCACCATCTGTTCCTCGGCCGGAGGCGTGGGCCTCATGCAGTCCCTCGGCTTCCGCTACGGTACCGAGCCGGAACAGTTCCGCCACGCCCGCCTCATCCTCGCCTGGGGCGCCAACATCCTCGGCACCAACGTCCACCTCTGGCCCTTCGTCATGGAGGCGCGCCGCAACGGCGCCCGCCTCTACACCATCGACCCCAACCGCAACCGCACCGGCGCGGCCAGCGACCGCCACTATTTCATCCACCCCGGCAGCGACATGGCGCTCGCGCTCGCGATGATGCACGTCATCGCCGCCGAAAACCTGCACGACCCCGCCTACGTCGAGCACTACACCACGGGCTTCGACGCCCTTCGCGAGCGCCTCAAGCCCTGGACCCCCGCGCGCGCCGCCGAGCTCACCGGCATCCCCGCCGCCGATATCGCCTCACTCGCCCGCGAGTACGCCACCACCCGCCCCGCCGCCATCCGCCTCAACTACGGCGTGCAGCGCAGCGAACGCGGCGCCACCGCCGTCCGCACCATCGCCCTCCTGCCCGCCCTCACCGGCTCCTGGCGCGAGCTTGGCGGCGGACTCCAGCTTTCCACCTCGCAGGCCCACCAGCTCAACCGCGCCGCCCTGGAACGCGCCGACCTCCAGCACCTCGCCCTGGGCCGCGACGCCCGCACCGTCAACATGATCCACCTCGGCCGCGCCCTCACCGAGCTCGCCGCCCCGCCCGTCAAAGCCATCGTCGTCTACAATTCCAACCCCGCCGCCGTCGCCCCCCACCAGACCCTCGTGCAGCGCGGCTTCTCCCGCGACGACCTCTTCACCGCCGTC
>JBBIQR010000155.1:4728-11238 GCA_037442245.1 Candidatus Solibacter sp. | reverse complement strand
CCCACCGCCGTCGTCGCGTGATTGTACTGCGTCATGCCCTTTCTCACCACCTGGATGCGCGCGCCGATCCCGTCGCGGTTGCTTTTCACCCCCCGCAGCCGCAATTCCAGCCAGTGGTTTCCTCCCGGACTCTCGTTCATCCAGATCTCCGCCGGCGCCGCGAGCGCGGTCACCACCACGTCCAGCTTTCCGTCACCGTTCAAATCGGCCACCGCCGACCCGCGGTGCCGCCGCGCCGGCTGCCCCAAACCCGCTTCCGCCGTCAGCGCCTCGAAGCCCTTCCCGCCCAGATTGCGGAACACCGTGTTCGGCTGATCCACCGTCACCCGCGGAGCCGCCGCCGGCGATTGCACGTGCCCCCGCGTCACGAAAATATCCTTCCACCCGTCGTTGTCGAAATCGAAAATCGCCGGCGAGTATCCCGCCATCCGCTGGCTCTGTACCCCCATCCGGCTGATCCACGTGATGTCCAGAAAGTCGCCCTTCCCCGTATTCCGGAACAGCGGAAACGTTTCATCGTCCAGCGCCACGATCGAAATGTCCGGACGCC
This sequence comes from Candidatus Solibacter sp., assembly GCA_037442245.1. GTDB lineage: Bacteria > Acidobacteriota > Terriglobia > Bryobacterales > Bryobacteraceae > Solibacter. Next base: position 10,688 of record JBBIQR010000155.1, on the reverse strand, counting down.
CGTCGTTGTCGATGTCGCGGAAATCCACCCCCATGCCGGACACGAACTCGCCGTTCTCCGTCGCCGCCACCCCCGCGTCGAACGCCACCTCCTCGAACCGGTTCCCGCCCAGGTTGTGAAACAGCGTGTTGTAGACTTTGTCGTTGGCCACGAACAGGTCCATCCGCCCGTCCCCGTCGTAGTCCGCCACTCCGACCCCCATCCCTTTGCCCGGATGCGCCCGCACCCCGGACTCCGCCGAAATATCCCGAAACGTCCCGTCCCCCTGGTTCAGGTACAGCCGGTTGGGCAGCGGCTTATAGAACTTCGGATGGCAGTACTCGCGGCGTCCCTGATACTCGCAGACCGGCTCCGCGTCGAAACTCCAGCTCAGATAATTCACCACGAACAGGTCCAGCAGCCCGTCGTTGTTCACGTCCACCCACGCTCCGCCCACCGACCAGAGCGGTCCATACTCCGCGTCCGGACGGTTCAGCCCGGCTTTCTCCGTCACATCCGTGAACGTCCCGTCGCCGTTATTGCGATACAGCGTGTTGCGGTGCACGCCGCCCACGAAGATATCCTCGTTGCCGTCGTTGTCGTAATCCCCGATCGCCACCCCGGTGTCGTATCCCGTGCCCTGCAGCCCCGCCTTCATCGTGACGTCGGTGAAGTGGCCCTTGCCGTCGTTCTCGAGCAGCCGGTTATAGTATTTCGGCGACGTCTTCTGCAGGCTCTTGATATCGGCGCCGTTCACGAAGAAGAGGTCCGGATGCCCGTCGTTGTTGTAATCGAACACCGCCACCCCGCCGGCCATCGTCTCCGGCGCGTGACGCTCCGCCGTCTCGCAACTGTCGAGCGTGAACCCCGCCGCCTGCAACCGGAACCGGATCGGAGCCTCCGCCCCCGCCGCCGCCACTGCAACGGCCAACGCGCAAATCCAGTAGGGTAGGCCTCCCCGCCTACCGCTTTTTTGCATATCGCCTCCGCCCGCTACCGCCGCCCCCCGCGCGGAGCCTGCACCTGCGCCGCCAGTCCATCGAACTCCGCCCGCGTCATCTTCAACTTCCCCGGATTCGCGTCGATCCACTTCACCAGCGCCGCATATTTCGCCGCGTTCCATCCGCCCTCGAACTCCGCCCCGTTCTTCCCCTCGCGATTAAATTCGAAATTGAACGCGTCCTTGAGGTTCTCAAACTCCGCCTTGGCGATAGCATCCGCCGCCACCGCCGCCGGAATGAAAATCACTCCGTCCCGCTTGGCCAGCACCAGGTCGCCCGGCAGCACCACCGCCCGCCCGATGCGCACCGGCACATTGATCCCCACCAGTTGCATCTGCGCCCACGCCGAAGGATCGTACGCCCGGTAGAACCCGTTCAGCCCGGCGATCTCGCGGTTCTCCTCCGCGTCCCGTATCCCCGCGTCGAAGACGAACCCGGAGTGCGTGTGCGCCGCGATCGCGCTGCCCAGGTTGGACCCGATGATCGTGCCCTCCACAATCTTCCCGTACCCGTCCACGATCATGGTATCGCCCATCTTCAATTCGGCGATCACCCAACTGTTGGTCCCGCTGACCCGCCCCTCGGTCTTCCCTTCCGCCGCCACCGCCGCCGTCATATCCGGACGGCTCGGCATGAACTGCGCCGTCACCGCCCGCCCGGCGAACGGCTGCTCGGCGTGCAGCGCCTGCCAGCCGCCCTCGAACTGATTGGTATACCCGTGCCCCCGCAGGTAGTCCCACACGTCTTCGATCGAGACGTCCAGCGCCCGCTTCAGCAGGCTGTCCGGCACCTTCGGCCTGCCGTCGTCGAATCGCTCGCCCGTCCAGCCCTGCGTGTAGAACAGGATCTGTTCTTTATTCGCTTTGACCTGCGCCACGCCGGAGAACGGCGCGGCCAGCACGCAGGCGATTCCCAAGGTCGAAATCAGTGTCTTCATAATCCGTCCCGTTCAACAATACCTCCGCCCACCCCATCCCGCAAACTGTTCCCCCGTAGCGCAGGCCTCCCGGCCTGCCCCCGTAGCGCAGGCCTCCCGGCCTACCCCTTCCCGAATCGTGTTCAAATGAGTAGGACATTCCCATGGCATTTCGAGGCGTGGATTACTTTGCCGTCGATTCGCTCTTCGGCGAAGAAGAGCTGATGGTGCGCCGCACCGCCCGCCGTTTCGCGGACGAACGCATCCTCCCCCTCATCCGCGATTGCTTCCGCGACGCGCGCTTCCCCCGCGAGCTCATCCCCGAGATGGCCGAGCTCGGCTTCCTCGGCGCCAACCTCGAAGGCTACGGCTGCGCCGGCATGAGCAACGTCGAGTACGGCCTCGTCATGCAGGAACTCGAGCGCGCCGATAGCGGCGTCCGCAGCTTCGTCAGCGTGCAGGGCGCCCTCGTCATGTACCCCATCCACGCCTACGGCAGCGAGGAGCAGAAGCAGCGCTGGCTGCCCGCCCTGCAAAGCGGCAAAGCCACCGGCTGCTTCGGACTCACCGAGCCCGATTTCGGCTCCAACCCCGCCGGCATGCGCGCCACCGCCCGCCGCGACGGCGATACCTGGATCCTCAACGGCGAGAAAACCTGGATCACCAACGGCGGCATCAGCGACCTCGCCATCGTCTGGGCGCGCGCCCCCGAGGGCATCCTCGGCTTCCTCGTCGAAACCGGCGCACCCGGCTACCGCGTGAGCGATATCCACGGCAAATGGTCCATGCGCGCCAGCGTCACCAGCAGCCTTTCCTTAGCCGATTGCCGCATCAACGAATCCGCCCGCCTCCCCGGCGCGCGCGGTTTGAAAGCTCCCCTCTCCTGCCTCACCCAGGCGCGCTACGGCATCGGATGGGGCGTCATCGGCGCCGCCATGGATTGCTACGAAACCGCCCGTTCGTATTCCGTCCTGCGCAAGCAGTTCGACGGCAAGCCCATCGCCTCCCATCAGCTCGTGCAGGAAAAGCTCGCCTGGATGATCACCGAAATCACCAAGGCGCAACTGCTCGCCGTCCAGGCCGGACGCCTCAAGGACCAGGGCAAGCTCGAACCCGCCCAGGTCTCCATGCTCAAGCGCAACAACGTGGCCATCGCCCTCGATTGCGCCCGCCTCTCCCGCGACCTGCTCGGCGCCAACGGAATTACCGACGAATACCCCGTCATGCGTCACCTTTGCAATCTGGAAACCGTCAAGACCTATGAAGGTACCGACCACATCCATGCGCTGGTGATCGGAGAACAGGTCACCGGAGTGGCCGCCTATAAGTAAGAGGGCTTCAGCCCCGCGAATTCTGGACGCTTCATGTTTCTTTACGCCCTGACGATTCTGGTGAGCGCATTCCTGCTCTTCCAGGTGCAGCCGGTGATCGCCAAGATCATCCTCCCCTGGTTCGGTGGCAGCGCCGCCGTCTGGACCACCTGCATGCTCTTCTTCCAGGTGGTCCTGCTGCTCGGATACCTCTACTCGCACGCCCTGGTCCGCTACCTGCGCGCGCGCACCCAGATGCTGGTCCACTCCGCCGTGCTCCTGCTCAGCGCTCTGGCCCTGCCCATCCTGCCCTCGGCCGCATGGAAGCCCGCCACCCCGGAGGAGCCCGCGCTCCGCATCCTGGCTCTCCTCGCGGTCACCGTCGGGCTGCCCTACTTCATGCTCTCGACCACCGGACCGCTGGTCCAGGCGTGGTACGCGCGCCGCTTCCAGGGCGCCATGCCGTACCGCCTCTACGCCCTCTCCAACGTCGGCTCCATGGGCGCGCTGGTCAGCTACCCCTTCCTCTTCGAGCCCGCCTTCGGCACCCACCGGCAGGCGTCCATGTGGTCCTGGGGCTACGCCGTCTTCATCGCGCTCTGCGCCTTCACCGCGTGGCGCGCCGCCGCCGGTCCCGGGCCCTCCGCCGCCGCCGCGGACGCCCCGCCCGCCAACCCGCCCACCGCCCGCACCTACGCGCTCTGGCTGACCCTGCCCGCGGTCGCCTCCGTCCTTCTGCTGGCCATCACCAACCACCTCTCCGCCAACGTCGCCGCCATCCCCTTCCTGTGGGTTCTCCCGCTCTCCATCTACCTGCTCACCTTCATCCTCTGCTTCGAAGGCGAGGGCTGGTACCGCCGCAATCCGTACCTGCAACTGCTGGCCGTCGCCCTCGGCAGCATGGCTTACGCCATGGGCATCGACGCCACCGGCAATATCTCGATCAAGGTCCTGGTGCCGCTGCTTTCCATCGGCCTCTTCACCTGCTGCATGGTCTGCCACGGCGAACTCGTGCGCCTCAAGCCCGAACCGCGCTACCTCACCCACTTCTACCTGATGATCTCGGCCGGCGGCGCCCTGGGCGGCGTGCTCGTCGGCCTCATCGCGCCGCGCTTCTTCAACTCTTTCTACGAAATGCCCATCGGGCTCGCGGTCTGCGGCGTAGTCGTGTTGATCGCCCTCCGCGCCAATCCCGATTGGGGCTTCCTCGCCGAGTTGCTGCCGCCTCCGCGCCTGGCGATCGCCGCCCTCCTGCTCGCCGCCTTCGGCTTCGCCTGGACCGGCATCTTCAGCTTCGCCGCCCGCAACTGGAGCCCCGAGGACAACCTGCGCAACGGCATCATGCTGGGCGCGTTCCTCCTCGCCGCGCTGCTCGCCGTCACCATCCTCCGCGGCGGAGCGGGCTGGCTGCGCAGCGGCCCCAGGCTCTTCGCCGTCCTCAGCGAGGTCCTGGTCCTCCTCCTCATCGGTTATGTCGCCAGCGAAGTGCGCGAAGCTTCCCACGGCTACCGCCTCGTCGTGCGCAATTTTTACGGCGGCCTCAAGGTGCGCGACAACGGCACCCCCGATCAACTCGACTCGACCCGCACCCTCACCCACGGCACCATCAATCACGGCGAGGAGTATCTCAATCCCGCCCGCCGCCACCTCGCCACCACGTACTACGGACCCAATACCGGGGTCGGGGTCGCCATCCGCGAGAAGCAGCGCGCCGGCGCCGTCCGCATCGGCGTCATCGGACTCGGCACCGGCACCATCGCCAGCTATGGCCGCCTCGGCGATTACATCCGTTACTACGAGATCAATCCCCTGGTGCTCACCATCGCCCGCACCTGGTTCTACTTCGTGCCCGATTGCAAGGCCAAACTCGACGTCGCCATGGGGGACGCCCGCCTCTCGCTCGAACGCGAGCAGCCCGAAGACTTCGACGTCCTCGCAGTCGACGCCTTCTCGAGCGACTCCATCCCCGTCCACCTCCTCACCCGCGAGGCCATGGAACTCTACTTCCATCACCTCAAGCCCGATGGCATCCTCGCCGTCCACATCTCCAACCGCTACCTCGATCTCGAACCCGTGCTTCAGGGCGAAGCCGCGGTGCTTCACAAAGCCGCGCGCGTCGTCGATACCGACGACGACGAGACCCAGGATGTGTTCGGCGCCACCTGGGTGCTCATCACCAATCCCGCCACCGGATTTACGCCGCAGGAATTATCCGATTCCGGCGCGCTCGATTCGAAAAAAACTGTGCGATTGTGGACGGACGACTATAGCAATCTTTTCAAAATCCTGAAATAGCGATACCATCGGGTTATCCGCGTCCCACTCCCGCCGCTATTTTGCAGTTGAAACAGACATTAGTGTCTGTTTCGCGCAAGCGATATTGTATGATCGTTTTGGCCGAGGACATTCATATGGACGCCGCTCAAAAACTTTCGAAACATTCTTTCCTGTTCGCCGCCGCGATGGCCCTCATTGTGGCCGCGCCCGCCTGGGCCGTAGTGCCATCCTTCACGAATCTGCCGGGCGCCCCGGTCGCGCTCACTTCGACCTCTACCGGCACCTCGATTGCGATCGGCAGTTCGGACGGGAGTAACCCGATTACCTACACGGCGACCATTGCGTATAACGACGCGGGTGTGGGCAAGTGGCTGGCTTTCGGCGCTGCCGCCGCACCGGGACAGTCGATTACGCAGAGCACCGCCCAAAGCCTGGAATTCAACCTGTATCTGATTTCGGGTCTCAGTGCCGGCACGG
>JBBIQR010000155.1:0-4628 GCA_037442245.1 Candidatus Solibacter sp. | reverse complement strand
GCCCAAAGCCTGGAATTCAACCTGTATCTGATTTCGGGTCTCAGTGCCGGCACGGCCTATACCGCTACCATTTCACTGGCGTCTACCGCTCCGTCCCCGTCAGGCATTACCGGCACGATCACCGTGACCTTCACCCCCGGAGGCAGCGGCGGCGGCGGCACGGGCGGCGTCACCTTCAGCCGCGCCACCAGTACTCTCAACGCCACTGTGGGCGGGTCCATCGCCTACGACACCATCTCGGTATCCACCACCAGCCCCACCAGCATCTACCTTACCGCCTCGTCCAACATCACCTCGTGCACCACCGCGAACTGGCTTTCCGCATCCCTCACCAACTCCACCATTGCCAGCGGCCAGACCGCCAACCTGAACATCGCGGCGGACCCGACCGGCTTGCCGGTAGGCACCTGCACTGGCACGGTTACGGTCTCGCCGTCCGCCGGCGCCGCCGCCAGCGTTTCCGTTACGTTCCAGGTCGGCAACTCCGGTGTGGGCGCTCTGAGCGTCTCCCCTTCCACATTTACGTTGAACTACACCATCGGCAGCTCCCAGTACCCGGCCCAGGCATTGAACATCACCGACAGTTCGCCGGCGCTTGTCATCACAGTGAAATCCAGCCCCGCCTGGATCTCGTTCAACCTCACGCAATTTGCGCCCGGAGCTTCCATCACGGCCAGTCTCAACGCTTATGTGGTCGGGATCGCCGCGGGAACCTATCCGAGTTCGATTACGTTGCAGGATAGCAACGGCAACACCGCCACCGTCTCCGTGACGCTCACCGTCGGCGGCAGCGGTGGAGGTACCGGGGGACAGGCCACCGGCGTGCAGCCCTCCACCCTCCAGTTGTACTGGCAAACCGGAACCGATTCCACTCTCTACCTCACCCGGCCCGACATCGTGATCACCGGCCCCTCGGGGAACTGGTCCAGTTCGGTGTCCTACGCGCAGGGCGCCGGCTGGCTCTCCCTCAGTCCGGCCAGCGGCGGCACTCTGCCCGCCCAGCCAACCGTCATCGTCAATCCCACCAGCCTCTCACCCGGCACATACTCGGGAACGATCGCGGTCTCCTCGCCGGGCGGAACCCAGAGCGTGACCGTGACCCTCACCGTCACCTCTTCACCCGTCCTGACCGCGCGTCCGGGCAGTGTCGCCTTTTACAAACAGACCGGCAGTCCCAACCCCCAATCGCAGATCGTACAGTTCGTCACCGCCGATCCCACTCTGTCCACTACCCTCGACCTGACCAACACGGTCACGGCGAACGCCGCATGGATTTCCGTGAGTACCGTGACGAAATACATCACGATCGCGGTCGACCCCACGGGACTCGCCGGCGGCGTCTACAGCAGCAGCGTCACCGTCTCACCGGCCGGATTCACCGCCATCAGCGTGCCGGTCATCCTGGTGGTGGACAACGGAGGCTCCGCCGTCTTTACCTTCTCGCCGGCTTCCCTCACATTCTCCGGCACGACCGGCGGTACCTCCAATTCCCAGCAGATCCTGCTCACCGCCGCCGCGACTACCAACTATTCCATCGCCAGCGATTCCGCCTGGCTCACGGCCAATCCGCTTTCCGGGACCACCACGCCAGCCGGGACCTATATCACGGTGGGCATCAACCCCGGCAGCCTCGCCGCCGGAATCTATAACGGCAACCTGACGTTCAGTTCCGGCGCGGGCGCGCCCCAGAATCTCCCGGTGACCATGACTCTCACCGCGGGCGGCGGAGGCGGCACGTCCGGCAACGTCACGGCATCGCCCGCCAGCTTCACCTTCACCGCTCAAGCAGGCAAGAGCAATCCGCAGGTCCAGACCATCTCCGTCACCAGCGCCGGCGGCTCCGCCCCGGTTTCATTCAGCATCACTCCCACCACCACCTCCGGCGGCAACTGGCTCTCCACCTCCGCGGGCAGTTCCTTTTGGCAGACTCCGCAAACCCAGATCGGAGTCAACGTCAATATCTCCGGCCTCGCCGGCGGCACCTATCAGGGCAACCTGCACGTCGCGCCCACCGGCGGAACCGCGGTCGATGTCCCCGTCACCCTCACCGTGACCGCCCCCGGCATCTCCGCCGCGCCTGCCTCCCTCACCTTCAGCTACCGCATCGGCAATGACGCGCCCGGCGCGCAGCAGCTCACCGTCTCCGGCAACGGCGGAGCCTTGCCCTTCACCGCCACCGCCTCCAGCACCGGCAATTGGCTGGCCGTCTCCCCCGCCAGCGGCACCACCGGCGCCACCGGCACCGTCCCCCTGAACGTCACCATCGATCCCACCAAAATCACCACCACCGGCACCCTGACCGGCACCATCACGGTCGCCGGCACCGCAACCGGCACCGGCTCCACCACCGTCACCGTCACCCTCACCGTGACCGCGCCCCTGCTCACCGTCAACAAGGTGACCAACGCCGCCAGCTACGCGCAGGGCACCATCTCGCCGGGCGAGATCGTTACCCTGTTCGGCACCGGCATCGGACCCGTCACCGCCATCGGCCTGCAACTCGATTCGACCGGCAAGGTGGCCACCGCCCTGGGCGGACTGCAGGTCCTCATCAACGGCTACCCGGCGCCCCTGATCTACGTCTCCAATACCCAGATCTCCGCCGTCGTCCCCTACGAGGTCGCCCAGTTCGCCACCGCCAACGTCCTGGTGAAGTTCCTCGGCCAGACCTCCAACGGCGTGGCCGTCAACATCGCCACCACCGCCCCCGGATTGTTCACCCAGAACGCCTCCGGCTCCGGTCCCGGCGCCATCCTCAACCAGAACGGCAGCGTCAACACGCCCTCCAACCCCGCGGCGCGCGGCGACACCGTCGTCGTCTACCTCACCGGCGAGGGCCAGACCTCGCCCGCCGGCGTCACCGGCAAGGTCACCACCGTCAGTTCCACCCCGCCGCTCACTCCGGGACCGCTCCTGCCTGTCGCCGTCACCATCGGCGGACAGCCCGCCAACTGGTTCTTCGCCGGTGAAGCCCCCGGCTTCGTCTCCGGCGTCATGCAGCTCAACGTGATCGTGCCCGCCGCCGCCGGCAGCGGACCGCAGGCCATCGTCGTCTCCATCGGCGGCAACTCCAGCCAGAACGGAGTCACCGTCTCCCTCCAGTAACCCTACCGGCGCGGGGAAGGGGCGATCCCTTCCCCGCCCAGCCCCATGCCTCTCTCCCGCCTCCGCCGCGGCGCCCTTCTCTAAACTTCCGCGAAACCCCGCTGTACTTGCGGTAATGTATCAGTCTGGCCCCACGGCCGTACATCCGGTACACGGGAAGGAGCTTCGGGTGAATTCGATCTTTAGCGCGATTGGCTGGCACATGGTCGGCGCCGCCTCCGCCGCGTCTTTTTACGCGCCCATCGGCAAGGTGAAAAAGTGGTCCTGGGAGACGACCTGGGCCGTCGCCGGGATCTTTTCCTGGGTCCTCCTGCCCATCTCCGTCAGCCTCTTCCTCCTCCCCGATTTCCGCGCCTTCTACGCCGCGCTCGATCCCCGCACCGTGCTCGTCACCTGCCTGTTCGGCTGCATGTGGGGCGTCGGCAATATCAATTACGGCCTGACCATGCGCTATCTCGGGATGTCGCTCGGCATCGGCATCGCCATCGGCACCACCCTCGTCGTCGGCACCCTCATGCCGCCCTTCATCCACGGCCAGTTCCTGTTCCTCTTCTCCAGCCACAGCGGTCTCGTCACCCTCGCCGGCATCCTGGTCGCGCTCGCCGGCGTCGGCGTCGTCACCTACGCCGGCCATCAGAAGGAGGAGCAGCTCGGCGTTCGCGCCGAAGAGTTCGACCTCAAGAAAGGTCTCCTCCTCGCCCTCATGTGCGGCATCTTCTCCTCCGGCATGTCCTTCGCCATCGACGCCGCCAAGCCCATCCAGCAAGCCGCCCTCAATGCCGGCGTCCATCCCCTCTATTCCGCCCTCCCCAGTTACGTCATCATCATGGGCGGCGGCGCGCTCGTCAACTTCGCCTACTGCTTCGGACGCCTCGCCTTCAAACAGCACCTCTCCCTCCGCGCCGACCTCGCCCGCCCCGCCGCCGAAAACCTCAAGAACGCTTCCATGGCCGCGACCGGCGGCATCATGTGGTACCTCCAGTTCTTCTTCTACGCCTGGGGCGCCGCCAACATCCCCGAACGCCTCTCCTACGTCAACTGGATGCTCCACATGAGCGGCTACGTCCTCTTCGGCGGACTCGTCGGCCTCTCCCTCGGCGAATGGGCCAAGGTCAACCGCCGCCCCATCGTCATCCTCTGGATCGGCATGATCGTCATCATCCTCGCCGCCAACCTCGTCGGAACCGGGATGGCCCTCGGCGGCTGAGCCGGACCGCCTCCCGCACCGCGTTGTACGCTGAAAGGAAATTGCCCGGCATGAAGAAGCTGCTCTCTTTCGCGGCCGTGGCCTTCTCGCTCGCCGCCGCCGCCGATTACACCGCCGAAGGCGACGCCTGGTGGGCGCACGTCCAGTTCCTCGCCGCCGACTCCCTCCAGGGCCGCGATACCGGCAGCGACGGCTACCTCCAGGCCGCCCGCTACGTCGCCGCCAAAATGGATCAGTACGGCCTCCAGCCCGCCGGCAGCGACGGCTACCTCCAACCCGTCCCCTTTGAGACCCGCGACCTCGTGCCCGCCCAATC
>JBBIQR010000154.1:8947-11254 GCA_037442245.1 Candidatus Solibacter sp. | reverse complement strand
AGCCGCGGATACGGCAGCCACGGCACGTATCGCGCATAATCCGGCGCCAGGTCGCGCAGCGCTTCAAACACCCGGTCGTGGATCTTCGACCCGCGCCGCAGCGGTGGATTCACCACCACCTGCAGCGTCGGCGTGGTCCGCGATACGCGGCTCACCACGTCCCAGGAGACATTCACCGCCGGCGGCACATCCGCCGCCGCCATCAGGCCCGCCAGGCCAAGGACTCCGCAACACAGTCGCACCACAATTCGCCTCCCGCTTGCAGCCGGCATCCCGGCCGCCCTTTTCGATCAGCGGCAGTATAACGCGCCGCGCTACATTAGGCTCATGCAGCTCGGAGCAGTCACCTACAACGTCCTCAAGGACATGGACCTCGAGACGGTCATCCTGACGCTCGAAAAAACCGGCTACCCCTGCGTCGAACTCCGCACCACCCACAAGCACGGCGTCGAACCGTCTCTCTCCGCCGCCGAACGCGAAGCCGTCAAGGCGCGGTTCGCGCGCAGCAAGGTGAAGCTGCTCAGCTTCGGCACCACCTGCGAATTCCAGTCCCCGGACCCCGAGGAGCGCCGCCGTCAGATCGATACCGCCAAACAGTTCATCCGCCTCGCGCACGATACCGATGCCGTCGCCGTCAAGGTGCGCCCCAACGGCCTCCCCAACGGCGTGCCCCGCGATACCACCATCGCCACCATCGCCGACGGACTCCGCGAAGTCGGCCAGTACGGCTACGTCCACGGCGTCGAGGTCTGGCTCGAAGTCCACGGACGCGAAACCCAAACCCCGCCCCTCGCCGCCGCCATCATGCGCGCCACCAAACACGATAACGTCGGCCTCTGCTGGAACTCCAACCCCACCGACGTCGCCGATGGCAGCGTCAAACCAAGCTTCGCCCTGCTCCGCCCCTGGCTCAAAAGCTGTCACATCAACGAACTCGTCAGCGGCTACCCGTACCGCGAACTCTTCGCCCTGATGAAGAGTTCCAACTACGACCGCTGGACCCTCTGCGAGTGCGCCGAAAGCAGGGAGCCCGAGCGCTTCCTCCGCTACTACCGCGCCCTGTGGACCGAATTGCAGCGCGGATAGCTCACTGCACCCACACCATCATCGGCATCGGGTTCTCCGCCGCGTTGAATTCCAACTCCGGCCCGACGCTGGACAGCGGTACCCGTAGCGGACCCACCGGTGCGCCGTTATAACCGTGGAACGTCACCTCCAGCCCCGCCGCCGCCTGACCGATCCCGTATCCGCCGCACGGACGCGCCGCACCCGGCAGCACCACGTCCACCCGGTACACAAAATCCGTCACCAGCACCGTATCCGCCACCGCCGCCGAGCAATACCCCACCGTCACCTGCAGCCCGTTCAGGAAGCCCGCCGGCGCGCCGTACCCGCCCGCCCCGTGCGCGAAGAAGGAAACCGTCGAGCCGTACGGCGCCGGATTCGTGCACGAGTTCCGCGAACCATCCGGATTCCCTACCACCGGCTGGAACGTGTTCATCGCGGGCGCACCCGCGCAATCGCTCTGGACCGTGGCCACATCCGCAAACAGGTTCAGGTTGGATGCCGTCATCGGAAACGCCTGCTCCACGCTCGCACCGTTGAACGTAAGCCGCATCACCGTCACCACCGGCAGCAGGTTCCCCGTCGGGATCGGAGGCGGCGGCAGCGGCGGCGCGGGCACCGCCACGTTGATCTGCGTCGCCGAAACGTAGAGCAGCCGCGCCGGATTGCCGTCGAACGTCACCGTCACTCCCCCGATCGAAGGGTCGCCCCCGTCCTGCGCCGCCACCCCCTGCGCCGGTCCCAGGTTCGCGCCGAAAATCGTGAGCAACTGAAACGGCGCCACCGGTCCCACCGCCTTCAGGTTGCCCGCGTCCAGCACGCAGGCAATCGCCGGTCCCGGGTTCACCCCGCCCGAAAAATCCACCGCCGCCAGGTACGCGCCGTTCAAAACTCCCGGAGGCAGGTTCTTCGGCGTCACCGCGCCGGACACATACGGCACATCCGCTCCCGGCGTATCGCCCAGGATCCACACCTTGCCGCCCGCCAGCGCGATCCCCGTCGCCCCCGGCGCCGATCCGCCGATCCACTGCCCGTCCGCCACCGCGCCCGTGCCCGCGTCCAGTTTCATCACGTACGCGCCGCGGTCCGCCGTCAGGTAGTTCGGCCAACACGGCTGCGGCACCCAGCCGAGCGCCGCCGGAGGCGCCACCGGCTGCAACGCCGTCAGCGTGATCCGCGGATTCACGCTGATCACCATCCCGCTCGTGTAGACCGCCCCCGCGGCGTCCACCTGCACCCCGC
>JBBIQR010000154.1:7772-8937 GCA_037442245.1 Candidatus Solibacter sp. | reverse complement strand
TTGGCCTCCTGGTGGGTGACCGCCAGGCGGCCGTCAAACGTCTCGCGCCCGCCGCGTCCAGTTTCGTCACGTAGCCCTGGTAGTCGCTCGCAACCGCCGCCACCGTGAACGGATACCTCCCTTCGAACACCGTGCCGCTCACGTACGCATTGCCCGCCGCGTCCACCGCCAGCCCCGTGTTCGTCGTCGAACCCGGGACCGCCGGGTCGTTCAGCCCGGTCGAATAGATGAGCTTCGTTGCCGCCGCGTCCACCTTCGTGACATGCTGCACGTTCCCGTAAAACCCGAACCGGCAGAAGCCGAAACAGTAGCTCCCCTGGTGAAACGTGGTCTGGTACGCTCCCGCGGTCGTCGGATAGTCCGTCCCCGGACTGCTGCCCGCCATATAAATGTTGCCCGCCGCATCCACCACCAGCGAGCTGCCGCCGATCCCGGTCGCGGAAAAAATCACCTTGTCCGCGCCCGCGCTCAGTTCCATCAGGAACCACTGGTTCTTGGAATCGGCCGCGTGCAGCGCGCCGCCGGTCACCGGAAACCCGCTCGCACCCGCGATCCCGCTCACCAGGATCAGCCCCCCGGACGCCACCGCGATCCCCCGCGCCGTGGCCATGGCCGCTCCGCCGATCAGCGCCGCAAACACCACCGTGCCCTGCGCGTTCAGCTTCACCACAAACGGCCGCGTATCGCTGCCGCCCGCCGGAGCCGTCCCCAGCGATCCGCCCCCCGCCACCGGAAAGTTCGGGTTCGCCGTCCATCCCGTGACATACGCGTTCCCCGCGCCATCCACCGCGATCCCCGACACGTGATCGCTCGCGGCACTATCGAGGTAAGTGATGTAGAGGTACTGCCCCGCCTTGGCGTCCAGCTTGGCCACCATCGCGGTCGCGGTCCCCGGCGCCCCGTCCGTGACCGCGCTGCCCGCCACATAGACACTGCCCTGCGCGTCCGCCGCGATCGCCGCGGGCGTGAGTCCGTCCCGCAAATACGTGGATACCGCCAGGCTCGCCGGGAACACCGTCCGCGCCAGCACCGGCGCGACAACAAGCACACGAATCCAGCTCAAGGGAGATCCTCCGGAAGGCGGCGCGGCAAGCTCATTCTATCAGTCCGGCGATGGTAGGCTGGTGCTCGAAGGAGGCCCCCGATGCCCCGCCCGTGGAATCAG
>JBBIQR010000154.1:0-7672 GCA_037442245.1 Candidatus Solibacter sp. | reverse complement strand
CCCCCGCCCGCGGTGAGCCTCGACGCCCCTTACGGCAGCGCGCCCACCCGCGGCCAGCCGCCCTCCCACGTCATCGTCGAGATCATCAGGTACGGCCGCCCCGTGGTCCCGTGATACGCGTGGAACACCAGGTAGTCGCGCCCGCCGTCGTGCAGCACCGCCTCGTGCCCCGGACCGCGCCACCGCGGCGTCGTCGCCGCGATCACCTGCGTCCCGCCGCCCTCCGTCATCGCCTTGCCCTGCCGGTCCACGTACGGCCCCGTGATCCGTCGCGCCCGCCCCACCACCACGTTGTACGTGCTCTTCGCGCCCCGGCAGCAACTGTCGAACGAGACGAACAGGTACCAATACCCGCTGTGCTTCACCACGAACGGCGCCTCCACGCTCCCGTTCTCCGGACGCGTGCGCGGACGCTTCGCCAGCGAGTACATCGTCGTGTCCCGCTCGGACAACTTCCCCGTCGCCGGATCCACCCGCCGCATCTGGATCCCGCCCCAGTAGCTGCCCCAGTCCAGCCACACGCTGCGCGCGTCCTCCACCACCAGGTTCGGATCGATCGCGTTCCAGTCGTCCTTCCCCTCGTGCGACCGCAGCACCATCCCCTCGTCAACCCACTTGTAGCGCGGGTCGCCCGCGTCCAGCGTCACGTTCGTCGCCAGCCCGATCGCCGAATTGCGGCTGCCGAACGTCGAGAGCGCGTAATAAAGGTGATACCGGCCGCCGTAGAACGAAATGTCCGGCGCCCACGCCCCGCGCGCGCCCGGAATCTCCTTCCGCCCCCACTCCGGTATCCCCGGCAGCGCCATCCCGGCATTCTTCCAGTGCACCAGGTCCGGCGACGTGCGCACCGGAATGATCCCGCCGCCTCCGCGCCCGCCGCCCGTACAGAACACGTAGTAGGTGCCGCGCTCCCGCAGGATCGCCGGATCGTGTACGCCCTCGATGTCGCCTTCCAGCTCGAGCACCACCGGCGCGGACGCCGCCCATACCGCGATTCCTACACCGGCGATCGCGCCCGCCCACCGCGCCGCACCCGCCATCCAGGCTCCTCCCTGACCCGCCGATAGCGTATCACCGTTGCCCGATCCGGCGCGCGAAAAGGCTCAGACCCCGAACTGCCGCAGATGATGATCGAGATGCTTGTACATCAGGACTGCCCACTCCTCCGGCGTCAGTTTCCCAAAGAAGCTATGCGGACGCTTCGTGCACCCCGCCGCCCCTCCCGCCACGAATCGGTCGATCAATCCCGCTAACCGCTCCCGTTCCTTGCCCAGATCTCGTTCGTCGGCGATCATCAGGCTCTTCGCCGTGGGCGAATTCTTCCGCAGCGGGCCGTCGTTCCGGAAGACCATGGGTTTCACCATCCGCCCCATCAGGCGTACCGGGAGGGCTGCCCTTTCCGGAACCACTTCTCCCAACGCCCACTGCATACTCACCGCGCAGTGCGCCAGCATCTGCGGCGCCGTCATCTTGCCCCAGCGCCTTTCACATCGCGGCTGCAACTCTCCGAGACGGGTCTGGATCTGCTTCGCCGCTGCCGCATCGAACAGGTTCTTCATGCTTACGGGACCCCCTTTGATCCAGAGTACCCAGCCGGGGGTGAAGATTCAGCCCGGTTCTGCCGATATGTGAGTCATGTGCGGTTGCGCACGGGAACCCGTATGAGCAAACAAGTGCAAAAAAAGATGCCCTGGGCCATTGTCCAGGCCCAACACCGGAACTTCGCCATCGCCAGCGAGTACGTCTCCCAGATTTTGCTGATTCCCAACGTGACCGCCGTACCCGGCGCGCCCCCCTACGTGCGCGGCGTCATCGAATTCCGCGGCCGGGTCTTTCCCCTGGTCGATCTCCGCCTCCGCCTCGGGTTGATCGCCATGGCGGCCGAGGGCGGCAACTTCTGCAACCTGATGAGCGCCCGCGAACAGGATCACCACCGCTGGCTGGCCGAACTGCGCCGCTCCGTCGAAGAGCGCCGCCCCTTCACCCTCGCCACCGACCCGCACCAGTGCGCTTTCGGCAAATGGTACGACTCCTTCCGCACCAATGACGCCTGGCTCGGCGCCCTGCTCAAGAAATTCGACGAACCCCATCGCACCCTCCACGCCCTGGCCGTACGCGTCAAACAGTTCCAGGATCAGGACCGCCACGATGCCGCGGTCGAAGTCGTCTCCGGCGACGGAGTAAACATCCTCAACGCCATGGTCAACCTCTTCGGCGAACTCCGCGGCACCATCCAGGGCAGTTGCCGCGAAATGGTGCTCGCCCTCTCCATCGACGGCCGCCCCCTGGCCATCACGGTCGATTCGGTCGTCGCCATCGACAATATCCAGCCCGAAGAACTGCCGCCCGGCGCCGATCCCGCCTCCGGCGGCGTCGTCCACCGCATCGGTAAACGCACCTCCTCCAATGACATGGTCTTGATCGTCGAAGCCGATCGCATCCTCAGCCGCGACGCCATCGACCGCGTCCTCTCCATGAGCCGCAAACCCGCCGGCGCCACCCCGCCCGCCACCTTGCCGCGCTCCGCCTGACACACAACGCCCCGGAAATCGCGCCCTCCTCCTATCGCTGGTAGTAGCCCCGCCCACGGGATAACATGGCCTGACGTTTGTGTCTCGCCCAGGGAGGGGATGTGCCCACACGCTGCATCGGTTCGTTGCTGGCGGTCGCCCTGCTGACCGCTCCCGCCGGTCTGTACGCCCAGGATTTCCTCGGTAGCGCTTCGGGAACGGTCAGCGATTCCAGCGGCGGCCGGATTCCCTCCGCAACCGTTCTCTTACGCCCCGACGCCTCCTCCACCGCGCGGCGCACCAAGACCGGCCCCGACGGCCGCTTCGGTTTTACCGGAGTCCTCCCCGGGGTCTACCGGCTCACCGTCGAGGCTCCCGGTTTCGCCAGCGCCGGCGGCGTCGTCACCGTACCGGTTCACACGGACCGCGAAATCGACGTGACCCTGCGGCCCGCCGGATCCCGGCAGGCCGTCGATGTGCCCGGCGCCCTCTCCTCCGTGACCACCCAAACCGTGGATTCCACCAGCGCGGTTCAAGGAGGGATCGTCGCTTCGCGGGAACTGGCCTCCATTCCCCTGGCCCACCGCAGCTTCGCCAATATCGCCTACCTCGTCCCCGGAACCGCCCCCGTCGAGCCCTCCGATCCCACCAAGGCGCGCATCACCGCCGTCTCGTTTGGCGGCAGTTCCGGATTGAACGATGTCACCTCCGTCGACGGAGTGGATAACTCCGACGACTACATCGGCGGCTTCCTGCAAAATTTCTCACCCGACGCGATCCAGGAATTTCAGGTGCAGACCTCGCAGGCCGATGCCGGCACCGGCCGCACCACCGGCGGGGCGGTCGTGATCCTCACCAGGCGCGGCGGCAAGGACTGGCACGGCGGCGCCGCGGTCTATGAACGCGCCTCGGCTTTCAACGCCCGCTATCCGATCGAAAATCCCGAGCCCCTGCCCAAACAGCCGTTTTCCCGCCAGAACTATATCGCCACCCTCGGCGGTCGCGTGATCCCCGGCAAACTGTTCGTCTTCGCGTCCCTCGAGGCCGTGCATGAGAACGCCAGCATTGCCTACAGCCCCGCCAGCCGCGACCAGTTCGCCGCCCTGGCATCCCTGGCCTCCCAGGGCCTGATCCCCGGCGTGCCCTCCATCCAGGTGCCCGGCAGCGCCCCGGTCCCGTTCCGCGATTATATGAGCACCCTGCGCTTCGATTGGGTCCAGTCTCCGCGCGCCCAGTGGTTTCTTCGCGCCGCCGCCGACAACTACTCGACCGGCAACCAGTTCGTGCAACAGGGCGCCCTGCCTTCGACCGGCGCCGCCTCGCACTCCGGCTATCTGAACCTCGCCGCCGGCCAGGAGTTTACCTTCAGCCCCAATTGGCTCGGGACCCTGACCCTCGGCGCCAGCGCCCTGCGCCTCAAGGAGACCCGCAACTCCAACCTGGGATTCGCCCTCGCCTTCCCCTTCAGTTCCACCGCCCAAACCATCTCCGGTTTCGAAACCCTCGGGGACAACCAGTTCGTCACCCCCATCACCGCGTTTCCGGTTTCCCGGGTACAGGAAAAATACCAGTTCCGCTACTCCCTGATGCGATCTTCCTCCGCCCACTCCACGGCGTTTGGCGTGGATTTCATTCACGAGCCCGTGTTGAGCGGCGCCTTGCCCGGAACCGCGGAAAACCTGACGGTCTTCGCCCGCGACCCGGATTTCTATGCCCGGAATCCCGCACAATTCGCCGTGGACCTCAATTGCGCCCCCACCGCGGCGCTCGACGTCACCTCGGGTACCACCTGCACCAGCACTCCCGCCGGCGACGGCAGTTTTACCCAGAGCGTCCGCCGGCTGGGAATCTACGCCCAGGATTCCTGGCGGATCACTCCGCGCCTCACCCTGGTCTTCGGATTGCGCTATGACACGACCTTCGGCCTCTTCACCGCTTCCGGCCGCACCCAGGCGGACAATCCCGCGCTGCTGACCCTCCAAGCTCTCGCCGTGCCCTTCTTCAACCAATGGGGATCCCCGCGGGACTATCGCAAAGCCATCGCACCCCGCCTCGGCGCCGCCTATGCGCTCGGCTCCTCCCGCCGCACCGTCCTCCGCGCCGGTTTCGGTCTGTTCTACAACGATCTCGCACAGAACGGGTGGGTGACCGCTCTCGCTGCCGTCAATCAGCCCGCCGCCCCCTGTACCGTCCCCACCGATGCGGGCTGCCTCCCCGGATCGGCGGCCGGCGGCGTGGGCGCCCTCATCGACCCCGCCTACAAAACCCCCTACGCCATCCATGCCACCGCCGGTATCGAGCACCAGTTCAGCGCCAATTGGATGGCCGGCGCAAGCTGGGTCCACGAGCAGGGCGTCCACGCGTATCGGCGGTATCAATACCAGGCCGGCGGCTCCCTGCTCTCCCCTCTCTACCCGGCCGACGCCGCCACCCAGCAGGAGTTCGTCCCCAACGCCGCCGTATTCCGCTCGGACAACCGCTCGCGCTACGACGCCTTGATGGCCCGCGCCCAGGCAAACTATTCCCGCTTCAACCTGGTCGCGAATTACACCTTCTCGAGCGCCTACACCTGGGGTTGCGTCCTCGGCGAGTTGTTCGACTACGTGAACGGAGTCTGCAATCCACTGGACGCCTTCGCCAAGGGCGACTACGGCCCTTCGGGTGAGGATATCCGGCACCGCCTGGTGATCGCCGGATCGCTGCATTTGCCCGGCGGAATCGAATTGACCGGCCTCAGCCAGGCGGAGAGCGCCCGGCCGTTCACCATGCCCACCCCGGTCGACGTAAACAGTGTGGGAGCGGTCGCCAGCCGCGCCGTGATCAACGGCGTGCAGACCACCCTCGATGAGTTTCGCGGCACTCCCTATCTACAAACCGATCTGCGGGTCAGCCGGTCGTTCCAACTCCAGGAGGCCCGCCGCATCACCGCCTTCATCGAGTTTTTCAACCTGTTTCATCGCAATAATCCAGGCGCGAATTTCGTCACCAATCTCGCCGCTCTCCCCACTCCGGTGGATAACCTCGCCAATGCGTCCGGCTTCTGCCTGAACCCCGCCTGCACCCAGACCCAGCCCATCAACAGCCTGAATCAATTGCGCGTGCCCGCCGGAGCTCTCGGCGATTTCTTCGGTCCCGGGACCACCGTGGGAATCCCTTTTGCGGCGCAGTTGGGCGTGCGTCTGGCCTTCTGACCGCTGCCACCCCCCGGAGCACGGAAGCCGCCATCGTTTAAGATCGGGAATATGACACGCCGCGACTTCTTCCAGTTGGCCGCCGTAGCCGCCGCCGCCCCGGCCATCGGCTCGCCCCGCCCCGCCCGCCAACTCCCCCTCGGTGTCTCTACCCTCGGATGCCCCAAGTGGGATTGGAACACCATCCTCCGCAACACCTCCCAATGGGGCTTCGCCGCGCTCGAACTGCGCGGCATCCAGGACCAGATGGATCTCCCCAAGTGCGCCGAGTTCAGCGGCACCCGCCTCCCCGGCACCCTCCGCGATCTCGCCGCCGCCAACCTCGCCGTCTCCGACCTCGGCGCTTCCGCCCAGATGCACGAGCCCGATCCCGTCAAGCGCGCCAAACACATGGACGAAGCCCGCCGCTTCATCGATCTCGCCCACCGCATGGGCACGCCCTACGTCCGCGTCTTCCCCAATCAGTTCGTCGCCGGCGAGGATAAGCAAGTCACCTTCGCCCGCATCAGCGAAGGACTCCACGAGCTCGGCGAGTACGCCCGCCCCGCCAATGTCACCGTCATCGTCGAGTCCCACGGCGAATTCCGCCGCGGCGAGACCCTGCTCCCCATCCTCGAAGGCGCCAAGTCCAAAAACGTCGCCTTCCTCTGGGACGCGCACCATACCTGCGTGGAAGGCGAAAAGCCCGCCGACACCTGGGCCGAGCTCGGCAAGTACACCCGCCACACCCACCTCAAGGACTCGCTCCCCATCCCCGGAAAGCCCAAGGAGGATCGCCGCTACGTGCTCACCGGCACCGGCCAGATCCCGGTGAAGGAGATCGTCGCCGTCCTCGCCCGCGGCGGCTACCAGGGCTACTACTGCTTCGAGTGGGAGAAGCGCTGGCATCCGGAAATCGACGAACCCGAAGTCGCCTTCCCGCAGTACGCCACCACCATGCGCCAGTACCTCGCCGACGCCGGCGTGAAAGCCTGAGCCGCTGCCCGGAACCCGATAAGCCCGGCTCATCGGTCATTAGAATTACTGCTTGGAGGACGCCGCCCCGGTGTGTCACGCTGGGACGCATGGGTGCTGGCCATGCCGCCACGCGGCAGAGGGTGTTTGTCCTGGGTCTGCTGCTGCTCGGGATCCTGATTTCGGCGATCGCGATCCGGGTGATCGATCCAGCGGCGGAGCCTCGCGCGGAGGCCGGCCGGCAGCCGGGCAAATGACCGGGACCATTCGCACCGAGGCGCCCCTCATCCGCGCCCACGGTTACGCGGCCATCGGCGGACTCCTGCTCGCCGCCCTCTTCGGCCTCGCCGTCTCCGTGAAATTTCACGCGCCCTCGTTCCTCACCGCGCTGCCCTGGCTCACCTGGGGACGCCTCCGCTACGACCACACCCAGGGCATCCTCTACGCCTGGCTCGGCAACGCCTTCCTGGCCTTCCTCTATTACGCGGCGCCGCGCCTCGCCGCTCGCCCCGTCACCAGCCCCCGGCTGGGCTGGGCGCTGTTCTACCTATGGAACGTCGCCGCCGTGCTCGGCGGCTGGACCCTGGTGCTCGCCGGCCATAGCCAGCCGCTCGAATGGGCCGAGTTCCCCCTTCCCATCGCCGCCGTCATCGAACTCGCCTGGGTCCTCATCATCCTGCAATTCGCCCTGCCCCTGCTGCGCCGCGGAGCCGAAGCCATCTACGTCTCCGGCTGGTATCTGCTCGGCGGCGCGCTCTTCACCGCCCTTGCCTACCCGGTCGGCAATCTCGCGCCCCGCTTCCTCCCCGGCGCCCTCGGAGCCGGCTTCAGCGGCCTCTGGATCCACGACGCCGTCGGCCTCTTCCTCACCCCCTTCGCCCTCGCCATCGCCTACTTCGTCATCCCGGCGGTCTCCCGCCGCCCCATTTACAGCCACTTCTATTCCATGGTCGGCTTCTGGCTGCTGTTCCTGGTCTACCCGCTGAACGGCATCCACCACTACCTCTATTCCTCGCT
>JBBIQR010000153.1:0-11364 GCA_037442245.1 Candidatus Solibacter sp. | reverse complement strand
TCCCACGAAAACAATTCTACATCAAATTGTTCTTTTTTAACACAGTAATACTAGTCCAGTCCCGGTAATTCTGTTAGGTGGTGCTTCATGGCGTCAAAAGGCAAGGCCCGCTCCGGTCTGACCATTTTCTTCGCCGTGCTGGTAGCGGGGTCGGCGTATTTCGAGCACAAGGTGCTGGTCCTGGGCGGGTCTATCCAGAATCACCTGGAGATCATCTTCGGACTGGTGTGGTGGGTGACCATCGCATCGCTTGTGGCGCGGCTGGTAATGCGCGAGCCGCTCCACGATGTCTCGTTCCGCTGGGGCGGTCCGGCGGGGACTCGCGCGATCGCAATCGCCACTGCCATGCCGCTTGTGGTCGGGTTCACAGCCTATGGCATCGGCTGGGGCACAGGCCTGGCGAATTTCAGCGCGCCCGCGCTCTCCCGAGTTGTGCTGGGAATGCACTTTACTTTTGCTGCGAACCCGCTCGTGAGATTTTCGCAGTCGCTCCTGGTACTGTTGTCGTTTGGCGCGCTGGACAACTGCAAGTATGCCGCCGGCGAAGAAATCGGTTGGCGCGGCTACATGTTGACCCGCCTGGTGGATTCCGGCGTTCCGGCGCCCATCCTGATTAGTGGCCTGGTTTGGGGACTATGGCACGCACCCCTCATCGTGAGCGGGCAATATGCTTCGGGACGGCATCCTATCTTGTCCGTCTGGTTCTTTGTAGCCGGCATCGTGGCTGCCGGGTATGTCTTCGCATGGCTGCGGTTTTCCTCCGGGAGCATCTGGCCCTGCATCTGGGCGCACGGCACCTGGAACGCGGTGATTCAGGGCGCGTTCGACAGGTCTACTTCCGGCAGCAGCGTGTGGGTGGGTGAATCGGGCGTGCTCACGTCTGCCGTGCTCATTTTGTTTGCGGTTGTGCTCTACAGGGTGTGGCCCCTGGCGCAGCCTGCCTCGTGATCGAGAGAGAAACCCCGCTAGCCGACGACGATCACCGTGATCTGCCCGGGACCGTGTACGCCGCGCACCAGGATCTGTTCGATATCCGCCGTGCGGCTCGGGCCCGTGATCAGCACCATCGAACTGGTTTGCCCGGCCGGTTTCGGCAGCAGCGTGAACAGCTCGTCGAGCCCGCTGAGGATGCGTTCGCGCGGAACCACCGCCACGTGCAGCATCGGCAGCAGCGATACCAGCCGCGCCTCCGCCGGACTGGAGAGCATCACCAGCGTGCCGGTGTCGGCCAGGGCGTAATCCGCGCTGGTGATCCCGACTTCGGCCGCCGCCGCCACCGTGCGCATCTCATCCGTCTCCCGGATTCCCGTCCGCACTCCCGGCAGCGACGCGATCCCGCATGCGGCGAGGTACGGCGCGTTCGACGCCACCGTCCGCTTGCCCTCGACGATGCCCGCTACCAGTGCGCGCGCCTCCTCCGCTGCCGCCACCCGGTGGGTCGTGCCGGCCAGCCCTTCGATGCGCATCCGCATCGAGGCGATCCGCGCCTCCATGTCCACTTCCGGAATGCGCAGCCGTACCGGCGGCGGCTCCGGCGGCGCCTGCCCCGCGCTGCGCCCCAGCGCCGTGCGCACCCGGTGCAGAATGTTCTCGCGCGAGCCTTGCGCCATCATCGCCGCCTCCACATCTCACGGAAACTCTTCGAGGGCGGCGGCGGCAGATCGCGCTGGCTCAGCCACGCGCGCACCGGCGCCACGTTCATCGGCGGAGGCACGCTCTTAATCCACCCGCCGTTGCCCCCCGGCGCCATCGATGCCGCCACCCTGCCGAAGAATTCGTAGATCCGCGGATGCGTCACCACCCACGCGAACGCCCGGAATGCCAGCTTCTCCAGCCGGTTCTGCTTCTCGCGCGTCTCCTGCTTCTTCACGTCGCTGCGCAGATCCAGCAGCACCTTCGGAATATCGATCTTGACCGGACATACCTCGCCGCACGCGCCGCACAGGCTCGAGGCGAAAGGCAGCGACGGCTCGTGCGTCACCCCCATGAACTGCGGCGTGATGATCGCGCCGATCGGCCCCGAGTACACCCACGGAAAACTGTGCCCGCCGATCTTGCGGTACACCGGGCAGGTGTTCAAACACGCGCCGCAGCGAATGCAGTACAGCGATTGCCGCTTCCCCTTGTCCGGCAGCAATTTGGTGCGCCCGTTGTCCACCAGCACCACGTAGAATTCCTCGGGACCGTCCACCTCGCCCTCGCGCCGCGGACCGCTCAGGAACGACGCGTACACGCTCAGCAACTGCCCGGTCGCGCTGCGCGCCAGCAACTTCAGGAACGTGGGAACGTCCTGCGCGCGCGGAATCACCTTCTCGATGCCCGCCACGGCGATGTGGATCTTCGGCGCCGAAGTGGTCAGCCGCGCGTTGCCTTCGTTTTCGATGATCACCACCGCGCCCGAATCCGCCACCAGGAAATTCGCGCCGCTGATCCCGATATCGGCCTGCAGAAATTTCTCGCGCAGCACGGCGCGCGCGATCGCGGTCTGCTTCTCCACCACGGTTTCGCGCGGCACGTGCAGCGTCTTCTCGAAAATATCGGCCACGTCGTAGCGCGTCTTGTGCAGCGCCGGCGCCACAATGTGGTACGGCTTCTCGTGCGCCAGTTGCAGGATGTACTCGCCCAGGTCCGTCTCGACCGATTCCAGGCCGTGATGCTCCAGCCGCTCGTTGAGGTCCACTTCTTCGGTGGTCATGGACTTGGACTTCACGATCAGGCGCGAGCCCTTGTCCTTGGCCAGCGAGAGCACGAAGTCGCACACTTCCGTGGCATCCTTGCAAAACACCACCTTGCCGCCGTGCGCATTCACGTTGCGCTCGAACTCCTCGAGGTAGTGATCCAGGTTCTCGATGGCGTGCTTCTTGAGCGCGTTGGCCTGCGCGCGCAGCTCCTGGTAATCCGGCAGCGCTTCCGGCGACACCACCTCGGCGCGCCGCTCTTTCAGGCGCCCCGTGGCGGTATAAATGGCCAGTTGCAGATTCGCGTCTTCGAGCGTCTGGTGGATTTTCTGATCGAATTCGACACTCATACGGTTTTAACGGGAGGCCAGCACTTCGGCCAGATGCATGGTGCGGACGTCCGAACCGGCGCGCGAGAGCGCTCCCTGGATCTGCATCAGGCAGCTTGGATCGAGCGAAACCACGGTCTTCGCGCCGGTCTTCACGATGGCTTCGACTTTGGTCCGCGCCATCGCGCCGGAAAGCTCGGCGAACTTCACGCTGAACGTGCCGCCGAAGCCGCAGCACTCCTCCGCCGGAACCATCTCGCGCAATTCCAGCCCGCGGACGTGTGCCAGCAGACGCCGCGGCGCGCTTCGGATGCCGAGTTCCCGCAGCGCGTGGCAGCCGTCGTGGAACGTCACCACCTGCTCGAACCGCGCGCCCACGTCCTCCACTCCCGCCACTTCGGTGAGAAACGTGGAAAACTCGCGGACCCGCCCTTCCAGCGCGTGGACCCGCTCCAGCGTCTCCGGCTCCTTGTGAAACAACTCGGCGAAGTGATGGGTCACCATCGAGGTGCACGAACCCGACGGCGCCACGATCTGCCCGCAGCCTTCGAACACTTTCAGAAAGTGGCGCGCGGCGGCCCGCGCTTCGTCGCGATAGCCGCTGTTGAACGCCGGCTGCCCGCAGCAGGTCTGGTCTTCAGGAAAATCGATCTCGTAACCGAGCCGCTCCAAAACGCCGGCCATCGCCATGCCGACCTTGGGAAAAAGCTGGTCGACCATGCAGGTTACGAACAGCGAAACCCGTTTGCCCATGTAGACCTGAATTGTATCATCCGGGACTAGCCGCGTAGCCACTTCGTCATGATGTCGCGCTCGTGCGCCGTGAAGCCGTTCCGCCGGTAGAACGCGCGCACCCGCGGGTTCCCGCGATCGGCTTCGAGCCGCACCGCCTCCACGCCGAGTGACGCCGCTTCCTCTTCGATGCGCGCCAGCGCAAGCGCGCCCACGCCCGCGCCGCGATGCTCCGGCTCCACGAAGAATTCGTCCAGCAGCGCGAACCGTCCGCCGAACTCCAGACTGTGGCACAGCGTGAGCGCAAAGTACCCCACCGCGCGCCCGCCGTCCTCGATGAACCAGAACCCGCCCGCCTCGGGATGCGCCGCCAGGTGCTCCACCGCGCGCCGCGCCCGCTCCTCGCGAAACTCCAGCCCCTCCTCCGCGTAGAAGCGCCGCATCATCGCCAGCGCCTCCGCCGCGCTGCCCGCATCCATCCGCCGGTATGCCGCCATCGGTACCATAGGCTGCGCCGCGGCTACCGCGCCGCCGCCGCGCCTGCCTGCCGCAGCGCGCGCAGCACCAGGCCCGTCGACGTCTCAAACGGCTCTTCCCCGGACACCACCAGATCCGCGTACTTCGCCGCCGGCGCCACGAACCACTCCGCGCCCGGCCGCACCGTGCGCTCGTACTGCTCCCGCACGCTCTCTTCCGATCGTCCCCGCTCGGTCACGTCCCGCCGCATGCGCCGCGCAAAACACACCGCCGGATCGGTCTCGACGTACACCTTCGTGTCCAGCATGGCGCGTAACTCGGGCCAGTACAGCACGAACAGCCCTTCCACGATCAGCACCCCGGAAGGCTCGATGCGCCGCGTCGCGGCCGTCCGCGCATAATCGGCGAAAGAGTACACAGGTTCTTCGAACGCGCGCCCCTGGCTGATCGCCGCCAGGTGCTCGTGCAGCAATTCCCAGTCGATCGCGTCGGGATGGTCGAAGTTGACCTTCCTGCGTTCCTCGAGAGGGATGTCTTCCATGCCGCGGTAGTACGAATCCAGCGAAACGATCTGGCTCCCCGGCAGTCTTGCGGCAAGCTGCTTCGCCAGCTCCGATTTGCCCGAACTCGACGGTCCGGCGATACCGATGATGTGGGCTCTCATGCGCGCGGCGGGGAGGTCACCTCAGTGTACCGGCCGGCAATGGCGCGAACAAGACCGTCCACCGTGTACGGGCCGGCCTCCACCGCGATCTCGATTCCGAGAGAGCGCGCCGTGCCCGACGTAATCGGCCCTATGGATGCCGCCGCCACGCCCCGGAGCGCGTCCACCCCGGCGGCGTCCGCGAAATTCTGCACGGTCGAGGAACTCGTGAACGTGATCAGGTCCACCCGCTGCGCGAAGACTTCGCGGATGCGCTCCGCCAGGCCCTCCGGCGCCACCGTGCGATACGCCTCCACCACGTCCACCCGCGCGCCGCGCCGCGCGAGTTCCACCGGAACCAGGTCGCGCGCCACTCTGGCGCGGGGCAGCAGGATGCGCGCGCCCGCCAGGGCATGCGCCGCGAACGCCTCCAGCAGCCCTTCCGCGACGTATTCCTTGCCCATCAGATCCACCTTGAGGTGCAGCGCCTCGATCGCGTCGCGCGTGGCCGGCCCGATGGCGCAGATCCGCGCCCGGATCGAGCGCAGGTCGCGCGCCGAACGGTCGAGCGCCTCCACAAAGAACCGCACCCCGTTGGCGCTGGTGAAGATCAGCCAGTCGTACGCGTCGAGTTCCTCGACCGCGCGGCGCAGCGGTTCCGCGTCCGCCGGCGGACGGATCTCGATCGTCGGCACCTCGATGACCCCGGCGCCCAGCGCCGCAAGTTTCGCCGCCAGCGAACCCGCCTGCTCCGCCGCCCGCGTGACCACGATCCGCTTGCCGAACAGCGGCAGCCGCTCGTACCAGTTCAGCGTCTCCCTCAGCCGCACGACCTCCCCGACCACGATCGTCGCCGGAGGCTTCATCCGGTATTCGGCCAGCAGCGCGGGCAGCGTGGCCAGGGTGCCGGTGACCGTCTCCTGGTCCGCGCGCGTGGCCCAGCGCACCGCCATCGCCGGTGTCTCCGGCGAACGCCCGCGCGCCATCAGTTCCGCCGCGATCCGCGGAAACGTCGTCAGCCCCATGAAGACCACCAGGGTTTCGGCGTGCCCCACCTTCGCCCAGTCGATCGCTTCCACCGCGTGTCCGGTGACGAACGTGACCGCGGACGTGTGTTCGCGGTGGGTCAGCGGAACCCCGGTGTACGCGGCGATCCCCAGCGGCGTAGTGACTCCGGGCACCACCTCGAACGGGACCCCGGCGCGTGCCAGTTCCTCGGCCTCTTCCCCGCCCCGTCCGAACAGGAACGGATCGCCGCCTTTGAGCCGCACCACCGTCAACCCGCGCCGCGCCCGCTCGATCAGCATCGCGCTGATCTCCTCCTGCGTGTACTCGTGGTCGGATCTCTTCTTGCCCACGTACAGCCGCTCCGCGTGCGCCGGAGCCAGCGCCAGCAGCGCGTCCGGCGCCAGGTGGTCGTAGAGGACGGCGTCGGCCTGCTGCAGGACGCGCCGCCCCTTCACCGTGATCAACTCGGGATCGCCCGGCCCCGCGCCGACCAGGTAGACCTTCATGCGTAGACCTGATCGAGGATGCGCCGCGCTCCGCGATCGAGAAGTTCCGCGCCCAGCCCGCGTCCGGTGGCTTCGGCTTCCGCGATCGCCCCTTCCGCCACGCCGCGAATCAGTTCGGACCCGTCGGGCGAAGCCACGATCGCCCGCACCCGGACGCGTCCGCCTTCCACGGTGGCGTGCGCCCCGATCGGCACCTGGCATCCGCCGCCCAGCGAGGCGAGGACGCCGCGCTCGGCTCGCACGGCGGCGTGCGTCGCCGCGTGATCCAGCGCCCGCACCGCGTCGAAGCCCGCGCCGGAAGCGCGCGTTTCGATGGCCAGAGCGCCTTGACCTACCGCGCTGCACATGCGCTCCGTTTCCAGAATCTCCGCGATGCGCCCCGCCCAACCCAGCCGCTTGAGCCCGGCCGCCGCCAGCAGGATCGCGTCATACTGGCCCTCGTCCAGCTTGCGCAACCGCGTGTCCAGGTTCCCACGCACCGATTCGATCGCCAGGTCCGGCCGCAGTTGCCGCAGTTGCGCCGAGCGCCGCAGCGAACTCGTCCCGACCCGCGCGCCCTGCGCGAGTTCGTCCAGCCGCTTGCCCACCACCGCGTCGCGCGGGTCCTCGCGCTCCGGCACCGCCGCCAGCACCAGCCCTTCCGGCAGTTCCGTCGGCAGGTCCTTGAGCGAATGCACCGCCAGATCCGCGCGCCCGTCCAGCAGCGCCTCTTCGATCTCCTTCGTGAACAGGCCCTTGGTCCCGACCTTGGCCAGCGGCACGTCCGTGATCTTATCGCCCGTGGTCTTGATGATCTCGATACGCACCTCGTGGCCCAGCGCCGTGAGTTGCCCTTCGACCCAATGGGCCTGCCAGAGTGCGAGCTGCGAACCGCGCGATGCGATGACGAGCATGAATTATTCCTGAAGATGAAAGGCCTTGCGAATGGCCGCGATGACGTGCGCCCCGTCGGGCTTGCCGGCGTGCGAGCGCAGTTCCGAAATCGGCCCGTGCGCGACCTTGTTGATGATGCCGCGCGTCAGCGCCTCCATGGCCTCTTCCTGCTCCGGCGTGAACGGCCCGTAGCGCCGCCGGACCTTGTCCATCTCCCCGGCGCGGATCTGCTCGAGCTGCTCCTGCAGGCTCACAATCATCGGCGCCACTTCGGCCACCTTGAGCCGCGCCATCATCCGGTCCACTTCGTCGGTGACGAGTTGCTCGGCGCGGTCGGCTTCCTTCATCCGCTCCCGCAGGTTGGCGTTCACCACTTCCTGCAAATCGTCGATGTCGTAGAGGAAGATGTTGTCCAGGTCGTTGACCGAAGGCTCGATATTGCGCGGCACCGCGATATCGATCAGGAACATCGGCTTGTTCCTTCGCGCGGCGCGCACCCGCTGCATCTCGTCCTTGTGCAGGATGTAGTGCGGCGCCCCCGAACTTGCGATCAGGATGTCCACTTCCGGCAGCATCGCGGTGAACCGGCTGTACTCGACCGGCGTGCCCTGGAACAGTTGCGCCATCTCCACCGCGCGCTCGTGCGTGCGGTTGGTGACGAACACGTGGGTGGCGCCCGACCGGCGCAGGTGGCGCGCGGCGAGTTCGCTCATCTTCCCCGCCCCCACGATCATGATCGTGCGGTTGTTCAGGCTGCCGAAGATCTTGCGCGCCAACTCCACGGCGGCGTAGCTCACCGAAACCGCCATCTGTCCGATGCCTGTCTCCGAGCGCACCCGCTTGGCCACGCTGAACGCGCGCGCCATCAGCCCCTCCAGCCACCCGCAGCACACGCCCGCATCCTTCGCCGCGGCGTACGCCGCCTTGAGCTGCCCCAGGATCTGCGGCTCCCCCACCACCATCGAATCCAGGCTCGCCGCCACGCGAAACAGGTGATGGATCGCGTCCCGCCCTTCGTGCCGGAACAGGTGCGGCGTGATCGCGTCCGCCGTGATGTGCTTGTTGTCGGCGAGAAAGCCGTCCACCACCGCCTGCGGGTCCGCGCCGTCGCCGGTCGTCACCGTGATCTCCACCCGGTTGCACGTGGAGAGGATCAGCGCCTCGCTGACCCCGTCGCGCGACTTCAAATCCGCCAGCGCCGCCGGCAGCGTCTCCTCGCGGAACGCCAGGCGCTCGCGGACCTCCACGGGAGCCGTGCGGTGACTGACGCCGGTGATCAGCAGTTTCATGGCTTGAAAAGCATGTACCCGAGCTTGGCGTGCGCCGCCCAGGTCAACGCGGAGAAGCCAACCACCGTGACGGTCATGATCGCCGCCTTGCGCCCGCGCCAACCGGCGGTGACGCGCAGGCAGACCATCGCCAGATAGGCGCCCCAGGTGAAAAAGGAAATCGCAATCTTCGGCTGCCGGATCCAATCCCCCTTCAGTGCGATGAACGCCCAGGTGCTGCCGGCGATGACAGCCAGCGTGATCAGCACGAATCCGACACTCATGAACTTCGAAATAATCTCGTCCAGCGTGCCCAGCGGCGGCAGCCGGTAATAAAACTTGTTCGGCTTCTTACTCTTGAGCTCGCGTTCCTGGAACAGGTACAGGACCGATGCCACCGCCGTGAACAGCAGCGTCGCGTAGCCCAGCAGCACCAGCACGATGTGAACCGTCAGCCAGGCGTTGCGCACGATCGGACTCGTGAACGCGCTCACCGGGTTGCCGAACGTCGCCACCAGCGACATCACGAATATCAGCGGAAAGATGAATACGCTGACACTCTCCAGCTTGTACCGCAGTTGCACCCCCAGGTAGACGATCACCACCAGGAACGCGCACATCGAGAGCGTTTCGTAGAAGTTCAGAATCGGGCAGCGGTTGTTGACGATGCCCTCCTCCACGATGGACACGAAGTGAAAGACGCTGCCCAGCGAAAATGCGGCAAAGGCGACGCGGAACAGGTGTTCGCGCCGCCGGACCAGTGTCAGAATGGCGTGCAGCAGACCGAGCGAATATAACGCGGCGGCCACGCGCAGCCAAATTACGCTCATTTCAGCCATGGGCGCACAGGAACGTTCGAAACCTAAGTATATCGCGCGGCGTCACACCCCCGGGACCACGCGAATGCGGGGATGCGCCGCGTATTCGGGGTGGAACGCCCCGCCGCGCGCCGTTTCCGATAGAATCAACAACCAGGAGGAATTGCCGCCATGCGGCTGAATCCGGGATGCGCGGCTGGTATGCTGCTCGCGGTTGCCGCGGGCGCGTTCGCCCAATACCCGACCACATATCCGCCCGGCCAGTACCCGCCCACAACGTATCCTCCTTCACAGTATCCCGGCGGCTATCCACCCGGCGGCTATCCGTATCCGAACACCTATCCGCTGCCCGGCGGCGTGCCCATCGGCCTCCCGGTGCCCGAAATCAAGCTCCCCAAGAAGAAGGATAAGAACGATAAATCCGCGCCGTCCCAGGAGCAGGTGCGCGTCGTCAGCGCGGAGGGCACGCTGCGCCGCCTGCGCGAGAAGGACCTGCTGCTCGAAACCCGCAAGGGCATCCTGCGCTTCCGCCTGCTCGCCAAGACCCGCTTCGAAAATAAGGGCGGCGAGCCCATTCGCGATTCCCTGCTGCACCCCGGCGACCAGCTCTCCATCCAGGTGAGCCCCGACGATCTCGAGACCGCGCTCCACGTCGTGCTGCTGCACGGCGCCGGCGGCGGCGAGCGCAACTCCGCCGAGCGCCCCGTCGCCGACTCCGCCATCCGCTCCCCCGAGGAAGGCGACTTCGGCAAGGAGCGCAGCGTCGCCGCGCCGCGCGATGCCGCCTCCTCCGCGCCCGCGCCCGCCATCGAAGAGGACGCCAAACCCGCCGCCGCGCCGCCAGCCGAACCCGAGCCCGAGCCCGGCAAACTCACGCCCGCCGGTCCCCAAGGCGCGGCCGACGACGATTTCATCGCCAGCGCCCGCGCCGCCGCCACCACCTTCACCTCCACCCTGCCCAACTACCTCGTCCAGCAGGTCACCAGCCGCTACTTCAGCCCTTCGCCCGCCCCCCGCTGGCAGTTGATCGACGAGGTCACCGCCGACCTCGCCTACGTCGACGGCAAAGAGGACTACCGCAACTTCCGCATCAACGGCCAACTCATCGATCAACCCGAGAAGACCGGCTCCTGGTCCACCGGCGAGTTCTCCACCACGCTCGAAGACCTGCTCTCCCTGCCCACCAGCGCGAAGTTCCGCCGCCGCGGCGAGCAGCGTATGGCCGGCCGCAACGCCGTCGTCTTCGATTACACCGTCGATCAGCCCCACTCCCATTGGACCGTCGTCTCCCCCGACGACCGCCGCTACAACCCGCCCTACGAAGGCGCCATCTGGGTGGATCAGGAAACCCGCCGCGTCCTGCGCATCGAACAGCGCAGTACCTCCATGCCGCCCGGCTGGCCGTTCAGCGGAGTGGATAGCGCCCTCGATTACGGCTACTTCCGCATCGAGGAGAAAACCTACCTGCTGCCCGCGCGCGGCGAGAACAAATCCTGCATGAGCGGTAGCGGCGCGTGTACCCGCAACGTGATCGACTTCCGCAACTACCGCAAGTTCACCGCGGAATCGAACGTCAAGTTCGGGCAATAGCGCCTAATCGCCCGCCCAGTGATTCACCGGTCCCGACCCGTGTCCCAACCCCGGATTGGTGCGGATGGCTTCCTGCACGAAGCGCTTGGCGCGCTCCACCGCGCCTGCCAGCGCGTGCCCCGCGGCCAGGTGCGCGGCGATCGCCGCCGAGTACGTGCATCCCGTGCCGTGCGTGTGGCGCGTCGCGATGCGCTCCGCCGGAAACTCGCGCCACTCCTTTCCGTCCCAGAGCCCGTCCACCGCATCGCCGCCCATGTGCCCGCCCTTGATGAGGACCGCGCCCGGTCCCATCGCCAGAATCCGCTCGGCCGCGAGCCGCATGTCGTCGATGTGGTGGATCGCCATTCCGGCCAGCGCTTCCGCCTCCGGCACATTCGGGGTCAACAGCGCCGCCCGCGGCAGCAGTTCCTCCCGCACCGTGCGGATCGCCGTCTCGGCCAGC
>JBBIQR010000152.1:0-11387 GCA_037442245.1 Candidatus Solibacter sp. | reverse complement strand
TGTGGCCGGCGGGAATCGCGTCCACGGTGCGCACCGGCAGGCCATCGACGGCGAGATCGGTTCCGGCGGGGATGGGCACGCGCGCCACCGCGACGTTATCCGTGGGGTGTAGATGGATCGCCGAGTTTTCGGCGTCCGGCGCCTTGGTGATATCGACCAGCATGGTTCCTCTTATTTCTGCAATTTCAGTTCGCCCGCCGGTTCGTGCGTGTGCGCGTGGTAGCGCGCGCCCGCCGGGTGGATCCACATACCTTCGCCATCGGGCGGCACGGGGAGATCTTCGGGGCGGTCCACCACGACGAAGCTCGCGTCCTCGGCATCGGGCAGCAGTTTGCCGATGTGAAGATGGATGTGGCACTGCGACCGCTTCTCCGTGGAGTTGAGCGCGATGCCCCAATCCTCGCCCCAATCCGCGCGGGCTTTGGCGATGGCCGCCTTCCAGTACCCGGTACGCTGCTCCGGCGTCATCTCCAGCAATTGCTGCGGACGGTTCCCGTGAAAGCGCGGCAGCGCCAGCCAGCGGTTCGGCTTGCGTGGATTGGTGTCCCGCAGGAAGAAATACTCGACGCCGGCCGGCTGTTTTTCCGCTTCGCGGCACAGCGCGCACTCGCGGGCTTCCATGGTGGCGGGCACGGCCACATCGCACTGGCAGGTTCGAACGTCGGCCCGGGTGAGAGGCAGCAGCCAGAGTGCGGTGACTGCCAGAAGGCGGTAACGGCGCATTTTCACCTTGATTATAGTCGGTCCCCGCGACGCGCCGCGGGTGTTAGCATAAGCACATCCAGGCCCATATGAAACTCTTGCGTCCGATTCTTGCCTGCTGGCTCCCGATTTCCCTGTGCGTGGCTCTCGCACCGGCGGAAGATCGTAGCGTCAATCCGAAGATCCACGAAATGATGGACCAGGTTTCCGAGGCGCGCATCCGCGCCATCCTCGAGAAGCTGGAGAGCTTCGGCACCCGGAATACCCTGTCGAACCCGGACGACCCGAACCATGGGGTCGGCGCCGCCCGCGAGTGGATCCTCAAAGAGATGCGGAGCTACAGCCCGCGTCTGGAGGTGCGTTTCGACAAGTGGCGTTTGAAGAAGCAGGGCCAGCGCATTTTCAAGGATGCCGACCTGTACAACGTGATCGCCGTCCTGCCCGGCAGGAAGATGCCCGAGACCGAGGTGTGGGTCAGCGCGCACTACGACTCGCTGAACCTGGGGACGCGTCCAGCCGCACAGGGCACAGCGGGCGGCGAACAGGGCGCGAGCGCTCCGGGCAACACGACCGCCAACATGACCGCGGCCGATTTCGAGAAAAACGCCGAGTTGCCCGCCCCGGGCGTGTGCGACGACGGCAGCGGCACGGCGGCGGTGATGGAACTGGCGCGCGTCATGAGCCAGTACGAATTCGACAAGACCCTGGTGTTCGTCTCCTTCGCCGGGGAGGAGCAGGGATTGGTGGGCGCTTCGCTGCAGGCGGCCAAAGCGCGCAAGGCGAACGAAACCATCGAGGCGGTGCTGAACAACGACATCATCGGTACCGACGTCGCGGGCAACGGACGCACCGGCAACAACGCGGTCAACATCTATAGCGACGAAACTTCCGATTCGGTCAACCAGCAGCTTTCGCGCTATGTGAAGGAAATCGGCGAGCGCTACATGCCCTTCATGAAGGTGAATACGGTGTTTATGGGGGACCGGTTGGGGCGGGGCGGCGATCACACGCCGTTTCAACTGGAAGGGTTCGCCGCGGTGCGGGTCTCGACGCCCAACGAGATTTACGCCAATCAACACCGCGCCACGGACACCCTGGCGAACATGAGCGTGCCGTACACCGCGCGGGTCGCCAAAGTGAACCTGGCGGTGGCGGCGAGCCTGGCTCTGGCTCCGAAACCTCCGGAGGTAATGACCGTGCCGAGGCAGGGAAGCGCGGGCGGAGCGAGTCCGGCGGGCGCGCGCCGTCCCACGCCGATGATAGGGCGCGGCTCCGGGTATGATGCCGTGTTGCGCTGGCGCGCGGCGGCAAGCGAGGACGATATCGAGGGCTATGCGATCCTGATGCGCCAGACAACGTCGCCGTTCTGGGAACAGGAGATTTACGTCGGCAAAGTGAACACCTATACCCTCAAAGACGTCTCCATCGACGACGTGAAGCTCGGCGTGAAAGCCATCGGGAAGAACGGCGGCGAGAGCCTGGTGTCGGCGTACGTCTACCCGGGACGTCCGAAGGCGGAAATCGAGACGCTTCCGTAGCAGGAATCAGGCCCGCTCCCGCGCGGTCCATTCGACCTGCTCGATGCGGCCGACCACCAGCCCCCACATGGCGGCGCCGGTCAGCGCCACGCATCCGGCTACCGCGAAGGCCAGCGCGAAGGAATGGGTACGGTCCGATACCACGCCCGTGATCCAGGACGCGGCCACGCCGGCTAGATTGCCGACCCCGTTCTGTAAACTCGTCCAGCGCCCGGCGGCGAGGGGTCCCGAGAGAGTCTGGGTAATGGCCCAGTGGTTCGACGCGTAGATGCCGAAGGAGACGCACGCGGCCAGCAGGAGCGCGACGGCGATGCGGCTGTCGCGCACCGTGGCCATCGGCAGGATCACAATCGTGCAGGAGAGCCCCAGGACCACGACGCTCTTGCGCACGCGGGTGGCCGTGTAGCCGCGTGCGATCAGGCGGTCCGAAGCCCAGCCCGCGATCACCGTGGCGGTCGCGATCGCGAAAAAACTGATGGTGGTGAGCCGGACCATCTGCTGCAGGCCGAAGCCGCGCTCCCGCACCAGGTACGTGGGCAGCCAGGTCAGCAGGAAATACCAGAAGTAGTTGCCGCAGAAGTGTCCGAAGAACGCGCCCCATGCCGAGCGCTTAGAGAGGATCTCCAGCGTGCCCGGCGAGCTGCCGGCCGGGTCCGGCGCGGGTGGGGCTTCGGTGCCGGCTCCGGCGCGCTGCCCCAGCACCACCACCCGGACAAATGGCGCGAGCCATGCCAGGCTGGCCAGCCCGAGCGCGACGAAGAACATACGCCACCCGACGCTTTCCAGCAGCATGCCGCCGAAGAGCGTCCCGAGCGCCGGTCCGACCTTCGAACCGGCATCGATCAGTGCGTTGGCCAGGCCGCGATTCGCAACCGGGAATTCGCTGGCAAAGATCCGCGAGTAACATGGGTAGGCCACCGATTCGCCGGCGCCGAGCAGCAGGCGCGCGCCGAAGACCAGGGTGAAGCCGGACACCAGTCCGGTGAAGAGCGTCGCCGCCGACCACAGCGCGACGCCCCAGGCCAAAACCACCGCGGCGCGGTAGCGGTCCGCCAGCCAACCCGCGGCGCCGCAAAGTTGCAGGAGAGCGTACGTCCAGAAGAAGGCCGAGAAGAGCTTGCCGAGCGATGTGTCGCTGAGAGCGAACTCCTTCTGCACCAGGGGCGCGGCCAGCGAAAGGTTGCTGCGGTCGACGTAGTTGAGCAGGATCGACGCCACCAGCAGGCCGAGCAGGATGCGCTGGGCGCGCGTCATGGCCGGCGCCGGCGGCGCAGGGGCGGTCCCAGGCTTGCTGGCGTAGGCGTCTCTCATGCCTTCGCCAGCATACCGCGATTCGCCGGTGCCCCAGGCGCGGAGTACGTTCAGGCTGCGCGCGCCAACTTATCCACATCGAGGATCAGAGCCACCTTGCCGTTGCCCAGGATCGTCGCTCCGGAGACCTCCTCCACATGACGGTAGAGGTTGCCCAGCCTCTTGACAACCGTATGATGATCGCCGATGACGCGGTCCACCACCAGCCCGCACGGACCCTCGCGCGTCTCGGCGATGATGACCTGCTCGTTAGGGGGCGCCTCGCCCGGAATGTGGAAGTGCTCGCGCAGTACCACATACGGCACCAGTTGCTCGCGCACCGTGACCAGGGATTGACGCCGCACGGCGCCCCGTTCCCGCGCCAGTTCCTGACAACTGGAGATGTTGGAAAGGGGGACCACGAAGCAATCGCCGCCCGCTTCCACCAGTAAGCCGTCGATGATCGCCAGGGTCAGGGGGATGCGGAGCGTGACGCTGGTGCCCTGGCCCTGAGTACTCTGCACCGCCAGGGTCCCGCGCAGGTCTTCGACGGCGCGCTGCACCACGTCGGTGCCCACGCCGCGCCCGGAGATTTCGCTCACCGCAGAAGCCGTCGAGAAGCCGGGTTTGAGAATCAAGGCGGCGAGTTGTTGCTCGCTCAGCAGGGCATCCGGAGCGATCAGGCCGCGCTCGACGGCGCGCGCCCGGATGGCGCCGTGGTCCAGGCCGGCGCCGTCGTCGGATACCCGGATCGAGACGAACGCACCCTCGTGCGAGGCCGCCAGCAGCAGGCGTCCCACCGGCGGCTTGCCGGCCGCGGCGCGCCGCTCCGGGCTTTCGATACCGTGGTCGATCGCGTTGCGGATCAGGTGCACCAGCGGATCCACCAGCACCTCGATCACGCTCTTGTCCAGTTCCGTGGCCGCGCCTTCGATCAGCAGGTCCACACGCTTGCCCAGATCGGACGAGAGGTCGCGCACCAGACGCTTGAAGCGGGCGAACGTCTCCCCGATCGGCAGCATCCGCATGCTCATGGCACTTTCCCGCAGTGTTTCCGTCAGCCGCTCCACCTCGCCCGCGATGAACGTGATCTCCGCATCGCCCGATTCCAGCGAATAGCCGGAGAGGCGCGCCTGCATCGTCACAAGTTCGCCCACGATGTTCACCAGGCTATCCAGTTTGGCGGCCGGAACTCGCAGCGTACTCTCCGCCTCCACGCGCTGGCGCTTTTCCTTGAGCGCCCCCAGGTGCTGCTGCTCGAGCAGAGCGGCGCGCACTTGCTCCTCGCTGGCGAGCCCGCGGGAAACCAGTAGTTCGCCCACGCGGGGCCGTTCCTTGACCGCGCCTTCGACGGCCTCGGGGAGAACGTCCCCGCGCGCCACCAGAAGATCGCCCAGGCGTCCCGCGGCGGTTTCGGCGACGGGCTCGATCGAGATGTTGGCGCGGTCTTCGACGAAGATGAACACGTCGTGGATCGCGTCCTTGCCGGCTGCGGTGGTCAGAATCAGATCCCAGTGCACATAGCACTGCTCGGGGTCGAAAGCCGCCAGATCCGGGACCCGGTCCATGTGCGCCACCAGACTCAGATTGCCCAACTCGCGGAGGTCGCGCAGCAGCAACAGAGGATTGGCGCCGGTGAGCAGGATGTCGGGGGCCGGCTCGAACCGGATCCGCCATGTGGCGATGGTCCCGGATGGGCCGGCGGCGGAAACGGACGGCCCGGCCGGATCCGGCGGCGGAGGCGGTTCGCCCACGGCGCGGGTCAATTGTTCCAGAATCCCTTCGCCCACGCCATCGAGTTCACTTCCTGCGCCCTCCGGCGCGGCCAATAGCGCCTGAATGTGATCGCGCGCCGCCAGCGTGGCGCCGATCAGTGGCGGCGTCACCGCGATGCGCCCCTCGCGTACGCCATCGAATATCGTCTCCACCCGGTGCGTGAACCCGCTCAACAGCGTGAAGCCGAACATCGCGCCCGACCCCTTGATCGTGTGCAGCGCGCGGAAGACCCTGCCCACCACTTCGCCGTCGCCGGGCCGTTCTTCCAGTTCCAGCAGCGACACCTCGAGCTCGCGCAGCAGTTCCGCCGCCTCTTCCCGAAATGCCGCAATGTGACGGTCCATCATCCTAGTACCCTCTTGAGCACGGCCAGAAGTTGCTCGGCGCTGAACGGCTTCACAATCCATCCGGTGGCCCCGGCCGCTTTGCCCGCCTGCTTCCTCGTCTCCTGCGACTCGGTGGTCAGCATGATCACCGGGACATATTTATACGCCGCCGAGGTGCGGATCCGCTTCACCAGTTCGATGCCGTCCATGCGCGGCATGTTGAGGTCGGTGAGCACCAGGTGGATCGCGCCCTTCATGCGCGTCAGCGCGTCTTCGCCATCGACCGCCTCCACCACCTCGTAGCCGGCGCCGCGCAAGGTGAATCCCACCAGTTGCCGGACACTGGCCGAATCATCGACCGTGAGTATCGTCTTCGCCATGTACACATCCCTCCCGCGGGTTCTCGCCCGAGAGCGGTTCGCAGCCCGCTCCGGCAGCCAGGGTCCGTAGCCACTCCGGCGCGCCGGCGATACCCAGCCGTCCGTCCGCCGCGTGCCCGCTCCGGCGGACCGAGTAAAGCAACTGCAAACCACTCAGATCGGCCGACAAAAGCGCCGCGAGGTCCAGGACCGTGGCTTCCGGCTCGTTGAGGGCTGCCAGAAGCGCCAGCCGCAACTCCGCGGCGTTGGCGATCGAAAGGCCGCCGGAGACGCGCAGCACCCGCGCGCCCCCTTCCACCGATGTTTGAATCGAGATCCCGCTGTCATTCATATGCCGATCCTCAAAACAGTTCTACGTTGCCGCTCAGTCCGGATTCGCCGTCCAGCGCGGCCCCCGCTTCCGGCAGAGCCGCCCCGGCGACCGCGGCATGTATCTCCCGCTCGTGCTGCATGGTGTAAAGCTCCGCCACCGAAGCTAAGGCACGCTCGGACCCTCCACCGCCGTCCGGCACGCCGTCTCCCGCCAGCCGGACCGCTTCGCCCAGCGGCTCCAGTCCGGCGGCGCAGGCGCGCTCCATCTGTTCATCGGCGGTCAGGCCCGCCGCCAGCGCCGCAATCTCCCGCGAAAGCGCCGCTCCCTGTCCGGACATCGCCGAAAGCAATTGCTGCGCTCCGTCGGTGCGCGCGTCGAGCTCGGCGCAGACCTGCTGCAGCCGCGCTTCGGCCTGCCGGGCGCGTGCGGTCTCCGCCCCGCCCCCGTCCAACCCGCCGGTGAATCCCGCCACCGCGGTCTCGGCCGCGGAAAGCGCGCGGCCGGCTTCCTCGGCCTGCCGCGAGGCTTCCTGCGACACCCCGCGGATGCCCTCGGCGACCGCCTCCATTACGGCGCCGGAGTCGGCCAGCCGCACCGCTTCTACCTCGGCGTTGAGAGCCAGCCGGAGCAGCCGGATCCCGAGATCGCGGATCTCGTCGACGTATTCGCTGGTGCGCGCGCAGCCCGCGGCTACCTCATTGGCCGCCGCCGCCAGCGCACGGCGCGTCTCGATCCAGTCCCCAATACTCGAAACCGCTGCCCACACGTGCTGCGCAGCCTTCGTGCCGCTGTCTCCGTTACCCAGTTCCCCCGCCGTGCGCACCAGTTCCGCCGAGGCGCTCTGCACCGCCTCGAGATCGCGCCGGATCCCGCCGACGGTTTCCACGAAGGTACGGCGCGCCTCCCCGATCTGCGCCGATTGCAGGCGCACCAGCGTAGCGGCGCCGCCCGTTCCCCCGCCCGCATCCAGCCGTTCGGCCAGGCCGATCAGCGCCTCGCCGGCATGTTCCAGGCGCTGCCGCGTGCTGTCGTGAAACTGCAACGCCACTACGATCCGGCCCACTTCCTCGACGATGCGGCCGTATTCCGCGCGCGCCTGGGACGAAACCGCGCGCACCCGCTCCTGCTCGCCGTCCAGATCCCCGAGGCCGGCGCGGCAGGCTTCGAGCAGGCGTATCAGGTCATGATGCTGGCGGCCTTCCGTGGCGGCGACGTTTTTGCCGGCGTCCGCCAGCAGGCCGCGCAGTTCGTCGACCGCTGTCTGCACCTGCGCGGACTTCTGCTCGATATCCGCCGCCAGCCCGGCGACATCGTCGGCCAGCGCCAGGAAGCCGGCGGCGGCGCCGCCCAGCCGGGCGCTTTCCACGCGGGTCACGATCCCCGTGACCCGCAGCATGCGCGCTGCCCCGCGCAGTTGGCCGAGCGGCTCGCGAACCGCCGCCACTACCGGGTCCAGATTCCGCAATTCGCCGGCCCGCGTGCCGCCCTCCCCCAGGCTTCGCGCCCAGGATTCGACCTCGTCCAGCGCGCCCGCCATGGCTTCGCCACCCGCCCCTCCTAACGTCCCCAGCGGACCGTCGATGGCGGCTGCCGCGGACCGCGCGTGGGCCACGATGGCTTCCAGTTTGCCGCCGACCGCCAGGAAGTCGCTTTCGGTTCCAGCCATGCCTTCGCGCAAGGCGCGCGCCGCCGCGCGGCACCCCGCCGCGATCCGTCCGGAGTGACGGCGGGAGAGAAGCCCCGTGGCGAAGGGCAGTTTCACTGGCAGGCCTCCAGGACGGCGCCCGCGATGGCCCCGAGCGGAAGTACCTTGTCGGCCGCGCCCAGCTTAATGGCTTCGCAGGGCATGCCGAATACCACGCTGCTGGCTTCGTCCTGCGCGATGGTGCGGGCGCCGGCCTGCTTCATTTCGAGCAGCCCGTGCGCGCCGTCGTTCCCCATCCCGGTCATCAGCACGCCCACCGCGTTGCGCCCCGCGTAGCGGCCCCCGCTGCGGAAGAGCACATCCACGCTCGGACGGTGGCGGCACACCAGCGGTCCGTCCCGGACCTCGACGAAATAGCGCGCCCCGCTGCGCTTGAGCAGCATGTGGTGATTGCCCGGCGCGATCAGCGCCTGCCCGCGCAACACCGTGTCGCCGTTGGCCGCCTCCTTGACGTGGATCCGGCACAGGCTGTCCAGCCGCTGGGCGAAGGCGGCGGTGAATTTCTCCGGCATATGCTGCACGATCAGGATTCCGGGAGCGTCCGGCGGCATCCGCTCGAGCAATACCTTCAACGCCTCCGTACCGCCGGTCGAAGCGCCGATCAAAGCGACTTTCTCGGTGGTCTCGACCATCGCCAGCGACGACGGACGGGCCAGCACCGCATCCGCGGTCAGCGCCGGCTCGACCGCCCGGTATCCCCGGATCCGCGCCTTGCACGCGGCCTTGACCGCGTCGCACAGAAGTTCGCGCGACTCGCGCAGAAACTCCTGCGTGGCTACCCGCGGCTTGGTAATGATATCGACCGCGCCGTATTCCAGGGCCCGTAAGGTGGTCTCCGCGCCCTCCTCCGTCAGGCTGGAACAGATCACCACCGGAATCGGCCGCTGCTCCATGATTTTGCGCAGAAAGGTGATTCCGTCCATGCGCGGCATTTCCACGTCGAGGACCATCACATCGGGCACCTCCTCGCGGATGCGCGCCGCGGCGAGGAACGGGTCGGCCGCGGATCCCATGATCTCGATCTCCGGGTCCGAGGTGAGCACCTCGGCCAGGGTCCGGCGGACCACGGCCGAATCATCGACGATCAACACCCGTATCGGTTTCATCAGCACCCCCGGTTTCCGCCCGCCGCCGGCAGACGTTTTACAAAGACGTGGCCGGAAGCCGTGTCGAATTCGACCAGCCGCCCGCAGCGGCCTCCCACAACCTTGGTGACCGGCTCGATCCCGTGGCGGGTGAGCGACGCCAGCGCCGCCGCCACATTGCGCCGGCCGACCCGATATCCCTCGTGCGGCGCGTTCGCCGCGAGATGATCCGCCCCGCCGAAGATCTTGACTTCCAGATTGCCCGGAGGCGTGCCGCGGCGGGTGAAAGCATCCAACAAGCGCTCGACCGCCGCGTCGACGTAGCGCCAGTGCTCCGCCGCCGGCAACTGGCGGTAAGGCGCACCGGCCTCGGGCAGCAGGCAGTGCACCATCGCCGCTATTCCGCCCGACGGAGACCGCATCGTGATCCCCACGCAGGAGCCAAGCACCGTTTTCACGCGTGCCGGACGTGTGACCAGAACCATCTCGCAAGGTTGCAGGAAAACGGTGGTCTGCTCACCCATGCCGCCTCCGGTAAACCGTGGCCGAGACCTGTTCGAGCGGCAGGTCCAGTCCGCACAGCGACTCCGAATGGCCCAGGAACAGGTAGCCTCCCGCCCGTAGCGTGGCGCTGATTCGCCCCAACACCGCCGCCTGCGCCGGACGGGTGAAATAGATCATGACGTTGCGGCAGAACACGAAATCCATCGGCTCGCGGAAGCCGTAGGCGGTATCCATCAGGTTTATCTGGCGAAAACTGGTCATGGCGCGGATTTCCGGCCCGATCCGTACCAACCCGGAGGAACGG
Source organism: Candidatus Solibacter sp. (assembly GCA_037442245.1). GTDB lineage: Bacteria > Acidobacteriota > Terriglobia > Bryobacterales > Bryobacteraceae > Solibacter. The sequence goes on along the minus strand of JBBIQR010000152.1, from coordinate 1,464 downwards.
TCCCGATTGCGCAACAGGTAGCGGTGGTACTCTTTCGGCAGCGGTGCGACGGCCGCCTCGCTGTAGACCGCGGTGCGGGCTTTCTCCAGTACCGGAAGAGAGATATCGCTGCCGGCTACCCGGCAGCGCAGGTTCAGGTTCTTTTTGTGCGCGAACTCGCTCAACGCCATCGCCATGGTATAGGGCTCCTCGCCCGTCGAACAGGCCGCGCTCCAGGCCGAGAGCGGACGGTTCGCCCCGGCGCCGCCGGCCACAAGGTCCGGCAGCACCTGGTCCGAGAGACAGTCGAAATGGGCAGGCTCCCGGTAGAAGTCCGTCTTATGGGTGGTCACCGCATCGACCAGGTGCGGGGTCTCGCGCTCCCGCCCCTCGCGGTCCCGGAGATGCCCGCAGTAATCGGCCAGCGAACCCAGCCCCAGCGCCCGAGCCCGCCTCTGCAAGCGGCTCTCGACCATGCTGCGTTTTGCGGGGGTAAAGACAATCCCGCACTCGGCTTCGATGAGCGAGCACAACTCCTGGTAGTCGCGCTCGGCGATCCCTTCCCCAGTCATGACGGACCTCTCCCGGATGGAGCCTCTATTGGACGCCGGTGGCCGCGTGCAAGCCGGCCAACTGGTCGTCGGAGAACACGCGGTCGATATCCAGGATCATCAGGAAGCGACTGTCCCGCTTCCCCATCCCGCGGATGAAATCGGTGCGGATGGAGGTGCCCATCCGGGGAGCCGGCTGGATCTGCTCCGGCTCCAGGTCGATCACCTCCTCGACCGAATCGGCCAGAGCGCCGATCACGGTCTTCTCGCCCTCCAGGTTCACCTCCACCACGATGATGCAGGTGTTGACCGTCTTCTCGGTCGCCGACATGCCGAAGGCGAGCCGCAGATCGACCACCGGGACGACGCTGCCGCGCAGGTTGATCACGCCGCGCATGAACTCCGGGGTGCGCGGGATGCGGGTGAGGCTGGTGAAGTCCAGCACCTCCCGCACCGTGGCCACATCCAGGGCGAAGATCTCGCTGTCCAGCTTGAAGGTGAGGTACTGGCAGGTTTCGGTAATGGTTTCCACGCTCATGGTTTGCCTCCCGAAGCCGCTAGTAGCGCTCGTATTCCTCGTCGAGTTTATCGCCCCCGGCTTGCAGCGACAGCGCGAACCCGTTGCCCGGAGCGCTCTTCTTCGCGGCTCCGGCGTTCTTCACCGCGGTGGCCAGTTTGGCCACCGATCCGGCCTTGGGGGGCGCGCTCCGCGAAGTGCCCTTGGCCGCCGTCCGCCCCGCTGTGGCCGACTGCCCTTTGCCCCCGATATCGAAGAAGTCGATGGTGGTCATCAGGCCATCGCTCTGCCCGGTGAGTTCCTCGCTGGTGGAGGCCATCTCTTCCGCCGCGGAGGCGTTCTGCTGGATCACGGTCTGCAACTGCTGGAGCGCCGTGTTGATCTGTTCGGCGCCGGTGTTCTGTTCGTTGGACGCGG
>JBBIQR010000151.1:5384-11390 GCA_037442245.1 Candidatus Solibacter sp. | reverse complement strand
CGCGCCTTTCTACATCGCCGCCTGGAAGGCGCTCCTGCACCGCGCCGCCAACATGAATTCCCTCATCTCGCTCGGCACCGGCGCCGCCTTCCTCTACTCCGTGGCCGAGACCCTGCGCGGCGGCCACGAGGTCTACTACGAAGCCGCCGCCGTGATCGTCGCCCTCATCCTGCTCGGCCGCACCCTCGAAGCCGGCGCCCGCGGCCGCGCCAGCGAAGCCATCCGCCGCCTCATGGACCTCCAGCCGCCGCGCGCCCGCGTCCTCCGCGACGGCGTCGAGGTGGAGATCGCGGTCGAGGAGGTGCGCGCCGGCGACACCGTCGTCACCCGCCCCGGCGAGCGCATCGCCGTCGATGGCCTGGTTACCGGCGGCGAGAGCGCCGTCGATGAGGCCATGCTCACCGGCGAGAGCCTGCCCGTCGACAAGCGCCCCGGCGCGTCCGTCTTCGCCGGCACCGTGAACCGCTCCGGCGCGCTGCACTATCGCGCCACCAAAATCGGCCGCGGCACCGTGCTCGCGCAAATGGTCGAGTTGGTCAAGCAGGCGCAAGGCTCGCGCGCCCCGGTCGCCCGCCTCGCCGACGTCGTCAGCGCCTGGTTCACCCTCGCCGTTTTAGCCGCCGCCGCACTCACCTTCGCCGCCTGGCTCTTCTTCGCGCCCTTCGGAACCGCCATGGTCAACGCCGTCGCCGTCCTCATCATCGCCTGCCCCTGCGCCCTCGGACTCGCCACCCCCACCGCCATCATGGTCGCCACCGGACGCGGCGCCCAGCGCGGCATCCTCATCAAGGGCGGGGAAGCGCTCGAGACCGCCGGCCGCATCGATACCGTCGTGCTGGACAAAACCGGCACCGTGACCCAGGGCCGTCCCGTCGTGGTCCGCATCGCCCCCCGCCAGCCGTGGACCGAATCCGAACTGCTCGCCCTCGCCGCCGCCGCCGAACAATACTCCGAGCACCCCCTCGGCAAAGCCATCGTCGACGCGGCCCGCGAGCGCGGCCTCGAACTGCGCGCCGCCACCCGCTTTTCCGCAATCGCCGGCAACGGCGTATCGGCTTTGGTGGACGGCCGCGCCGTCGCCGTCGGCAAGCCCGGCGCAACCGTCACCATCGATGGTCTCCCCGCCGGCGAAATCGAAATCGCCGACGCCATCCGTCCCGAGTCGGCCGAAACCGTCGCCCGCCTCAACCGCCTCGGCATCGAAGTCGCCATGCTCACCGGCGACCGCCGCGAGACCGCCGACGCCATCGCCCGCCAGGCCGGTATCGCCCGCGTCCTCGCCGAGGTCCTGCCCGACGCCAAAGTGGGCGAAATCCGCAAACTACAGGCCGCCGGACGCCGCGTCGCCATGGCCGGCGACGGCATCAACGACGCCCCGGCCCTTGCCCAGGCCGATCTCGGTATCGCCATGGGCTCCGGCACCGACGTCGCCATGGAAGCCGCCGCCGTCACCCTCATGCGCCCCGACCTGCGCGGCGTCGCCGAGTCCATCGAACTCTCCCGCCGCACCATGCGGATCATCCGCCAGAATCTCTTCTGGGCCTTCGCCTACAACGTCATCGGCATCCCGCTGGCCGCGCTCGGTATGCTCTCCCCGATGATCGCCTCGGCGGCCATGGCCGCCTCCAGCGTCACCGTCGTCACCAACAGCCTCCGCCTCAAATAGACGCCGCCCATGAACCTCACCGCCGAGTTCGGCAACATCGATATCTACCTCTTCGATCAGCTTCTCCGCGGACGCTTCCCCCGCGGCGCCCCCGTGCTCGATGCCGGCTGCGGCTCCGGCCGCAACCTCGTCTACCTCTTCCGCCAGGGCTACCAGGTCTTCGCCGCCGATGCCGACCCCGCGGCCGTCGATCGCGTCCGCCGCCTCGCCTCCACCCTCGCCCCCGCTCTGCCGCCCGAAAATTTCCGCGCCGAACCCGTCGAGGCCATGTCCTTTCCCGACGCCTTCGCCGCCTGCATCATCTCCAGCGCCGTGCTCCATTTCGCCCGCGACGACGCGCACTTCATCGCCATGCTGCGCGCGATGTGGCGAGTCCTCGCTCCCGGCGGACTGCTGTTCTGCCGTCTCGCGTCCTCCATCGGCATCGAGCATCTCCTGCGCCCCCTCGCCGGACGCCGCTGCCTCCTCCCGGACTCGACCGAGCGCTACCTCGTCGACGAACCGTTGCTCATGGCCTTCACCGCCGAACTCGGCGCAACCCTCGCCGACCCGCTCAAAACCACCATCGTGCAGAACCAGCGCGCCATGACCACCTGGGTCCTGCGCAAGCCCTGACCGCGCCTAACCCCCATCGCTGCCCCCGGCCAACAGCGTCCACATCACCCCCGGCGGCACCGGTTCCTTCAACAGCGTCAGCATCGCCAGCAGCACCTGCGTCTGCATTCCCTCATCGTTCGGCGCACCCAGCGGATATCCCAACGGAAAATCCGCCGCCAGCACCCGCGGCGGCGCCACCCGTTCGCTCACCTCGCGCAGCACCGAGACCGAAGCCGTCGGAATCCCCGTCCGCTCGATGATGCTCTGGATCAGTCCCACGGACTGATGGCACATCGGTCACACCGGCGTCAGCAGAACCCCATCCACGCCGTCCTCCCGCAGCGCCCGCGCCACATGCGGAGCGGTCTCCCGCATCAACCGCCCTGGCGCCGCGATCGACCCCATGAAGCTGTAGTGCCGCGGCGCAACTTCACCGATCACCCCGTCCCGCGCCAACCTCCGCAGCCGGTCCAGCGGCAGCGCCAGATTGCGGTCCGCCTCCAGCCCCCGGATATCGAAGGCGTCGCTGCGATGGGACATCTTCAGCCCCCTCAGACTCACCCCCGCCTCCAGCACCCGGTACGAGCAATCGCCCCCTTTGATCGAGCTGTCGAACGGCGCTTGATCCGCCGTGTGCAGCGCGGCCGTCGTCACCATGGCGATCCGCGCCCGCTCCAGCGGCTTACCCAGTTCCGCGCCCGGCCCCCAATCGATCCTGCGGTACGGGTAGGCCTGCATGAATACCCGGTACGCCAGTTTCAGATCGGAAAGCTTGGCCATGTCTACCAGTGTGTGCGCGAATCAACCGTTTCCTTACGTGGGAAACCGGTCAAATATTCTGTAAGAATTACCCTCTTGCTGCCACCCACCCCTGAGTAGAGCCGATGACCAATCTCCAGACCGCTCCCGCTCACCGTCCTCCCCCGGCCCTCGCCGCCGCACGGCGGCGCTTGCCCCTCGCCCTCGCCGGCAACGCCCTCATGCGCATCGCCGGAGGCGCCGGCGGCGTCCTCGCCGGTCTGTATCTGGCGGACCTCGCCCACCGCGGCGCGCGCTTCGGCCCCGCGCTCGTAGGCGCCCTCGGCGCCGTCTCCTTCGCCGCTGAACTGCTCCTCGCCGTCCCGGCCGGCATCCTCTCCGACTCCATCGCGCCCCGCGCCCTGATGACCGGCGGCGCTCTGCTCGGCGCCGTCGCCACCCAACTGTTCGGCATGAGCGGTTGGGCCGGCATCTTCTTCCTCAGCCGCGCCATGGAGGGCGCCGCCGCCGCCGCCGGCGTCCCCCCGCTGCTGGCCCACATCACCGCCGTCACCGAAGGCGACGCCGCTTTGCGGGCCCGCTCCATGAGCTTCTTCGAGCTTTCTCTGTTAGCCGGGATCGCCCTCGGCGGACTCCTCGCCGCCCAACTCTGGCAGGCGGTCGCCGTGCGCGCCTTCCCCGCCTTGGCCTCCCTCTACCTCCTCTGCGCCGCCGTTCTCTACCTCGCGACCAAAGGCTCCCTCAACTCCGCGCCGCACACCGCTCTATCCGGCTTGGCCGCCGCCCTCCGCGATCCCGCGCTCCGCCGCCTCGCCCCGGTCTGGACTTGCGTGAATTCCATCGTCGGACTCTGGCTCGGTCCCACCCTCACCTTCCTCCTCACCGAACCCACCCACCCCGGCCAATTCCTCGATGGTGTCTTCTTCGGCCATCCCCAACGGCTCGGCTGGATGCTGCTCGCCTACTCCGCCGTCTTCGGAACCGGGGTCACCGGTTGGGGCTTGCTCCTCCCCCGCCTTCCCGTTGTGAAAGCACTGCGCATCTCCCTGGGAGCCATGTTCCCGGTCTGCGCCGGTCTCTTCCTTCTCAATCACTCCGCCGGGGCAAGCCCCACGGTCCGATGGACCATCGGGATCGCCACCGCACTCTGCATCATGGTCGAGAGCGGCTTCACGCCCGCCGCCCTGACCCTGCTGGCCGGAGCCGTCGGCGCGGGCCAGGGGCGCGGCGCTGCCATGGGGGTCTACTCCTTGCTGCTCAGCGCCGGCGCCATCGCCGGTTCCCTCGCCGCCGCCGTCCTCGGCTCCCGCTTTGCGGTCGACGGCCTCATCTTAGGCACCGTCGCCCTCGCTGCCCCCGCCGTCCTGCTCCTCCCGCGCCTCGAACACCTGGAGGTGCGCCATGCCCGCCGATAACTTCGACCTCGCGATCCTCGGCGCCGGCTCCTGCGGACTCACCGCCGCCCGCTTCGCCGCCCAACTCGGCGCCCGCGTCGCGCTCATCGAAAAGCACCGCATCGGCGGCGACTGCACCTGGACCGGCTGCGTCCCCAGCAAGGCCCTGCTCAAGGCCGCCAAGGTCGCCCACGAAATCCGCCGCGCCCAACGCTTCGGCATCGCCTCCACCCCGCCCGCCGCCGATATGGCCGCCGTCCGCGCCTACGTGCGCCGCGCCATCGGCGAAGTCTACCAATCCGAACGCCCCGAGGAACTCGCCCGCCTCGGCATCCACGTCCTCCAGGGCCACGCCCGTTTCACCAGCGCCTCCACTCTCGACGTGGACCAGCGCCCGATCCGCGCCGGCGCTTTCCTCATCGCCACCGGAGCCATCCCCCGAATCCCCTCGCTCCCCGGTCTCGACCAGGTCCCGTTTCTCACCTACCAGCAAATCTTCGATCTCGACCGCCTGCCCGAGGCCCTGATCGTCATCGGCGGCGGCCCCATCGGCATGGAACTCGCCCAGGCCTTCCAACGCCTCGGCTCCCGCGTCACCCTCATTGCCCCCCGCCTGCTCCCCAGGGACGCTCCCGAGGCCGGCGCCCGCATGGCGCAAATCTTCCAGGAGGAGGGCGTCCGCCTGCTCACCGGACGCGCCGCGTCGGTCCGCCGCGACGGCGCCGCCATCCTCGTCGCCGCCGCCAAAGAAGAGGTCCGCGGCGATGCCCTCCTCGTCGCCTCCGGCCGCGCCCCGGCCATCCAAGGCCTCGACCTCGACCGCGCCGGCGTCCGCCACACCGCCTCCGCCATCCCCGTCGACCGCTACCTCCGCACCAACGTCAGCCACATCTACGCCGCCGGCGATGTCACCGGCGGTCCGCAGTTTACCCATCTGGCCGGCTGGCAGGGATTCCATGCCGCCCGCAACGCCCTCCTCCCCGGCCGCGCACCCGGATTGGGCGAGTTCGTCCCCTGGGTCACCTTTACCGATCCCGAAGTGGCCCACGTGGGACTCTCCGAAGACCAGGCCCGCGACCGCGGCATCCCCTTTCAGACACACCGCTGGGAGATGGCCCACACCGACCGCGCGATCTGCGAAGACGACACCCGCGGATTCCTCCACGTCCTCGCCGCTCCGGATGGCGTCGTCCTCGGCGCTACCGCCGTCCATGCCCGCGCCGGAGAAACCATCGCCGAGTTGGCAGTCGCCGTCAATCGCCGCCTGAAACTTTCCGCTCTCGCCGGCGTGATGCATCCCTACCCGGCCTACGCCACCGCCGTCCAGCAACTCGCCGCCGAATCCGCTACCGCGAAATCCCTGTCCGGCACTACCGGGCGCATCCTCCGCGCCCTCTCGAAATGGACCCGCTAGGAGACTCATGAAACACGACGCCCATTCCGTTTTCTACGAATTCACCCGCAGCATCTGCCCCGTCTGCCGCAAAGTCATCGACGCCAAGGTGCTGCTCCGCGACAACAAGGTCTACCTCCGCAAACGCTGTCCCGATTGCGGCCCCTTCGAGGCCCTCATCTACGCCGACGCCGCCG
>JBBIQR010000151.1:0-5330 GCA_037442245.1 Candidatus Solibacter sp. | reverse complement strand
CCTACGATTGCGGCCTCTGCCCCGACCACGAGCAGCACGCCTGCCTCGGTATCATCGAGGTCAATAGCGCCTGCGACATGAATTGCCCGCTGTGTTTCTCCGACGCCGGGCCCGGCTTCAGTCTCTCGCTCGAAGAAGTCGAGGAGATGCTCGACCACTACGTCCGCACCGAGGGCCATCCCGAAGTCGTCCAGTTCTCCGGCGGCGAACCCACCATCCACCCCCGCATCCTCGACTTCGTCCGCGCCGCCCAGCAGCGCGGCATCCCCTTCGTCATGATCAACACCAACGGCAAGCGCATCGCCAGGGACGACCGCTTTCTCGAACAGCTCCAGCAGGTCCGCCCCTCCCTCTACTTCCAGTTCGATGGCTTCGACTCCGAAACCTACCGCAGACTCCGCGGCGAACCCGATATCCTCGAAGAAAAACTCCGCGCCCTCGACCGCCTCGCCGAGGCCGGCCTGAACGTCACCATCGTCCCGGCCATCGAACGCGGCGTCAATGACCACGAAATCGGAAAAATTATCGAATTCGCCGTCCGCCACCCCGCCATCCGCGGCATCAACTTCCAGCCCGCCTTCCACGCCGGCCGTCATACCGCCCACGATCCCCTTGAGCGTATGACCATCCCCGACATCCTCTCCCGCATCGAATCGCAGACCGCCGGTAAATTTCTCACCAGCGACTTTGTCCCCGTTCCCTGCTGCTTCCCAACCTGCAACTCCGTCACCTACGCCTTCATCGACGGCGAACAGGTGACCCCCCTCCCCAGGATCGTCAACGTGTACGATTACCTCGACTACATCACCAACCGCGTCATGCCCGACTGGAGCCAACAGATCCAGGGCGCGCTCGAAGGCCTCTGGTCATCGTCTTCCGTGGCCGGCTCCGAAAAGTCCGCCCGTCAGATGGCCTTCTCCTGCCAGTCCTGCGGCATCCCCGAAAGCCTCACCGTCGGCGACATCGCGCAACATGTGATCATGATTATGCTCCAGGACTTCATGGACCCCTGGACCTTCAATCAGAAGAACCTCATGAAGTGCTGCAAGGAGTTCCTGCTCCCCGGCGGCAAGCAGATCCCCTTCTGCGCCTACAACACCGTCGGCTACCGCGAACAGGCCCGCGCCCAACTCGAAGCCGCCGAACCCGCCCGCCGCCTCGCCCGCGCCCAGGGCCGCCCCTACCAGCCCCAGCCCGTCACGTTCCACTTTGACGCCGCGCGCAACACCCGGCTCCCGGTGCTCCCATGACCCCGCCCGATTCCATCAAGCAATGCTGCGCCCGCGCCTACGATGGCGACATCGCCCGCATTCTCCTCGGCGATTCCTTCCACCCCGGCGGACTCCCCCTGACCGAACGCCTCGGCCTTCTCCTCGGACTCTCCCCCGCTTCCTCAGTGCTCGACGTCGCCTCCGGCACCGGCGCCACCGCCATCTTCCTCGCCCAACGCTTCGGTTGCCGCGTCACCGGCATCGACTATAGCGCCGCAAATGTCGAAACCGCCGCCGCCGCCGCCCGCACCAAAGGCCTCGACGCCCAGGTCCGCTTCCAGCAGGGCGACGCCGAACGCCTGCCCGCGCCCGGCGCCGCCTTCGACGCCATCCTCTGCGAATGCGCCTTCTGCACCTTCCCCGATAAAGAGGCCGCCGCCCGCGAGTTCGCCCGCGTCCTCCGTCCCGGCGGCGGCGCCGGCTTGAGCGACCTCACCCTCGGCGCCCCGCTACCCGATGACCTGCGTGGTCTCCTCGCCTGGGTCGCCTGCATTGCCGATGCCCAGCCCCTCGATGCTTATGTCTCGCTACTGAACCAGGCCGGCTTCGACGTCCGCACCGAGGTTCACGACGATGCGCTCGTCGAGATGGTCGATCAGGTCCGCCTCCGCCTGCTCGGAGCCGAAATCGCCGTCGGCCTCAGGAAACTCCTCTTGCCCGGCGTCGACTTCACCGCCGCGAAAACCATGGCGCGCGCCGCCCTCGAAGCCATTCACCGCGGTGAGTTAGGCTACGCCCTGGTCTGGGGCAAACTCCGCGCCTGACGCTCTCGATGCGCCCGCCGCCGCCCCCCAACCCTCAGGCCTTCGGCGCCGCTTCCTCGAACGCTGCGCGCTCATGCTCTTCCAGCCACTCCAGCCAATCCTTGCCCAGCAGTTCCTCCGGATGCGGCGACCGGATCGTTCCGTTGCCGCACGCCAGATCCTCCGCCGGACACATCTTCTCGCAGCCCCAACAGATGCGGTCGGGATTCTTCGGGTGTACCGGGAACTTCGCCATACTGAGTGCCTGATTCCATTATCCCCGCCCCGCCCGCGGTCCACCCCGGCCTTTTTTGCGGGCACCCCTGCCCCCGAACGCGGGGAATCGTGCACCGCTTTCCCTTGACACGCAGGGCCACAACAACCGGAGGGCGTTCCGCGGCCGCTGCCGCCAACTTACTCGTAAATCATCCGGTTCAGGATGTGCGGATCGCGGTCTACCGTCCGCGTCAGCGTCCCATCCCACGCCGCGCCGCCCCCAGGGACGAAACTCTCCTTCAGCAGCGACGTGCCGTCCGCGTCCAGGTACTCCAGTTGCAACCGCGGTCCTTGAATCGTCATCATCGCGTACCCGTTCGTGCCGACGCGGGTCCCGTCCGGCAGGTTGTGGAAGCGTTCCGGCCGCAGGTCGGGATTGTCCCAATACTCCACCCGCTGCGGCCGCTCCTGATTCGGATACGCCGAACTCGCCACCTCCAGCGGCATGCCCCCGTGCCCGATACACCGCGCGTAACACGTCAGGTGGTTCCCGCTGCTCTTGTAAGGATAGAAAATCGCCAGCCGGTGCTCGTGCCCCCACAACCACACGATCTGCTGATTCCCGAAAAACGGCGCAATCTGCTGCGCCGGTTTCGGATAGTCGCCGTCCCCGAACCCGCTGAACCATTGATGATGCGACAGGATCACGGTCGGCTTCCGGTGCCGCACCGGGTCCACCACGCTTTGCAGCCAGTCGAGCAGCGGCTTCTCCAGCGTGCAATCCCCGCCCAACGTATCGGAGTTGTACCCCGTGTCCAGCGCCACAATCCGCCAGCCCGGAGTTTCCAGGCAGAAGTAGCTTCTCAGTTGCTGCCGGTCCTGCGACGCCGGAATCCCCAGCGTCGGAAGAAACACGTCGAAGTACGGGCTGCCCCCCGAGTACATCTCGTGATTCCCGTTCAGCGCGAAACTCCCCTTCGTGCCATGCCGCCACACCACTCCCTGATACTCCCCGTTCACCCCCAGGCAATTCTCCTGGATCTCCTGCGCGGTTCCCACATAGTAAACATCGCCCAGGTGAACGGTAAGTTCGGGGTTCGTCGAAACCATCGAGTCCGCCACCTGCTGCGAGACATCGGTACCCGTGCCCCAGTCGCCCGCGATGCCGATGCGGATCGACCCGTCGCCCGCCAGCATCCCGGAGAGGTCATAGTGCCCGCGCTCCCCTTGCTCCGGATATGCCTCGAAGGCGTGCCGTTCGCTCCCCAGCGTCTTCAGCCAGTTCGCAATCCACGGGAAGATGTTCGAATTGTCGAAGTCCCCCAGCGGCGGGCGCGCCGTGGCCGCGGTCGGATTCACCGCCGCCAGGCGCAAATGCGACTCGACCGGCGAACGTCCCAGTCCCGTATAGTTCGAAAGGGCCTTGCGGCCCGGCATAACAGTAGCGCTGGACATGCGGCAGACTCCTTCCCTCGGCTCTGAGCTACCGGCTATTATAGGCGGCCCCCGCGCCGTCCCACCTGCTGCCTCCGCCGCCTTTCGTACGGCGCATCACCGAATGCTAATCCGCCAGCACCCAGTTGGCGATCACCGCCTTGCCGCCGTTCGAATAGCTGATCGTGCCCGTACCCGATTGGTCCAGCGCCCCCGTGGCGACTACCGCGCCGCTGCTCATCTGCGTAATCGTAAACGTCAGGTTGCGCACCGCCGGGCTGACCACCGAGATCTGGAACTGCAGGTCGTGCCCGGCGTCGTTCAGGCTCCACGCAGTCGGCGTCGGCGGGAACAGAGCGAAACTCGCCGCCCCGCCCTTGCACGTCGTCGATCCGTAGTTGCTCCCTCCCGTGATCGTCAGCGAGTTCGCGCTCGGATTGTTCAACATCAGCGCCCCCGGCGGACCCGTGACCGGGGCTCCCCCGCCGCTGAACGTAATCGGATCATGCGCCGTCTGGCCGAACGTCAACGCGATCTGCGTGATCGCTCCCGCCGCCATCCCCAGCGCCGGAAGGTCCTGCGCGATGCCCCCCGCGCACGCCGTCGAGGCCTGCGATAGCGAGCAGTACAGGCCCAGTTGCACCGGCGTCCTCCCCCCGGTCGCCGGAACGAACGTACCCAGCCCGTATACGTTCCACACATCGCCGATGACCGCGGTCTCGTTCATCGCCATCGTGCCCAGCACCGTCCCGTTCAACCCGTAATACGTCGCGGTCTCGTTCATCACGATCGAGCCCGCGCCGTCCTGCCGGAAAGTCGTGGAAGGATCGGTCGCCAGATACGGTTTCGTGCAGTTGTTGTCGTAGTAGATCGTGACCGCGGTCCCGCCGTAGGATTGCTGCCGCACACTGCCGCCGCCATCCAGCATGCTGCAGGCGGTGCCCCCCGACGCGATCGCTATCGCGATATGCAACTGGCTTTGCAGCACCGTGGACGCCTGCGCGATCGCCAGTCCCGTCTGCGCCAGGGCGCGCTCGGCCACCGCTCCCGCCGCTGCCGCGGCGTGGAAGTTCGTCGCCGGAATCGAAGTGAACGCCAGCCCGTCGAAGCGCAAACCAAGCACTGCGATGTTTCCCCCGGTAGTGGTGAACTGCGCCGACCCGCGCCGCCCGCTATTGGCGCTCAACCCCGGCAGACTCCGCAGTACCGTGGCGGTCTTGTTGTTCCCCGGCAGCGTCACCGCCGAGGTCCCCAGCACCGTCCCGCTCTCGTCCCATACCGTTACCGTCACGTTCGCCGTCGTCGAACCCGGATTCACCATCGCGACCGCAGTCGTCAGGTTGGCCTCATCCCAGGTGAGTGTGCTCGACAACGCGCCCGGGTCGGACAGCGGCACGACCGCTTCCTGATCGATCTGCCCCGGTACGCTCTGCCGGAATACCCCGTAACCGGAGACTCCCACCGGCAGTGTCAGGGAAGCGTATCCCTGGGTCAGCGCGCCCGCATTCGGCATCTCGAGCACCGTCGTGCCGTGCGCCGGCAGATTCACTTGCACCGCGGTCGCGCCCAGCGAGGGTACCGTGAGAGGCACGCCGCCATCCGCCGCGAAATTCACCGCGAAGGAGACCGGCGAATCCGTGTAGTTGGAAAAATACAGCGCCGAGTA
>JBBIQR010000150.1:403-11402 GCA_037442245.1 Candidatus Solibacter sp. | reverse complement strand
ACTCCGTCCGTCGCGCGAAAATGAGGGATCGCCCGCGCCCTGCGCCACCCGCACCGGCTGCGCCCCCGCCCCCACCCCCATCACATACACCTCGCTGCCCCGCTCCGACGCCGCCTCGAATATCACCTGCTTCCCGTCGCCAGACCACCGCGGACGCCCCATCCGCGGCCGGTTCATCCGCGTCAACTGCACCCGGTTCCCCCCATCGGCATCCTGCAGGTAAATCTCTTCCGCCCCGCTCTCGTCCGATACCGTCGCGATCCGCGTCCCGTCCGGCGAGTACGCCGGCGCGCTCTCCCGTCCGTTCGAGCGGAACAGCAGCCGTTCCCCGCTCGCGCCTGCCGCCGTCAACGCCGCCCGCCAGATCGCCGACACCTCCGGACTCTCCGTGAACACCAGCCGGTTCTTCGCCACCGCCGGATACGAGGCGTGATCCCCGGCGATCGTGATCTCCCGCGGACTCCCGCCCGCCGCCGCCACCCGCCAGATCTGCCATCCGTGCGTGCGGTTCGCCGCGTACAGCAATTCGCTTCCGTCCCGCGTCCACGCGATCCCCCGCGCCCCGTGATCGTCGAACGTTACCCGCCGCGGAGTGCCGCCCTTGATGTCGCACACCCACACGTCCCCCCGCCCTTCGCCCGTACCGCGCACAAAAGCCACCGTGTCGCCCGCCGGCGATACCGCCGGCGTCGAGTCGCCCTCCGATCCCTCCGGCGGCTTCGTGATCCCTTCCACCTTCCCCGTCGCCAGCGTCACCAGCGCCAGCCCCGGCGCTTGCGTCCCGCCCGGCTGCGACACCACCAGCCCGTTGCCGTCCACCGTCCACGCCACGCCCGGCTGCGGCCGGTCGCTTTCCACCACGCCCGCGAACTCCGCCGCTTTCCGCTCCGCCCCGCCGTCGGCCGGAATCACGATGTACTCGACCTTCTCCTCCCCGATGCGCCCAAACGCCAGCGCGCCGCCGTCCGGCGACCACACCGGCGCCACGTCGCTCTCCTCCCCCCGCGTCACTTCCAGCGGCCTGCCCGCCGGCAGCGCCCGCACGTACACGTGCCACGCCCCGTTCTTGTCGTCCCGCGCGCTGTACGCCAGCCGCTTGCCGTCCCCGGACAGCGCCGGATACGCCTCCACCGCCACCCCGCCGGAAAGCGGCACGCGCTTCTCCTGCCGCCTGCCCCCGCCCCCCAGTCGTCCGAGAACAGTCACCACCCCGCTCACCGACGCCAGGGCCAGCACCAGCAGAACCGCCGGACGCTGAAAAAATGAGCTTTGCGCCATAAAGAATCCGTATTATCTCGTCCCCGTAGGGTAGGCCTCCTGGCCTACCTCTAACCCTAATCTCCGCCGATCCGATGCAGCTTCATCAGGTTCGTCGTCCCCGGACGCCCCACCGGCTGCCCCGCCACAAACACCACCAGTTCGCCCTTCTTCATGAAGCCACCCTCCACCAGCACCCGGTCCATCTGATGCAGCATCTCGTCCGTGCTCGAAACGTCCGGCGCCAGCATCGGAATTGCCCCGTAGCTCACGCACAGTTGCCGCGCCGTCGTGTCGTGCGGCGTGATCGCGAAAATCGCCACCGGCGGACGATACCGCGAGATCAGCCGCGCGCTCGATCCCCGCGACGTGAACACCACAATCGCCTTGGCCCCCGACTCCCGCGCCGCGTGGTGCGCCGCATCCGCCAGCACCTCCGCCGTCGTCGGCTCCGGAAAGTGCGGCAGATCCTGGAACCCCTTCCGGCGCAGCGACCCCTCCGCTTCCCGCGCAATCCGCGCCATCACCTTCACCGCTTCCACCGGGTACTTCCCCACGCTCGTCTCCGCCGACAACATCACCGCGTCCGTGCCGTCGTAGATCGCGTTGAATACATCGCTCACTTCCGCCCGCGTCGGCGTCGCATGCTCGATCATCGATTCCAGCATCTGCGTCGCCGTGATCACGAACTTCGCCTTGTGCCGCGCCCGCCGGATGATCGACTTCTGTATCCGCGGCACCCTCTCCAGCGACGTCTCCACCCCCAGGTCCCCGCGCGCCACCATCACCCCGTCCGTCACATCCAGGATCGGCTCGATATGGTCCCACGCCTCCGGCTTCTCGATCTTCGACACGATCAGCACCGGCCGCCCGCCCAACCGGTCGCGCAACTGCTGCACATCCTCGGCGCTGCGCACGAAGGAGAGCGCCACCAGATCCACCCCCGCGGTCAATCCGAAATGCAAATCCGCCAGATCTTTTTCCGTCATCGACGGGATGCTCACCTTCACTCCTGGAAGGTTGATCCCCTTGTGGTCCCCGATCGGTCCGCCCGTGACCACCTCCGTGCGCACGCTCGTCCCGTCGCTCGCCACCGCGCGCAACTCGATCGCCCCGTCCGCCAGCAGCACCCGGTCGCCCGCCTGCACGTCCCTGGCGAATCGCCCGTAGCCCGTCGACGCCCGCTCGCTCGTGCCCAGCACCTTCTCCGTCGTGATCGTAAACTCGCTTCCCGCCGTCAGCGTGCATCCGCCGTTCTCGAAGGCTCCCAGCCGGATCTTCGGCCCTTGCAGGTCCAGCAGAATCCCGATGTGCGCGCGGGCGTCCCGCGCCGCCGCCCGTACCGCGTCGATCCGCGCCGCGTGCTCGTCCTGCGTCCCGTGCGACGCGTTCAGCCGGAACACGTCCACCCCCGCTTCAATCATCTGGCCAAGCACACCGGGGGCATCCAGCGCGGGGCCGAGTGTCGCTACGATTTTGGTGTTTTCCATCCCTCACTAACTATCTTGCCAGACGCGGCGCTGCCTTCTCGCCGTCCGGCGCCCCGCGCCGCGCCAGTTCCTGCATTGCGCCCAGGTCCGGCGCGTTCGCCGGAACCGCCGCCGGAGCCGCCAGCGCCCGCAGCGCCGCCGCCCGCGCGTCCCGCTCTTCGGCTTCCGGCGCCATCCGCCCGATGGCATCCGCCAGCCGCGCCGGCGCGTACCCCGCCGCCGTCATGTACCCCGCGCCCAGCAAGTCAGCGTCCCGCTCCCACGTCCGCGCCATTTGCCGCAAGTTCAGCGGGACTGTGAGCGCGGCATTCTCACGCGTCGCGTACCCGCTCCACCCGCCCAGGAAGATCAGCGGCACCGCGGCCTGCCGCGCGAGTTCCGCCTTCGTCGCCATCTTCGTCCCGTGACGCGCCTCGACGTGCCCGATGGAGTGCGCCATCATCCCGGCCAGTTCGCCGATGTTACGCGCCGCCAGGATCGTCCCCGACGGCACGAAAAGGTATCCTCCCGGAAATGCCACTACTTCGTGAAGTTCTTTATCATACGAAGGACTCACTTGAAACGTGTACTGGAAATGGCTGTCCGCCGGGACCAGCGATCTCCCGAGCGCCTCGATCCGCTGCTGCAACTCCGGACTCTCGATCACCCCCGCGGTCCGCCGGTATTCCCCGGCCAACTGCGCCCCCAACGCCTTCTCTTTTTCGTAGCTGTAAAGGTTCACGCCCCGGCCGGGATCCTGCGCTCGCAGGCTCACGGCAAGAAGCAATACAATTGCCGTCTGCATACCTCCACTCTACGCCCCCCAGTCCCGTGCGGGTACACTACGGATATATGAAAATCGCGGAGTTGTACGACACGGATTTCGCCGAGTGGGCCCGGCGCAATGCCGAACTCCTGCGGTCCGGCCGCGCGCTGGAGGCCGATCTCGCGCACATCGCCGAGGAGATCGAGGACATGGGCAAGCGCGAACGCCGCAGCCTGTATAACCGTTTCAGCCGCCTGATCGAACACCTGTTGAAATGGCAATACCAGCCACAGCGGCGAGGCTCGAGTTGGCAGCGGACCATCATCGAACAGCGTTACGGCATTCGCGACCTCCTGGAGGAAAATCCCAGCCTGCGGCCTGCCCTCGATACCCTGGTCGAACAAGCCTACCGGAGGGCGCTCGCGACCGTGCCGCTCACCATCGGTCATCCGCGCGAGGGCTTTCCCGCCCGCTGCCCCTACACCCTCGATCAGTTGCTCGACGAAACTTTCCTGCCCGGATCCAACCCTACTTCATGAAGCCGCTCTTGCCGCTCCCCGTCGCGCTCAGTTCATCGTTCAACCGGTCGTCCAGCGCCAGAATCCGCCGCGCCTCCCCGCTCATCCGCGCCTGCACCTCCGCCGATAGCAGCCGCTTCTGATACTGCTGCTGCGGCTGGTCGAACCGCGTATAGTACACGTGCATCGCGCGCCGCGGCGCGTCCGTCCGGTTGGCCGTCCCGCCGTGCCACATGTGCGCGTTCATCACCACCACGTCCCCGGCGCGCCCCAGCACCAGTTGCTGCGCCGGATGCGGTGCGTAGAATTCCGGCTCCGGCAGGCGCCGCCAGCGGTGCGAGCCCGGCACCATCCGGGTCGCGCCGTTTTCCGGCGTGAAGTCGTCCAGCATCCAGATCGAGTTGCACACCGAGTACCCCAACTCGTCGGCGACCGCCCCGCTATCGGCGTGCAGCGGCTGATCCGCCTCCGCGTGCGGATTCGTCGAGCGCACGTTGAAGCTGCTCAGTTTGAAGCGCGGTCCGAGGACCGCCTCCACCGCCTCCAGTACCCGCGGCGTGACGATCGCTTCCTCGAACAGGCGGCCCTTGTTCACCAGGTTCGCCAGCCGCCGCGCCCCCGGCTCCTGCTTGAACTCGCTGCCCGCCTGCGCGCCCTCCTCTTGAAACAGTTCGTCGACGCGGCTCCGCGCCGCCGCCAGCAACTCCGGAGGCATCAATCCCGGCAGCAGCAGGTACCCGTCTTCCTCCAGCCCGCGCCGTTCGCTCTCGTTCAACATCCTTCGCCTCCCAGTTCCCGGTAGAGACGCGCCTGCGTCTGCGCGATCCCGTCCCAGTTATACGATAGTTCCGCGCGGGCGCGCGCCGCGCGCTCGATCCTTTCGCGCCGCGCCGTGTCCGCGAACAACCCTGCGATCTCCCGCGCCATCGCTTCCGCGTCCCGCGCGAGCAGAAAATCCTCCCCCGGAACCAGATCGAGGCCGTTCACTCCGGCGGGAGTGCTCACCACGGCTTTCCCCATCGCCATCGCTTCCAGCACCTTGATGTTGGTTCCCGCGCTCGCCACCAGCGGCGCCACCACCACGCAGGCGCGCCGGTATGCCGGCCGCACGTCGGCGACGAAGCCTTCCACTTCGATGCCCTCGCGCGCCAGGTCCGCCGCGACCGGAAAGCTCTCGTGCCGCGCGCCCGCGATGATGTGCAGCCGCGCTCCGCCGAGCCGCGGCATCACTTCGTTGACGAAGAACTCGACCGCCAGCACGTTGGGCCGGTGCGCGAAGCTGCCGATGAACAGGATGCGCCGCGCCTCCACCGGCTCCGCTCCCGGACGGAAGCGGTCCAGGTCCACGCCGTTGGGCAGCGTCACAGCCGGCGCGCCCTCCACCATCGCACGATCCCGTTCGCTCATCGTCACCACCCGGTCCACCGCGCGCCACGCCGCCGTCTCGAAACTCCGCCACCGCGCGTGCTCGCGGCGCAACTCCGCCGTGTCCGCGAGCCGCAGCATCTGCTGCGTCAAATCGAACGTGATGTCGTGCTCCACCAGGACGGTGCGCGCCCCAGCGCAGTCCGCCGCGTACTGCGCCATCTGGGTGAACTCCAGTTGCACCACCCCGGGACGCCACTTGCGCACCGTCTCCCCCAGCGCCGCGCGGAACGCCGGGGACGCGAACTCCTCCACCGTCTCCGGACGCCCCCGGTCCGGCACGTCGTGGCTGCCCGGACGGTGCACCAGCACGATCTCGCAAAAGACCTCGGTCAGCTCCGCCGGCGGGGGGGCGGGCGTCTCCGTGAACGCCACCAGGACCAGGTCGAAGTCTTCCGCGGCCCGCCGCGCCAGGTTGTACATCCGCACCGCGCCGCCGTGCGACAGCGGAAACGGCACATAGGGGCTCGCCATCGCGACCCGCGGTTTGCCGCCGGACGCGCGGCCCGGAAACACGCTCACGCCGCCGCCGGTGAGCGCGAGAAACAACTCCTCGGATGCCGTGTCGCGCGGCGCGCGGCCGCCTTCCCGCGCGATGCGCGCCGCCATGCCGAGCGGCCCCTTGCGCAGCAGCAGCCGCCGCAGCGCCTGCCGCCACAGGCGGCGGAACACCGCCGGATCGCTCGCCGAGCGTGCGACGAACCTGAGGTAATTGCGCTCCAGAATCCGTTCGAGTTCGGCGTCCGTGTAATAGCGCGAGGTCGTCGCGCGGTGCCGGTGCTCGACTACCGCGCCCGCCGCGTACACGCTCGGCCACCCGCGCTGCCACGCGCGATAGCCGAGGTCGAGGTCCTCGACGTACGCCGGTTCGTAGACCTCGTCCACGTTGCCCAGCGCCGCCAGTTTCTCCGCATCGTAGAGCGAGCAGCCGCCGCTGCCGTAGAGCACCCACGTGCCATCCTCGCCGGACAGGGGCACGTCGCAGCGCACCGGAAAATCCTCCGGCGCCGCTTGTGCGAGGACGGTCTTACCGGTCTCCTCGCGCCGCTGGCCGGCGGGAAACAGAATCTGCGCCGAGGAGCAGAACAGGTTCGTCGCCGCCTCGAACGGCCGCAGCAGCGCGGCGAAGAATCCGGGCTCGATCCGCATGTCGTTGTTCAGCAGGCAGACGTGCGTGTGGCGCGCCCTCTCGATTCCGCGATTCACCGCCCGCGCGAAAGAAAGCGGCGCGGCGGAATGAACCACTTCGACCGCGGGATGCGCCGCCGCCAGCCACTCCCGCGTCCCGTCGTCCGAACCGTTGTCTACCACGACGATCTGCGCCGGACGTTCGGCCGCGATGGCGGTCAGGTACGCGGCGAGCAGTTCCCTGCCGTTGCGCGAAGGAATCACCACCGTGATCCCCGGGGTGCGCCGCGATGGCGCCGCCGCCGGTTGCGGTGTGGCGCGCCGCGGGCGCAACCATCCGGCGCAGGTTGCCGTTGCGTATTGGAGCAGGCGCGGCCAGTCGAGCCGGCGCAGCCAGCGCGCGGCGTTCTTCACGCGCCAGGCCGCGTGGCGGAGGATCGCCGGCGTTTGCGTGGGCCGCAGCATGAAGTGGTTGAGGTTCTCGTTGAACGCGATGAAGCCGCGCGGAGAAAGCGCGAGCGCGATGGCGCGCAAGCGCCGGAACGGCACGTTGGGCACCAGCATGACGGCGGCAAGCCGCACGGAATGCCCGCGCACGGCCCGGCGGCAGCGGCGCAGGTTTTCGAAAAAGCCGCGGCTCGCGCGATAGCGGACCCACGGCAGCGCGGGATCTTCGGGCGGAAAATCGCTCACCACCCATAGCGGCAGCTCCGGATACAGGCCGCGCATTCGCGCGACGAGTTCGCGGTTGAGTTCCGGCGTGCCGCTGAGGAAGGCGAGCTTGATTGCGGAGTTCAACGCTAGATCAACAGTTGGCGCGGCGCGAGTTCGCCGTGCCGGCATTCGAGCGCCTGCGCGGCGAACGCCGTCGAGACGGGGTTGGAGTACGGCAGCCATTCGCCGCCTTTGCGTCCGAACCAGTAGCCGCCGTCCTCACGCTGAAAGCCGGCGAGTTGCGCGGCTTCCCATTCGGCGGCGGCGTGGTCGAGCGGCACGGCGCCCGAGGCGGCGGCGTAGAGGCGCGCGCGCAGCAGTTGGGCGAAGACGTCGGAGCGCGCGAATTCGCCGGCGAGATCGCGCAGGTGAAAGGCCGCCATGGCGATGCCCTCGGAGAGCGCGGCGGCGCAGCGAGGGTCCGAATCGGCGCGCGGCAGCAGCCCTTCGAGGAAGTAACAGAAGGCGTGCAGCCGGTCCATGACTTTGAGCCGGTCGGGATGGCCGGGGAGAAACTCCCGGTAGGTGGCGAGCGACTCTTCGAGCACGCGTTGGTAGGGCCCGCGAAAACTCTCGTCGCCGGTGGCCTCGGCCAGGTCCCACCACGCCATCGCGGACTTCAACTGGTAGCACCCGGCGGAGCGCGACCAGCGCGACGGGTCGCGTTCGAGCGGCGCGCGCGAGGGCAGCGCCAGGACGGGGTGGCAGCCGTCGCGCGGCGCCGGGAAATCGCGCCGCATAAACTCGCCGGTGGCCACCGCGACATCGAGCGCCGCCCGGTCGCCCACCGCGCGCCAGTAGGCCAGCAACCCGCGCACGATAATCCCGCAATCGAAGAAGTAGGCGTGCGCGGCGGGCGCGAGTTCGAACGGCATGACGCGCGCGGCCGGGTCCCAGGCCTGTTGCGTGAGAAACCGCGCGGCGCGGCAGGCGGCTTCGAGGTAGGGCCGCGCGCCGGATCGCTCGTGCAGGTAGACCAGGGCGCTGAGCGCGTACCCGGTGATCTCGGTGGACACGGGCAGGTTGCGGCCCGTGGCGGTAGAGTGATACCGCGCTACGCCGCCATTGGCTTCCTGGATTCCGGAGTGGAGAAACCACTCTCCGGCGCGAACAAGCTGTGGGGACAAACCGTTAGTTTAACCCACGGGGAGCAGGCCCAGAATCCACACGCCCGCCGCGAGGCTGAGGATGGTGAGGGGCACGCCGGCGCGGGCATATTCCCAAAACGAAATGCGCACTTCGCGGCGCGCGCGTTCCACCACGATCAGGTTGGCGACCGAGCCCAGGATGGTCAGGTTGCCGGCCAGGGTCGAGGACATGGCCAGCGTGAGCCACGCGTGCGCGGCGGCCGGCAGGTGCGGCACGAAGCCCTTGAAGACGAGCACCGCGGGGACGTTGCTCACCAGATTGGAGAGCACGGCGGCGAAGGCGGTCATGGGCCCGGTCCGCTCCAGGTGGTAGCGGGAAGCGGCGGCGAAGAGGTCCGCCGGGACGGAGGTCTTCTCCAATCCGGCGACCACGATGAAGAGGCCGACGAAAAGCACCAGCAAAGACCAGTCGATCTCGCGGTAGACCTTCTCGGGCTTGACGCGGCGGGTGACCAGCAGGAGGGCGCCCGCAAGCAGCGCGACCTCGGGCACCGGCCATCCGGCGAAGAAGAAAACGATCATCGCCAGCGCGACCGCCACCGACTTCCACAGCAGCACGCGATTCACCCGGACGGCGCGGTGCGCGGCGCGCAGTTCGTTGGAGGCGCGGAATTCATCGCGGTAGAGCAGGGCGAGGACCGCGACGGTGAGCAGCAATCCCGCCACGGCGACGGGCGCCAGCGCGGAGGCGAACACGCGGTAGGGGATGCGGGAGAAACTGCCGATCATCATGTTCTGAGGATTGCCGGTGATGGTGGCGACGCTGCCGATGTTGCTGGCCATGGCCACGGCGAGCAGGTAGGGCACCGGGCGGCGGCGCAGGCCGGCGGTGATCTCGAGCACCAGCGGAGTCAGCACCAGGCACATGGTGTCGTTGACGAAAAAGGCGCTGAAGACTCCGGCCACCAGAACGATGGCGGAGAGCAGCAGAACCGGCCGGTGCGCGTGCTCCACCACCCACTCGCTGACCACCGTGAAGAAGCCGCTGAGGCGCAGGTTCGCCACCACGATCATCATGCCGAACAGCAGCATGATGGTGTCGTAATTGATGGCGGCGTAGGCTTCGCGCGCGGTTAGCGTGCCGGAGGCGAGCATCAGGCTGGCGCCGATGATGGCCGCGCCGGTACGGTCCACGCGAAAGAACGGGAGGCGTCCGATCGCGAGGACCAGGTACGTGGCGGCGAAAATCAGGATGGGCGCGAGCAGGGGAGATCGCCGGCGTTGCTTCTAGAGATCGTTGAGGTAATCGATGGCTTTGTTGATGGTGGTGATGGCCGCCTTGAGATTCTTGTTGCCGACTCCGGCGGTGTGGGAGGTCATCGGAATGGAGCCGCTGTAGAGAACGGTCGTGCCGTTCTTCAGCATCCACTTGATGTCGTTGGGATGCTGGCTGTCGCCCGGCGCCTTGCTCATGGCGTGCGGGGCGTGTGTCTTGCACACGTCGTGCATTTTCTGGATGGTCGAATCGACCGCTGATTTGGCGAGGAGCGCGGTCCCCGCGGTGAACTTTGTAATGGCCATAGATACGTTCCCAAAACCCTCGGGCCGTATTATCGTACAGTGATGTCGAGGGACGCAATCGAGGAAAGGCCGGAGGAAGAGTGAACTGTCCAAGTTGCGGCGCGCCGCTCCACCTGGAGGCGGAGCAGGACCACTGCCTGTGCGACTACTGCGGGAGCAGCTATTACCCCGAGCAGAACGAAGAAGGCGTGCGGGTGTTCGGGGACGCCGCCGGGACGAAGTGCCCGCTGTGCGCGGCGCCCTTGGCGCACGCGACCATCGGCGGGCTACGGATCCTGTACTGCCCCCGCTGCCGCGGGATGGCGATTGCGATGGAGATTTTCGGCGGGCTGATCGATGACCTGCGGGCGCAACGCGGGACGCGGCAGACGATACCGCCGCCGGCCGATGCGCGGGAACTCGACCGCCGGATTTCGTGCCCGCAGTGCGGCGGCGGGATGGACGCCCACCGCTACGGCGGTCCGGGGAACATCGTGATCGACAGTTGCGAGAAGTGCGCGCTGAACTGGCTCGATCCGGGCGAATTGATGCGGGTGGCGCACGCGCCGGATCACTGGGTAGCGGCGGAAACCCGGCCCACGGACGGTCCGGGAGGGCTGCCCCACGGTTAAACTACAATGGCCCTATATGCGTTGGTTAGCGGGTCTTTTACTTGCGGTGTGTTGTTTCGCGCAGAAGCGCGACGCCGAATTCGCCAAACTGGCGGACCGGTACTTCGCAGACTGCGTCTTCCAGTTCGATCCGGTTTCCGGGACGGCGGCGGGGTTTCACGAGTATGACGCGAAGCTGTCTTCGGGCTCGCGGGCGGAGATCGACGGACAGATCGCGGCGTTAAAAAAGATACAGCCGGAGGTGGAAAGTTTCGGCGCGCGGGGTCTGTCCGCGGCGGCGGCGGCGGACCGGGAGCTGGTGATTTCGTCGATCCGGGGGCAACTGCTGACGCTGGAGACGATCCGGCCGTGGGAGAAGAATCCGGACATCTACTCGTCGGGCGTATCGAGCGCGATCTTCGTGATCATGAGCCGGAGCTACGCGCCGACGGCGGTGCGGCTG
>JBBIQR010000150.1:0-393 GCA_037442245.1 Candidatus Solibacter sp. | reverse complement strand
ATTCGAGGCGGCGCGCGCAAACCTGAAGAACCCGCCAAGGATTTACACCGAGGTCGCGCTGGAGCAGTTGCCGGGGATTGAAAGCTTCTTTGAGAACGATGTGCCGGCGGCGTTCCGGGACGTGCACGACGCCGAATTGACGGCCGAGTTCCAGCACGCCAACCAGGGAGCGATCGAGGCGCTGAAGTCCTACGAGAAATTCCTGCGGCAGGATCTGCTGCCGCGGTCGAACGGCGATTTCCGCATCGGCGCGGAGGTGTACGCGAAGAAGCTGCTGTACGACGAGATGGTGGACATCCCGCTGGAAAAGCTGCTCGAGACCGGGTACGCGGATCTGCGGCGGAACCAGGCGGAGTTTCAGAAGGCCGCGGCGCAGATCGACTCGAGCCGTCC
>JBBIQR010000149.1:0-11422 GCA_037442245.1 Candidatus Solibacter sp. | reverse complement strand
CTTCAGCACCCGCCCCATGATGCCGTAGCCCACCAGCACGATCTCGGCGTCTTCGGTGCGCCAGTTCTCCCAGCGGACTTCGGTGCGCTCGGCTTCGCGGTACTTGGCCTCGAGTTTGCGAACGTGGCGCTCCAACATGTCGGGCTCCAGGTGAATCGAACTGACCAGGTTCGCGCGGGTCTCCGCGGTGCCCTGCACGCTCCACGGCGGCGCCTCGGGCAGTACGGCGCGCGCGGCGAACTCTACCGGCTCCATCATTTGCCCGATAAAGCCGTCGGCCAGCACCATCACCGGGTTGCGGTAGCGGTCCGCAAGATCGAAGGCCAGGGTGGTCAGGTCCGCCATCTCCTGCACCGAGTAAGGCGCCACCACCAGGGTGCGGTAGTTGCCGTGCCCGCCGCCCTTTACCACCTGGTTGTAATCGCCCTGTTCAGGCGCGATGTTGCCCAACCCGGGTCCGCCGCGCATGATGTCGGCGATCACGCAGGGCAACTCGGCTCCGGCGATGTAGCTGATGCCCTCCTGCATGAGGCTGATGCCCGGACCGCTGGAAGCGGTCATCGCGCGGACGCCAGCGGCGGCGCCTCCATAAATCATATTGATGGCCGCGACCTCGCTCTCCGCCTGCACGAACGTGCCGCCCGCGGCCGGCAGGTACTTCGCGGCGGCCTCGGCGATTTCGCTGGCCGGCGTAATCGGGTACCCGTAGAAGGCGCGGCATCCGGCCAGGACCGCTGCTTTCACGATGGCTTCGTTGCCTTTGGTAAGTTGTTTGCCCATCGCCGTCCCCTTTTAAGCAGCCTTCACCAGACGTTCCACCGTGATGCCGCCGGGTTCGGGGCAGGCGTAGTAGCAAATGCCACATCCGGTGCAGCCCGAACCGGCATACTCGGCGGGATGGTATCCGTACCGGTTCAAGCCCGCGGACAGTCGCAGCACGCGCGGCGGACACGCTGCCACACAAAGCCCGCAACCCTTACATTCTTCTTGGTTTGTTATTACCATGCCCCGATCCATCAGAACCTCCGGCGAGATAGCCCCACTTAAAGTTGGTGCTTTCTGTTCGCCCCGATCGTAGTATAGATCCGGATAAGCAGATCCGCAAGCCCCATTGAGGCGGGGGAGCGGACCTTCACAGCCGCCTGTAGGCGCCCGTTCCGAAGCGGTGACCCCATGCTATTCTGAGTAACTACCCGATGGCGCAAACCAGATCGCTTCCTCGTATTTGTATCGCCTTGGGCCTGCCGGACGTCCCCACTCTGCTGGACCACGCCAAGCGCGAAGCAGAGGCCGGCGAAGCTTTTTTGGAATTCCGGCTGGATTTCCTGCCCAACCCGCGGCAAGGCGCGGAAGCAATAGCCCGTTTCCTCGATCAGTTCCCCGATTGCACCGTGCTGGCCACGTGCCGCCGGCATCAGAATCACGGAAAGTTCAACGGCAGCATCGAAGAGCAGCTTGCCGTGCTGGACCTGGCGGTGCGCAGCGGGGCGCAGGCGGTGGACGTGGAGATCGAGACCGCCGAGATCGCGCACGACCGCCTGGCGCAGTTCCGCGGACGGGCGCAGGTTGTACTCTCGTACCACAACTACGAAGCCACGCCGCCGATGGATACGATTGTGGCGCGCATGATGAAGGTGCCGGCGGACGCGTACAAGATCGTGACCACGGCGCGCAAGCCGAGCGATAACATCCGGGTGCTCTCCGCGGCCAAGGGACTGCCTAAGCAGCGCATGATCGTGCTGGCGATGGGTGAACTCGGATTCCCGACGCGCGTGCTTTCGTCCGTTTTCGGCGGCACGTTCACCTACGCCGCGCCCATGGCGGCGGACGGCACCGCTGCCGGACAGGTCTGCGCCAAATTCCTGCGGCACCTCTACCGGGTGGAGAAACTCAGCCGCACGGCGCGTATTTACGGCGTCATCGCCGATCCGGTGCGGCACTCCATTTCGCCCGCGGTGCACAACCGCGCTTTCCAGGCCCGCCGCGTGGATGCGGTCTACCTGCCTTTTCTGGTTTCGCCCGCGCTGCTGCGCGATTTCTTCTCGCTGGCCGAAAAACTCCCGCTGGCCGGTTTCAGCGTCACCATCCCGCACAAGCAGAAGATCATCCGCTACCTGGATTCGGTGGATTCGCTGGCGCGCCGCATCGGAGCCGTCAATACGGTGTGGCACAAGGCAGGCAAGTGGCGCGGGACCAATACGGACGCCGCCGGAGTCACGGGTCCGTTGAGCCGCCACCTCAAGCTCAACCGCGGCAACATCCTGATCGCCGGCAACGGCGGCGCGGCGCGCGGGGCGGCTTTCGCGCTCAGCGACGCGGGAGCGAAGATTTCCATCGTCGGGCGCAATCCCGACCGCGTGCGGGCGCTGGCCAAAGTGTGCGGCGCCGATGCGCTGACACGGGAACAACTGCCCGGCATGCACTTCGACGCGCTCGTGCATGCCACGCCCCTGGGGATGTATCCGCACATGGGCGAAAGCTTCTTCCCCGGCGAAATCCCCGCCGATATCGTGTTCGACATGGTCTACAATCCGCTCGAAACGCAACTGCTCCAGCAGGCGCGCGAACAGGGCAAGACGGCGATTCCGGGGATCGAAATGTTCATCGAGCAGGCGGCCCGGCAATTCGAACTCTGGACCGGCGATGCCGCTCCCCGCAGCGTGATGCAGAAGGCGGCGATGGAAGCCCTCGCCACCCACTACAATCACGGCAACAATAACAACCACAACCACAACGGCGATCACCAGACCCTGGTGCACAGTCCGAATCACAGGTAGGCCGCATGAAACTCACCCGCCGCCAGCTTGCCGCCGCGCTTTCCGCGGCGGGCATAGCTTCCGCGTCCGCGCAGCAATCCGCGGCGCAACCCGAGGACCTCGATGCCGCGGCGCGCGCCCGCGTGAAGGACCTGGCCGCCGCGCTCCAGGCCGTGAAGCTTCCCATGGCCACCGAACCCGCATTCCAGTTCAAAGCGTGAGAGGCTGAGGAAGGAGGAAGCATGCCCGCGGTCCCCGACGACGTCTTCTTCGCGGCCATCCCGCAACTGAACGCCCGGCTCAAGGCGCGGGAATTTTCCGCCGAGGAACTGGCTCGCGCGTTCTCCGAGCGACTGCAGCGGCTGGGACCGCGCTACAACGCCCTGGCGCTCTCCCTGCACCAGGAGGCTCTGACTGCGGCGCGCGGCGTGGATAAGGAGCTCAAGCGCGAACGCTATCGCGGCCCCTTGCAGGGCATCCCGTATGCGGTCAAGGACCTGCTTGCGTTCGCCGGACAGCCCACCACGTGGGGCGCGGCGCCCTACGCCGGCCAGGTGTTCGACTACAACGCGGCGGTGATCGACCGGCTGGCGGGTACCGGCTCGGTGCTGGTGGGAAAGCTTTCGATGGTGGAACTCGCCGGCGGCGGCGGGTACCGCTACCCATCGGCCAGTTTCACCGGTCCCGGGCTGAATCCGTGGGACCGCACGCGCTGGTCGGGCGGATCCTCGAGCGGCAGCGCCGCCGCGGTCGCCGCGGGGCTCGTGCCTTTCGCCATCGGCAGCGAGACTTCCGGTTCCATCGTCACGCCGGCGAGTTACTGCGGGGTGACCGCGCTGCGTCCGACGTACGGGCTGGTCAGCCGCTACGGCGCCATGGCGCTTTCCTGGACGCTGGACAAACTCGGTCCCTTCGCGCGGACCGCGGAGGATTGCGGGCTGATTCTGCAGGCGATCGCGGGCAAGGACGGCAAGGACCCGGGCAGCGCCGGCAAGAGCTTCTACTACACCCCGCAGTACGCGCGCCCCCTCAAGGAGCTCAAGGCCGGCTTCGCGCCCGTGGATTTCGGCGAGGGCGCGCAGGAGACCGCGCGTCCGGCCTTCGCCGCCGCGCTCGAAACGCTCCGGTCGCTGGGCATTTCCGTGGTCGAGACCCGGCTGCCCGACTTCCCGTATGGCGCCATCCTCACGACCATCCTCAACGGCGAGATGGGATCCATCTTCGAGCCGCTGATCGCCGGCGGTAAGGTGGACGAACTCGCCGACAAGCCGCAGATCGCGGGTTTGAAGGCGTCTCTGGACCTGCCCGCCAAGGACTACCTGAAGGCCATGCGCATCCGCCGGCTGATTCAGGAAGAGATGTCGAAGGTATTCACGCAGGTGGATGTGCTGGTCGCGCCGGGACGCTTCAACATCGCGACCAAGGCCGATCAACGCGTGGACGTACCGCCGCCGGGCATGTCCGCGCCGCCCAAGGATCCCGGCATGCGCGCCATCATCCCGATGGGCAACCTGGCGGGTTTGCCCGCGCTGGCGCTGCCCTGCGGCTTCGCCGAAAACATGCCGGTGGCTTTGCAGCTGGTGGGGGCGCCGTTCACCGAAAACCAGTTGCTGGCGATCGGCCGGGAGTTTCAGGCGAAGACGGACTGGCACACGCGGCGTCCACCCGGGGTGTGAACTACCGCACCAGGTCGAGGATGAACTTCTCCATCACGATGCGGTCGTCGGGTCGCGCGTCGCGGAGTCCCTTGTCGGCGGCGTAGATGAGATTCATGCCGCGCTCGAGCTGCTGCTTCGTGAACTTGCTGGCGGTCTGGTAGATCTGCTCGGCGCGGGACTGCCACATCGGCACCCCCGTTTTCGAGAAGTGTCCCATCACCTGGCCGCTGCTTTTGAGGCCGGCTTCCCGCGCCACCAGGGCCATGCGGAACTGGGTCGAGAGAAACGCGAGCGCCAGCGGCAGGTACTCGCCCTCCTTGACCAGCGTATCGAGGGCTTCGAGAGATCGCGCGCGGTCGCGCCGCCCGAGCGCGTTGACCAGCGCGAAGATGGTGGTGGCGCGCGCGTCCGGCACCAGCGCCGCGATATCGTCCACCGTCACCGGGCGCTCCCCGGCGAATAGCGAGAGCTTCTCGATCTCCACCGCGATGCGGGCGATATCGCCGCCGAGAGATTCCACCAGCATCTCCAGCGCCGCCGGGTCGATGCGGAAGCCTGCCTTGCGCGCGAGCGATTCGGCTTCGTGGCGCGCGTCCGCGGCGGAGTAGCGGCGCAACTCGACCACGTCCGGGATCGCTGAGTAGAACTTGCGTACGCGCTCCTGCTTGCGTTTGTCGTCGCCCTCGAAATCGAAGCGGATGGCTTCGAACACCAGGGTCACCCCGGGGGTGGGATTGCCGAGGTAGGCAGCCAGCGGCGCGGCATCGCCGGACGCGGCGCTTCCGCCTCCCGCCTCGCTCTCTTCGTCATCCTCGGCGGCGGCGCGCCCGCGCGGCAGCGCGAGTTCGGCGTTGACCACCCAGATGAGGCGTTCGCTGGCGAAGAGGGACAGCGCGCGCGCGTCGTCGACGACCTCGGCCAGCCCGATTTCCGAAAGATCGTGCTGGGTCACGGCTTCGGCGGGCAACAGGGACAGCATGGCCTCCTTGATGCGGCGGCGCTCATAGGCCTCGGGACCGAGCAGCAGCGCCGCCGGCGGCGGGGCCTTCTTCAACCGGGCCTGGAACTGGGCGGGCGTCATGACTTCAGAAGGCGTTCAGGATGCCGCTGACCACGCTGCGCGCGACGTCCTTGCTGAGCCGTTCCATGGCGGTGCCGCTCTCGTCGAAGTACGCGGCGGGGTCCACGGAGATTTCGTAGCGCTCGCGGTACTCTCCGTTCTGCTGGTTGTAGAGTACCTTGCCGGTGGCGCGTTCGGTGAGCTTCACCTGCACGTTGACGATGGCCTGCACGCTGGACGCGCGGCCGGTCGCGGTGTCGAAGATGATGGGGTACGCGGAGAAGTTGGTCAACACTCCGTTGACGATGAGGTCCGCCTGGTTCGGGTCCTCGACCAGACGGTAACGCGTGCGCGAGATCATCTCGCGCGCGATATCGGCGGGTAGAAGGCGCGCCAGTTTGTAGCGCACCGTGACGTTGCCGAAGGGCCGGACCGCGACCGTGCGGGCGGTCTTGGGGATGATGTCGCCGCGTCCCGCCAGGTGGTAGCCGCAGCCCGCCGCCGCCCCGGCCGCGAGGAGCGCTCCCGCCAGCGCCACGGTTCTCATGCCAGCTCCCGTACCACCGCGAGAGCGTTCTCCGACTGCACCCGGAGGTTATCGGCGACGAACCAGAACCAGAACGCGCCTGCGGCGTTCGGGTCCGGCGAGATGGCGCCGATGGCGATGCCGCCCTGACCCGCCTGGCCGACGTTGTTGGGCGGCTCGAACTCTCCGCTCCGCACTTCGATGCCGTCCATCGCCAGGGAGTTCTCCAATGCTTCTGCTTCGGGAGCCTCCTCGAATTCCACCCAGGCGGAGAAGCTGTAGCCGTGAAACACCGGCGCCTGGATCACGCGCAGCGAAGGCATGGGCGCGCCCGCGCCCTCTCCGCCGAGGCCCAGCAGCGTGGCCAGGTGGCGCTCGATGCGCTGCTCGGTTTCTTCGAGCGAGGCCTTGGCCTCCTGTCCGTAGCGCGCCAGCAGGCTGAAGGCAAGCTGCGCGTCGAAAATCGTCTTGGGCGCGTTTTTGAAAGTGAGCAGGCTTACGGTCTGTTCCTTCAACTCCTCGACGCCGGCCGCACCGTGCTCGCTGGCGGGCGCGAATACCTGGATCACCGCGCGCGCGATCGGGTCGTTGCGGTGCAGGCGGCGCAGGAACAGCGCCATGGCGATCGCCGCGGGGTGGGCGATCACGTGTGCCGCCGCTTCGGGCGCCTCGTCGCCGGGGGATTCCACCGCGGGAGCGCGCAGGCGCGCTTCGGGACGCTCTTCGGCGGTGTAAGTGAGATCGACCACGGCCGATTCCGGCGGGTCGCCGAGGAGGTCCAGCGCTTTGGCCGCCGATGGGGCGCCGCTGGCGAGAACCACCACGCGCGCGCCGGAGAGGCTCGCCGCATTGAGCGCGCCCAGCACCGCGGGCTCGTCGCCTACGCGGGTCAGGGTGCCCTCGCTCTCCTCTCCGGCGGCGACCAGCCGCAGGTCGAGCGCGGCGCCGGCCGCCAGATCGCGGATCTCGCGCGCGAGCAGCGAGTCGCTTCCTACCAAAACAATCCTAGCTTTATCCAACCTGATGCTCCGGGTGCGGTGGAGTCTGCGGATGACGCAGACGGCGCCGCACGATCCCGCCGATGCGAATCACGATCCCGCTGGCCACATAGGTTGCCGCCATGGCGAGGAACAGCGGCTGCGAGTAGTTCCAAATGCCGTAAATGAAACCGCCGATCAGGATGATGATGAGCGGCGAATACGCCTTGCTGAGGTTGATTCCTTTGAAGCTGTAGTAGCGCCAGGTGCTGACCATCAGGAATCCCAGCAGCAGCAGCAGCCCGAGCCAGATCACCGAGAGCGGCCACCAGCGGATGGGCTCGGAATCGGCCGCGTACACTGTGGCGGCCACCATCGCCGCCGCCGCGGGTATGGGCAGCCCGACGAAATACTTGCGGTCCGGGCGTCCCGGATTCGTCGGGACCGGGTTCTTCTGAATGTTGAAACGCGCCAGGCGGCACGCGCCGCACAGCAGGAAGAGGAAGGCGACGAAGTACCCGGTGTTGAAGATCTGTCCGCGGATGTTCGCGGCGATGGCGGGGTCGATGAACTGCACGCCCCAGGCGAAGGCGAGTACGGCGGGCGCCATGCCGAAGCTGACCACGTCGGCGAGCGAATCCATCTCACGGCCGAAATCGCTGGTGGTGTTGGTCATGCGCGCGATGCGTCCGTCCAGCCCGTCGAGGAACACCGCCGCGCCGATGGCCTTGGCTGCGATGGCGAAGTCCTCGGCCGAACTCGCGCCGCCGGTGGCCGCCGCCATCGCGCCATTGAACGAGCGCAGGATGGAGATGTAGCCGAGGAAAATATTGCCAGCGGTGAACAGCGTCGGCAAGGCATAGGCCGCCTTGCGCGGACGCCGGTCGGGGGATTTCGGGTCGACCAGCCGGTCCTTAAGCGCCACGGGTTTCCTTTCTCCGGGCAACGATGCTGGAGCCCGCGGCCACGCGCTGGCCGATTTTGGCGGCGATTTCCCACTCGGATCCGAAGAGAATGTCCATGCGCGAGCCGAACTTGATCAGCCCGATGCGTTCCCCCGCGGCTACCGTATCCCCCACCTTCTTGGTGAACACGATGCGGCGCGCGATCAGCCCGGCGATCTGCTTGAAGACCACGGTGGAGCCGCCGCCGGTGACCGTGACGACGTTCTGCTCGTTATCCGTCGAGCAGGCTTCCTTGCTGGCCACCAGGAATTTGCCGGTCCGGTACTCGACCTTCTCGATCCGTCCGGCAACCGGGCTGCGGTTGACGTGCACGTCGAACACGTTCAGGAAAATGGTGAACCGCGTGATGCCCGCGCCTTCCGGCTGGATGGCGATCACCCTGCCGTCGGCCGGCGAGACGGCCACGGGACCGGAAGGAATGGCGCGCTCCGGATCGCGGAAAAAATAGAGGCAGAAGAGTGCCAGAAGCCACAGCGGCAGGGCGAACCACCCTCCGGCGAGCCAGGTGACGATGGCTCCCGCCGCCGCCAAAGCCAGCGCGTAGTAGATTCCTGTCGAGACGATCTTCACCGCCTCTATTTTCCCATAGTGAACCCGCCGGACGGGCTATTTGAAGATCAGCTCGCTGCCCACCACGAACTCCTGCGCGGCGGTCTTCAATTCCTTGACCAGCCGGTGGCCCTCGCGCAGCACGGGCACCTGCCGTCCCCAGTAATACAGCACGCGGTTGTCGTTGTTCCAGGGCATGGAGTAGCGCTGCGCGGCGGCGATCCAGTAGCTTTTCGCCGGGTCGCCGGTCTTATCCTTTTCGAGCGTCCATTCCACCCGGAACGTGGAGCCTTTGCGAAAGCTGCTCGACATGGGGCCGCGGGTCAGGGTGTCGTACTGATTGACCGCGGTGAACGTGCCGTCGCATCCGCCTTCGGCCACTTCGCCTTCGATGCGCAGGGGGAAGAACGTGGATGGGTCGAGACGCACCGTCGCGCGGATGCTGGCGCCGCAGCGCGTCTCGAAGTCCGCGTCCTTGAGTCTGCTCGAATCCGGCGAGACCGCGATGGCGATTGCATCCTCGCTCCGCTCCAGCAGTCTGGCGCGGCGGCTGAGCAGCACGCCCAGCGGCGGAAACGGCGGCGCGATCGCGTTCATGGCCTGGCAGCGCTCGTCGGCGGATGCGTCGGCGAGGAACGGTTTGCGCCCGTCGCCCCACGCCGAGACGGCGTTGCACCGCCGCCCGTCGCTGCGCAGGATGCTCTCCACGGTCACGGAAGGGAAGCGTTGCGCCGTCTTGCCGGAGCGGTCCACCAGTTCACGCGCCTCCAGGGTCTGCCAGTTCCAGTTCTTCTCGCGCGGCTCGTTGGCGCGATACGCCTCCACGGCTTTGGCCAGCAGCGCGGAAGCGTCATCCGCCGCGCGCGCGGATGCGCCGGCGAGAAGCAGCGCGCAGAGCCAGTTCACCTTCATTCGTACCTTCAGCCTACTATGGACTCCGCGGCACACACGCGGCGCGCGTGGTATCGGCGGCATAAAAAAATCGAATTTGCCAGTGGCGGGACCGCTCGCGTAGCCTGAGATCGTAGGCGTAGTGTCCAGGCCGACAGCCTCTTTTTCCCAAAATTACAACTGAATAACGAAGCGGAGGATGCATTGATACGCAATACGTGTCTGCGGCCGCGGGCCGCGCTATTGGCAGCGCTGTACCTACACCTGGCATTGGCGGTGCTCGTGTCCGCCCAGGATGCTGAAGCAACCGTGCAGGGAGAGGTGATCGCGTCACAACCGGACGGAGGGCTTTTTGTGCAACTCATCGATGTTCATCACAACGTAACCGCGCGCGGGGACGTGCGCGGCGATGGCAGCTTCGAATTGGATCACGTCCCGCCCGGCGAGTACACCGTGCGGGTGGTCACGTTGACCGGCGAAAGCCTGTATGAACGGCCGGCTTCGGTCGGCCGGTGGACTAACCAGATCGAAGTGCGGGTGCCGGAACGGGAGAGGAAACCGGCGGCGGGCAGCGCCGGCACGGTCACCATGCGGCAACTGCTCCACCCGCCTTCGAAGAAGGCGCTGCAGTCGTTCGCCGCGGCGCGGAAGTTCGCCTCGTCGGGTAATCATGCGGGCGCCACGGCGGCGCTCGAGCGCGCCGTGACCGAGTCTCCCGATTACGCCGAAGCGCACATCAACCTGGGGGTGCAGTACATCCAGGCCGGGCGCTACCAGGAGGCGGGCGCGGAGTTCCAGCGCGCGATTGCCATCGCCGGGGCGAACGCGCCGGTCCTCTGCAATCTCGCCTGGGTGCAGGCCGTCACGGGACAGCGCGACCTGGCGCTCGAAAGCGTGCGCGGCGCACTCCGGCTGGACCAGGGCTCCGCGCAGGGGCACTTGATTCTGGGCGCGCTGCTGGCGGGCGATCCACGCACGCGCGAGGAGGGAGTCCGGCACCTCACCAGGGCCGCGGAGACCCTGCAATCGGCGCGCGAAATGCTATCGCGGCTGGCGGTCGCGCAGCGCCGCTAACGGGAACGCGCGGCTTCGATGGTGGCGTGAAACTCCTGCCCCTGCGCGTTGGCGATCAGGCTGCCCTTGAGACGGTCGCCGGCGAGCCGCACGTCGAAAACGAAAACCCCACTCGGCACCGGGAGTTCGAAGGTGAGACGATCGTCTTCGAGCTTCCCGTTGCGGATGGGAGTCTGCTGTTCGCGCACCGGTCCGGCGGTGCCGGTGACGCGCGCGCCTTCCTGTTTAAGGGTGAGGAACATGGTGTCCTCTTCGACGTGCCCGCTGATGCTCATGCGCGTCTTGCCGGCCCATTTACCGGACACGTCGGCCGCGCACGCCAGAACCGCGGACATCATGAACAGAGCCAGAAGACGCATTCGTCCCTCGGATTCAGATTACCCGATTCCGCGGGAGGGACGCGCGCGTCAGGCCAGGATTTTGACTAAGCCCTCGTAGCAGGCCTTCGCGCTGGCCACCGAATCGCCGGAGTCGGCGGCGTTGTCCTGCTCGATGCAGTAGTGCTTGAGGCCCGCCTGACCGGCGTGGGCGAAGATGGCTTTGTAATCGATCTCTCCCTGGCCGACGGGGACCAGGCGTGTCCGGCCGCGCCGCTGGTTGGGGGTCAGTTCCGCTTCCTGCCCGTTGATCCCCACCGCGTCCTTGACGTGCCACAGTTCGTAGCGGCCCGGGTTCCTGCGGAACATGGCGAGAATGTCCTGGCCGGCGACGCTGGCCCAGCCGATGTCGAGTTGCATGGCGACCAGTGCGGGGTCGGTCTCGGCCAGCAGGATGTCGTACTCGGTGCTCTTGCCGTCATCGAGCCGCTCGAATTCCTGAGTGTGGTTGTGCACCAGGATCTTCATCCCGAACTTCTGCGTGATGCGGCCGGATTCGTTGTAGCGCGCCGCGGTGCGCTTCACGGCTTCGACGCTCTGTGGCGGCCTCGGCGGCGGTGGACCTTGCGGCCCGCGCGCGCCGGCGGCG
>JBBIQR010000148.1:0-11443 GCA_037442245.1 Candidatus Solibacter sp. | reverse complement strand
GTGGCCGGCCTGATCTGGAGCTACCCCCTGAAGGAAGTGAACCGCTACATCCAGCGGATTGTGGAAGGCGGATTTGAAGACCGCGTGATGTTCGGGACGGACCAGATGATGTGGCCGAACCTGATGGCGCAGTCGATCAACATCATCGATACGGCGGAGTATCTCAGCCCGGAACAGAAACGCGACATTCTGTACAACAACGCGGCGCGCTTTTTGCGGCTGGATCGCGAACATCACTAACCGCCCGGCGGGACGGGCGCGGGCGGCGCCTCAGCGGGCGTGCCGCGCGGGAGGATTGCGGTCACCGGCGAATTTGCGCTGGTGCCAGTACGGATACGGGAGCGGGAGCGCGCTGGCTTCGTCGAGGCGCTCGACTTCCGCGTCCGAGAGGCTCCAGGTGGCGGCGGCGAGGTTATCGGCAAGCTGGCGCTCGTTGCGCGCGCCCAGGATGACGGTATCGACTCCGGGCTTGCGCATCACCCAGTTCAGCGCGACCTGTGAAAGCGAGACGCCGCGCTGCGCCGCGATATCCGCGAGCGCGTCGACAATGCGGTAGAGGCGCTCTTCGTCGATCGTGCCGGCGGGGTCGAGCGTGTTGAGACGCGATTCCTCGGGCCGCGCCTGGCCGCGGCGGAACTTGCCGGTCAGCAGGCCGCCCTGCAAGGGGCTCCATGCCATGATGCCGGTGCGCTGGTCGAGTCCCGCGGGAACCAGTTCATGCTCCGCCTCGCGGGCGAGCAGGGAGTAGTTGATCTGCTGGGTGATGTAGCGGTGGATGCCCAGGCGGTCCGAGATGCCCATCGCCTTCATCAGGTGCCACCCGGAATAGTTGGAGCAGCCGGCGTAACGGATTTTGCCGGCGCGGATCAGGTCGTCGAAGGCGCGCAAAGTTTCGTCGAGGGGCGTGAACGAGTCCCAGTTGTGAGCCTGAAAAAGGTCGATGTAGTCGGTGCCGAGGCGGCGGAGGCTGGCTTCGCAGGACTCGACGATGTGGCGGCGGGAAAGCCCCACCTTGTTGGTGCCGGGCTCGATCCGGAAGAAGACCTTGGTGGCGAGCACGATGTCCTTGCGGCGGCCGGCAAGGGCCTGCCCGAGAACCTCCTCCGATCTGCCGGAGGAGTACATGTCGGCCGTATCGAACAGGTTGACGCCCGCTTCGAGGCACAGATCGACGAGGCGCCGGGCCTCCTCCACCTGCACGTTCCCCATCGCGGCAAACCGCCCTTCGCCGCCCAGGGTCATGGTGCCGAAGCTCAGCACCGATACTTCCAGTCCGCTCGATCCTAAGAACCTGAGTTCCACGTTCGCTCCTTAGGTCATGATAACCGACGCCCGCCGGACAGGCCGCTATGCACGTTCCCGGGGCGCACCGCCTAGCAGGAACAGCAGCGCGGTTCCGGCAAGAGGCAGAGCGCCGGCGGCGAAGAGCACCGGCGCGTAGGAGAAGCGGTCGACCACGAAGCCGGTGGCCTGGGTGAACAGCATGGCGCCGATCCCGGCGCCCATACCGCCCAATCCGGCGACGCTGGCAACCGCGGACGTGGGGAACCAGTCGGCGGGCAATGTCTGGACGTTATTGATCCACGTCTGGAAACCGAACAGGACGGCGGAGATCAGGGCGAGTGCGGCGGTGGCGCCGGCGGCGCGGGGAGCGAGCAGTCCGGCGCACATGCAGATCATGCCGAGGAGGATGAGGCTCCTCCGGGCGCGGTCCACGTTCCATCCGCGGGCGATGAGGGCGCCGGAAGCCCATCCGCCGAAGAGACTGCCGGCGTCGGCGGCGAGATAGGGCACCCACGCGAACCGGCCGATTTGTTTCAGGTTGAAGCCGTGCACCTGGAAGAGGTACAGGGGCAGCCAGGTGATGTAGAACCACCACACGGGATCGCAGCAGAAGCGGGCGAGCACGATGGCCCACGTCCGGCGCCGCCGCAGCAGGGCGCGCACGGTGGGACGCGGCGCCGCGGCGTCCCCGGTGCGACCCGCGCGGAGCAGCGCGAGTTCCCCGGGGGTGATGCGCGGATGCCGCTCGGGCGGCTGGTACAAGGCGAGCCACAGCCCGAGCCACAGGAAGCCGAGGGCGCCGAGGGCGAGGAACGTGGCCTGCCATCCGAAGGTCTGCTCGATGCCGACGATCAGGGGCGGGGCGAGCACGCTGCCGATCGAGACTCCGCTGTTGAACAGGGCCATGCCGAAGGCGCGCTGGCGCGGCGGGAACCATTCGGCGATCACCTTGGCGGCGCCCGGCCAGTTGCCGGCTTCGCCGAGCCCGAGCAGAAAGCGGAAACAGTTCAGGCTGGCGAGACCGGCGGCGAAGACGTGGGCCATGGACGCGAGTGACCACACCACAATCGAAAACGAGAAGCCGCGCCGGTTGCCGATGGCGTCGTAGAGGCGTCCGGACAGAGCCTGGCTCAGGGTGTAGGCGATCAGGAAGGAATTGGTGATGGAGGCGAAGCCGGCGGCGCTCAGGTGAAACTGCACCGTGATCACCGGGGCGAGCACGCTCACGGTGAGGCGGTTCAGAAAATTGATGAGGGTGGCAAGGAGGATCAGGATCGCGATCCACCAGCGCAGGCCGGGCACTTGCCGCATCCACCGGACATTGTAGCGGGCCGCGGGCGGGCGGGTACCCATGGGACTTTCGGCGCATTGGCATCCCCCGGGGCGCGCACTACAATGAGGGCCGGTGCGCATCCTTCCCCTCGACGCGATCCGGCGGGTTCTGCGATACCCGGAGATTGTCGATCGCATGCGGGACGCGGTGATCGCCTACGCGCGCGGCGAATGCGATATGCCGATGCCGATGCACCTGGAGATCCCGGAGCTTAGAGCCGAGATCCAGATGAAATCCAGCTACCGGCGCGGCGGGCGATACTTCGCACTCAAGATGGCGGCCACGTTTCCGGGAAACGCGGAGCGCGGCGTCGCGGTAGGCAACGGGATGATGCTGCTGGCCTCGGCGGAGACGGGCGAACCGGCCGCGTTCCTGGACGACGGCGGTTACCTGACCGGCGTGCGCACGGCCGCGGTAGCCGCGATGGTGGCGCGCGAACTGGGGCGGCGCGACCGCGCCGTCGGCATCCTCGGGTGCGGGCTTCAGGCGCGGCTGAGCGCGGAGTCGCACGCGCGGATGCTGCCGGCCGCGCGCATCGTGATCTGGGGCCGTGCCCGGGAACGCGCCGAAGCGTGTGCGCGGGACGTGCGCGCCGCCGCGCCGGGGGTCGAGATGGAAGTCGCGGAGACGCCGGCGGAGGTGGCGCGCGCCTGCCGCCTGATCCTCACGTGCACTGCGTCGCGCGGGCCGCTGCTCTATGCGCCGGAGATCGAGCCGGGCACGCTGATTCTGGCGGTCGGCGCGGACGCGGCGGGCAAACAGGAACTGGAGCCGGCGATCCTGCGGCGCGCCGGGCTGATGCTGGCCGATTCGCGCGAGCAATGCGAAAAGTTCGGCGAACTGCAGCACGCGCCGGATCTGTGGGGCCGCGCCGTGGAGATCGGCGATTACTGCCGCAACCCGCGGCCGGCGGCGCCCGGCGCGATTACCGTCTGCGACTTCACCGGGCTGGGTGCGGAGGACCTTTATATCGCAGAATACGTCTACGAGAAGGCGGCCGGAGCGGCCCGCTACAGCGATGGCGTCTGAGCGCGACGGAGGGGGCGGAACCGGGCTCAAGCGGGAACTGGGCTTGCGCGACCTGACGCTGTTCACCGTGGCCTGCATCATCGGCACGCGCTGGATTCCCTCGGCCGCGCGCTTCGGACCGGGCGCGGTGACACTGTGGCTGCTCGCCGCCGTGTTCTTCCTGGTGCCGCTCGCGGACGCGGTAGGCGCACTCGCCGCAAAGTACCCCGGAACCGGCGGCTTCTACCTCTGGACGCGCCACGACTTCGGTCCCTGGCCCGCCTTTTTGTGCTTCTGGTGCTACTGGGTGGGGATCGCGGTGTGGTTCCCAAGCGCCGCGCTGTTCTACATGAGCGTGGGGATCGAGGGGTTGGGCGGGCGCTTCGGGCACCTCGCCGCGGGCCGCCCGGCGCTGGTTGCGATCTCGCTGGCGGCAATCTGGATCGCGCTGGGGACCAACCTGCTTGGGGTGCGGATCGGCAAGTGGACGGAGAACGCGGGCGCGGCGGCGGCGTGGGCCGTGGGCGCGCTCCTGGTAGCCGCGGCGGCGATGGCGGCGATGCGCCGTGGAGCCGCCACGCCGATCGATATCCGCCCGGCATGGAGTTGGAGCACGGTCAATTCGTGGGCGGGCTTCGCCTATGCGATGAGCGGGGTGGAGTTGGCAAGCCTGATGGGCGGGGAGATTCACGACCCAACCCGCACGCTGCCGCGCGCGGGTTGGCTGGCGTCGGGCATCGCGTTCCTGTTTTACGCCTGCGCCACGGTGGCGATGCTGGTCCTGCTGCCGTCGCAAGGGATCAGCGAGTTGAGCGGCTACACGCAGGCGGCCGCGGCGGCGAGTTCGCTGCTGGGTGCATGGGCCGCGCCCGCCATGGCGCTGCTGGTCATGGCGAGCGCGCTCGGGCAGTTCGGCGGGATGGGTGCGGCCGTCTCGCGCCTGCCCTTCGCCGCGGGAGTCGACGGGCTGCTGCCCGCGCCGTTCGCGCGCGTGCACCCCGGATGGGGAACTCCGCACCTGGCGATTCTGGGATTGGGTGGGGCGGCGTCGTGCCTACTGGTGGCGATGCAGGCCGGCGATAGCGCGGCGGCGGCCTACCGCGCGCTGGTTTCCCTCATGGTGATCACCGGCTTTCTGCCGTTCCTGTTCCTGTTTGCCTGCGCGTGGAAGGCGGGCCGGCGGTGGAGCGCCGGGTCCGGCATGGCGGTCACGGTGCTGGCTATCGCGTGCGCCGCTGTGCCCACGGGTGAAGTCAGCCACGTGTGGTTGTTCGAAGGCAAACTCGCGGCGGGGACCATGGCCGTGGCCGCGAGCGCGTGGGGGCTGTTCCGGCGCGCTCAGCGCCGCTCGTGATCGCCGCCCCCGTCGCCGCTGCCGGTGTCGCCACTCCCGCCGCTGCCGCTGCCTCCGGTGCTGGAAACCACCGGCGCCGAACCGCCCGACGCTAATGTGCCGGCGGTGCGCAGGCTGCTGTTGGCGCCGCTCCACGCTCCCGCCGTGCTGTGACCGGTACTGAACATGACACCGAAGGTGACCATGCAAATTAAAGCGATCAGCAGGGTGTACTCGACGAGATCCTGCCCGTGGTCTTCGCGAAGGAAGCGACAAAGAAGTCTGCGAAGCATGAACTTACTCTGCTCTGAGCGTAGAACCAGAGTGTGTGTACGCCATCAGGGGAATCCCCGTTGGCGGAACTACTAACGTCCCGCTTCCAAATCTTCGCCAACCCCATGGCTTGTAAGCGGAACCTAGGCTTCGGCCCGCCTTTGCATTTTGGCGCGCGATGCGGTACCACGGAGTCCGCAGGCCCGTTGGGTTTACGATGGAGATCGTCGCGCACGCATTATGGACGGCCGCGGCCGCGTTGACCGCGGCCCGGACCGCTGATATCCGCGTCCCGGTGCGCGCCGCCGTCTGGTGGGGAGTGTTTCCGGATGTGCTGGCTTTCGGTCCTCCGGTCGCGGTGGGACTGTGGATGCGGTTCAGCGGCGCCCCGGCCGAGTCCGGCCACGCGCTGCCGCACATCCACATCGGCGTGCCGTTGTACCCCGCGGCGCACAGCGTGCTCGTCTTCGCGGCGGTGTTCGCGCTGGTCTGGATTGCCGCGCGGCGCCCCGTGTATTCCCTGCTGGGCTGGCTGCTGCACATCCTGATCGATATTCCGACCCATAGCTACAGCTACTACGCGACGCGCTTCCTGTGGCCGGTCTCGGACTTCCGTATCGACGGCATGGCGTGGTGGACACCGTGGTTCTGGGTGGCGACCTACGCGGCGCTCGCTGCCGTATACGCGGTCATTTGGAAGAAGGGCTGGCTCGCGCGGCAGCCGGCGGCCGCGGGGATTCCCGCTGCCGTGGCGAAATAGCCGCTGCGTTTCGGCTACAGCGGCGGTTTCGGCAGCTTTGCCATCCGCCAGACCGCGGCGCCGGTCACCCTCACCGGACGCCGGAACAGCCTTCCGCCCTCGGCCGCATACAGCCAGTTCAGGTCTCGTCCTCCAAAGGCGATGGCCTGCACGCGCCCCGGTTCCGGCGGGTTCAGAATCATGGCCACGCGTCCGTTGGCCTCGCAAACCTGGATGCCGGCGGCGGTGGCGAAGTAGACTTGTCCGATCGAATCCGAGGCCACCGATGCGGCGCCGCTCATCCATCCCTCCTCGGGCATTTCGAGCCGGTAGAACGGCTCGCCGTTGACCAGCGACCCGTCGGGCGCGATCTGGAAGGACCAACTGAAGCGCGCCTGGGCGTCGGTGGCGAAGAGCATCCCCTGGTCCGCGGAGAGCGCGAGCCCCGCGGGCAGCGCCATTTCGGCGGACGCTGCCGTGGATTGGCCCGTCGCGCGCACGGCATGGCGCGAGGCGTCGCTAAAGTAGATCGCACCCTTCGCAGTGACGGCGAAATCGACCGCCTCCACATCCTTCGCGGCTACGGATTCGCCGTCCGGGGCGAGCCGGACGATGCGCCGGCGCGCCCGCTCCAGGGCGTAAAGGGACGAGCCGCCGCCGGCGTGCAAAGCGGAGGCGCCGCCGGAGTTCTCGCGGAAAACCGCGACCTGGCCTGCCTCATCGCCGCGATAGATGCGGTTCGCCGCGGGATCGGAGAAGTAGACGGTGCCGTCGCTACCGGTGGCGATGCCGCCGATCGGCCCGTAGCTGCCGCCCACCTGTTCCCAGGGTTTCTGCGCCCAAATGGTCGAGAAGACCTTGCCGCGAGGATCCCATCCCGGGAGCCCCATGGCCTGCGGCTCCTTCACAGTGACAGGCTCCGGATAACCGCGCCACAGCCACCGCAGGGCATCCGGCAGGATCGCGCCGCCCTGCTTCATGTTGTGGCCTTCGCCGCCGATCACGAGTTTCGCGTCGTAACCGGCGAACTCGAAAGCTTCGAACATCACCTGGTTGTTGACGGGCCAACTTCCCGCGTAAAAGGTTCCGTACGGCTGGCCGGGCACGATGTGATCGTTGCGACCGTCCTGGAGGAAGATGCGGATCGGCTTGGGCTCGGTCTTGCGGATGAGCGCCGGCAGCGAGTCCGCGCCTTTCATCGCGACGTACGTGCCGATGAAGCTGAGCACGCGGTGGAACTGGTCGGGGCGGTTCCACGCGGCGGCGAACGCGCCTACGGCGCCGGTACTGACCCCCATCAGGCCGCGGGCATCCGGATCGGGCGAGAGGTTGTAGGTCCTGCGCACCTCGGGGATCAATTCTTCCAACAGGAAGCGCGCGTAGCGGCCGCTCAACGAATCGTATTCGAAGACGCGTTCATAGCGGCTTTGCACATCCTCTCCGGCGGCGGGCAGGACGCCCGGGTCCACGAAGATCCCGATCATCGGCGGCAACTCGCCTTTGGCGATCAGATTATCGAAGACAACGGGTACGCGCTCGCCATTCCCGAGCCGTCCGCTGCCGTCGAGGAAGATCATGAACGGCGTGGGCTTATTTGGGTCGTATTGCGCGGGCACGTAGACCGCATAGTTGTGCGGGGTCCCGGGATAGAGCCGGCCCGGCGCCAGGACGTGCCGCGTCACCTGGCCGCGCGGCACGCCGGCCTGGGGCTGGGAGTCCGGTCCGAGAGCGTACTCCTGGGCGTGCGCCGCCGCGGCGCAATACAGCAGCATCCACCAGATCTTCATACCGGAAATTATGTCATTCCTCCACCAGGGCGGTTCCGGCGCGCATGTCCGGAGAGAAAAATAGTGCCGCGCAACCGGGCGGACTACTGAGTCTGGAGTATGGTGTAAGCGCTCTACTCGCGATACTCTTCCAGGCAGTGTGGATGGGAGTCTCGTGTGCGGCGTGGCCCGGGAGGGCCTGCGCGCGTACCGGAGCGCACCATTCCACCAAGGAGATCATCGTCCGTGAGCACCACGAAGTGTCTGTTATCTCTCTTACTGACTGGATTCGTGCTTCCGTCGCCGCTGCTGCCTCCCGCCGCGGCTCAGATTGGTGGGACCGGCACCATTCAGGGCGTGGTATCCGACCCGTCCAGCGCTGTCGTTCCGAACGCCACCGTGACAGCTACCAACGTCGCCACCGGGGTGGCGACTTCGCGCCAGACCACCAGCGCCGGCTTCTATACCATCGCGCCCCTGCCGGCTGGCGAGTACAGCATCTCTGTAACCGCTTCCGGTTTCCAGACCCTGGTTCAGCAGCACATCGTCGTGGACGCGCTGAGCGCGGTGGGTCTGAATCTGCACCTGCAACTCGGCGCCACGTCGCAACAGGTCACGGTATCGAGCGCGCCGCCGGTGCTGGATACATCGGACGCGAGCCTCGGCACCACGGTGCGGAACGAGGTCTACACAGCGCTGCCGCTGGCGATGGCGGGGAACGCGCCGCGCGACCCCGCCGCCTTCACGCAGTACATGCCCGGCGTCACCGGCAGCGTCGGCAACACGGCGGGCAACGTGTACGGCGCGCAGGCGAACTCCGAGGACGTGTACGTCGAAGGCATGCCCATCACCAACCCCGTCTTGCAGGGCGAGGACCGCAATCTGGCTCTGGGGATGAGCGTCGAAGCGGTCGACCAGTTTCAGATGGAGACCGCCGGAACCGCGCCCATGTACCAGGGACAAGGCAGCACGAACTTCGTCATCAAGTCCGGAACCAATCGCTTCCACGGATCCGCCTACGAGTATTTCCGGAATACGGACCTCGATGCGCGTGGCTTTTTTGCTTCGGTCACCCCGGTCGAGCACACCAACGAGTTCGGTTTCGATACCAGCGGACCGATTGTGAAGAACCGCATCTTCTTCTTCGGCAACTACGACGGCTACCGGGTGGTGCAGGGCGGGCAGCCGGTGTACTACTCGCTG
The DNA here is from genome assembly GCA_037442245.1 of Candidatus Solibacter sp. Lineage (GTDB taxonomy): Bacteria > Acidobacteriota > Terriglobia > Bryobacterales > Bryobacteraceae > Solibacter. Next base: position 2,504 of record JBBIQR010000148.1, on the reverse strand, counting down.
CCCACACCCGCCGAGCGCAACGGAGATTTCAGCCAGTTGCCGGTCGGCGTCTACGACCCTCTCTCGACCAATTGCGCCTCGGGACCCTGCACGCGCGCGGCGTTCCCGGGCAACGCCATTCCCGCCAACCGTGTCTCCAGCGCTTCCAAAGTCTTCCAGGCTCCGCTGCCGGGTATCACGAACGCCGGCGTTCAGAATAACTTCCTCAACGCGGTTCCGGTCGGCTATTACACCAACAACGCGACCGTCAAAGTCGATTTCAATATCAACGACAAGAGCCAGTTTTACGCCGATTTCAGCCGCGGCGAGCGCGGACAATCCACCGATTACCGCGGGCAGACCCTCCCCCTGCCCTATGCCAACACGCGTCTGGTGAACGAAGTCCCGACCATCGCCCAGGCTAAGTACACATATGTGTTCACGCCGAGCCTGGTGAACCAGCTTAGTTACAGCTTCTCCCGTCTCTGGGTCCCGATCACGAACTCGACGATCGGCGGCGACTGGATGGATAAGGCCGGCGTGAAAGGCTTGCCCGCCGGAGAAGCCGCCGGCGCGTTCCCCGAAGTGGCTTTCGGCGGACCGAACTCGCCCACAGGCTGGCGCGGCACCAACTCCCGCGCTTTCACCGAGGCGCTCAACAACTCCACCGTGCAGGACAACCTGCAATGGATGCGCGGCAAACACGCCTTCACCTTCGGATTTCAGGCGACGTTTTTGCAGGCCAACGAATTCACCGATGCCTACGGCAGCCTCGCCACCTGGAACTTCAGCAATAACCAGACCGCCGGCTTCGGCCCAACCGGCACGCTACTTACGACCACGGGTAATTCTTATGCCAGTTACCTGCTGGGGTCGCTGAACTCTTCAAACGTGATTCAGGACTCCGTGGTCGGTACCGGCGGCCGCTACCGGGATTACTCCTGGTGGGTCAACGATACCTATAAAGTGACGCCGCGCCTGACCGTCAACCTGGGTATCCGTCACGATATCTGGAGTCCTTACAAGGAAGTACTTAACCGTGAATCCTTCTTCAATCCGGACCAGCCGAACGCGGCGGCGGGCGGGGCGCCGGGCATCCTTCAGTTCTATGGCAACAGCGCCGATAGCTGCGGGTGCTCCACGAACGTGGCGACCGACTGGTCCAACTTCGGTCCGCGTGTGGGGCTGGCGTACGCCATCGGGCAGAACAGCAACACCGTGATTCGCGCCGGCTACTCGCTGATGTACACGCACCGCGGCGCGGTCGGCGGACGCGTCGGCGCGCGCACTGGCACCGGTACGGTGGGCTTCTCCGCGACCCCGAGTTTCACCAACCCGGCGGGGAACAACTACTCGCCCGCGTTCTTCTGGGATAACGGCATCCCCGCCTACCAGGCGCCGCCGTTTTTCGATCCCACCTACGGCACCGAGTTCAACGGCGTCTCCAAAGTCGGAGTCACCATGCAGTACGGCGACCCGGCGCTGGGGGGCACGCCGCCGCATTACCAGAACTGGAACTTCTCGATCGAGCACTCCTTCACCCGCACCCTGACGCTCGGTGTCGCCTATGTCGGCAGCAACGGGCATTTCCTGGGTGGCGGAGGGCGCAGTATCTGGTCCGACCAGATCAACCCGGGGTATCTCGCGCTGGGCAATCTGCTCACGGCTCCCGCCAGCGCCGCCAACCTCGCCGCGGCTTCCGCCATCGTCCCCGGAATCCACCTGCCGTTCGCCGGTTACTCAGGCAGCATCGCACAGATGCTGCGGCCGTTTCCGCAATATCCCGGGATCAGCGACCTGTGGGGCGATGTGGCGAATTCGCACTACAACTCCATCCAGATCACAGCGAATAAGGCCCTTTCACATGGACTTATATTCAACTTCAACTACACTTATGCCAAAGGGATGGATGATGCCGGCGGCAGCGGCAGCGCCTATAACTGGGTGAATGAGACAGCGCCGACGCAGTTCCCCGCGCATATCCTAAACCTTCTGGCGGTCTATCAACTGCCCTTCGGCAAGGGACAGCGCTTCGCGCAGAGCGGCCTGCTGAGCGTACTCGCCGCCGACTGGCAGCTTTCCAGCATCACGACCTACCGGGCGGGCGATCCGCTGGGCACGATCGGCGCCGCCTGCAACCTGCCGGATGCGGGCGGTTGCTATGCCAATTACGCCGCGAACTTCTCCGGACCGGTGCGGATCAACGGCGGCTACGGCTCCGGGAACCTGATCGGCGCCGCCGCCGTACCCTTCCTGAACGCCGCCGCGTTCGCCTCCCCGGCCGCTTATACCTACGGGAACACGCCGCGCACCGGTGTCTTCGGACTCACGGGGCCCAGCGGCTACAACGAGGACGTGAGCCTGGCCCGCACCTTCACCATTCGCGAGAAGTTCAAACTCGGCATCCGCGCCGACGCCATCAACGTCTTCAATTTCGTGAATTTCGGCGGCCCGAACCTGAGCATTACGTCGGCGGGTTTCGGCAAGATCACCAGCCAGGCGAACTCGCCGAGGGTCATGCAGGT
>JBBIQR010000147.1:0-11448 GCA_037442245.1 Candidatus Solibacter sp. | reverse complement strand
TCGGCACCTGGAATGTGACTTCGTAGACGCCGATCAAGCCGGGGGCCATCCGCGCGCCCACCAGGCGGGTACCGGAGTTGTTCACGCCGACAATCACCTGGCCCAGGACGACGGAATCGGTGCCCGGAACCGCGATCGAGTTCGTGCCGACGAACGGCGCCACCGCGCCCAACCCGGTGACGTAAGCGCGGATGGGTTCGCCGAGCCGCGCCGGATTCTCGAGGCTCACGAAACTGCCGTCGGGCCGCGTCGCTACCACCCGCGCCTTACCATCCGACATGGCGGTCAGGAACACGCCCGGGCTTGCCGGGAGGAGGGTCACATTCAAAGTAGCGCTACTTCCGTTCACGGTCACCGTTGCCGGCACCGTACCCGGAGTGACATCGCACGGCACTTCCACCGTCACCTGCTGCTGACCGGCGAGGTTAGCCACATTATAGATCGGGGCTTGTCCGCCGCCGAAGCTCACCTTCACGTTGGCCAACAGATACGGCAGCGGCCCGAAGATCGCGCCTGGCGTGACCACGCCCTGTACGTTGGGAGCGAGCCCCGTACCCACGATCGTGGCGATGCTGCACGGCGAGAGCGATCCCGCCTGGAAATCGGCGCCGTTCAGGAATCCGTTCGCGGAGAGCACCGGTCCCGGCGGGATCACGGTCAGGCTGAAGCCGGCGGAGAAGGTCCCGGCGGTAGCGGTCACGGTAATCGCCCCGGCCGTCGCGCCGGCGGTCACGGTCACCTGTGCGCGTCCTGTGGAATCGGTGGTGGCCGACGCCGACGAAAGCGTGCCCGGCCCGGTGACGGTGAACGTCACACCGTAGTTGGCCAGCGGCTGTCCGTTGCTGCCATTGACCTGCACGACCAGGGGCTGTCCGAAGGCCTTTCCCACGGCCGCGGTCTGGGTATCGCCCGACACCTTTTGCAGTCCGCTGATGAACACGTTCGTGCTGATCGTGAACGTGGTGGCAAGATTGCTGTTGGAACCGGTCAACGCGGCTTTCACCGTGATTGTCCCGGCTGCGGACGAAGTGAGCGTCGCCACCGTCGAGGCCAACCCGGTGGAGTCGGTGGTGCTGCTGGAGGCGCTGAACGTCACGGTGCCAGCCGGAGTCGCGGTCCATACCACGTTGGCCCCAGGGATCGGATTGTTGCCGGTGGCATCCGTCACCTTCACGACCAGCGGAGTGGTTGCCTGGCCGGGGTTGACTTTCTGGTTGTTGCCGGAAGAAACCGAGACTATTCCGGGCACGCCAGCCTGCACGACGATCGGAATCGGCTGCGGGCTCTGCCAATAGAAGGACGGTGCAATGATGCCGTAGGGGGCAAAGAAGTCCGGCGCCACACTGGGATCGGTTCCGCCGGCGATCACGGTGATCGTGCCGCTTCCGGAAACCGCTCCGAAGACCACGTTGCAGGTCGCTACGCCGTTGGAATCCGAGATGACGCTACCCTGGTCGGCGCCTGGCCCGGTCGCGCACGCTGCCGAGGGCGTCGTCTTCGGGTCGCCGTTATTCAGAATACGTACCGAGACGCCCGGCACTGTCATGCCGCCCGCGCTTACTTGCACCTGGATCGCCGCGGGACTCGTGCCACCGGCGGTGCCTGCCAGCGTGGCCCCGAACACGGGCGCGACCAACTGTGCTTGCAAGTACTTTACGCCGAGATAGGGAGTGCTCATGGTCTCGTAGAACGTCGTGGAAGCCGCGTCCGCCGTTACCTGAACGATGCTCCGCAGATAAGGAGACGCCGGATTTCCGCCGCCACCGTTCTGCGCAAACGTGGTGGTGGCATACCCGTTGCCGTCCGTATACGTGGTGACGCTCGTGCTGCTGAATCCTAAAACCGGCTGATATCCCTGGAAAAAGGTCACGTTCCAGTTCACCAGTTTGTTGGCGATCCCATTCCCGTTGGCGTCCACCACCTTGACCACCATCGGCGTGAAAGTGACCAGCGGCACGCAACCCGAGCAAGCGACCTGGCCGTTGCCGGATATGACCACGATGTTGGCGGCGGTCTGCGCTCCCGCGATCTGCGCACCGAGCAAACCGAATATAAAGGACGCGATGAGTGAAATGCGAAGTCGATCCAAGGATACCTCCTCGTTCCCTGTAGGAACATGGTTGGGTTGAGACGGACGCGGGGAACCTCAGTGTAGCACTCCGCGCGGGGACTTCCAATAAGAATGGAAAGCAAATTAAAAAAGGGGGGAGCCGAAGCTCCCCCCTGGAAGTGAATCAGTTTGATTCGGACTAGTTGACCAACTGCTCGCCCGTTGCGCCGGCGATCTTGTCGGTCGACAGCGGTTGCCGAGTGCCGGAACCCGGATCCGGAACCACGAGCGCGAGGTAGCTCATGCCGAAGTTGCGACCGCCCAGATCCTGCACAACCGCGAAGCCGTGCGCGAACTGGAAGTTGCAAACCGCGATCATGTAGCCGGCGCCGGTGGGCCCGCCGCTGCCGAAGTTCGGAACCTGGATCGAAGCGAGGTTCGCCCAAGTCGTGCCGGCAGCGATGACCGGAGTCGCAATCGGGGTCGGGTTATTCGTGCCCTGATAGAAGTTCAGAGAACAAGTACCCTGCTGGTTGCCGGTCCCGAACGGATCCATCGAGGTGTTCGAGATCGCATAACCAGTGTCATACCCGCTGGTGTTGGTGATGTACGGATAGAGCAGAACCGTGCGGCAGATGTTGATGCGGAAGATGTTGCCCTGCCACGTGGTGCTGGTCACAAACCGCGGAATGGTCAGCGTGCCGGAAGCCGCCGCCGCCGAACCGCCCGTGTACGTCGGAGCATAGCTCATGGTCACCATCGGCGTGGTGTTGGTCGCCGGGATGCCCTGGGCCACGTTCGCGGTGTACGAGACGTAGACGCCGACGCTGAAGCTCTCCAGCGCGTTCGGGTTGGTGTTGAGGACTTCCCAAACCGCCGTCGCCGTACCGTCCGCGTTGACCTGAATCTGCGTAAAGGTGCCGGTGGTCGGCGCAAGAGCCGGACCGAACACGCCGCCGCTCGGGGTGCCGTCGCTGATCGTCGAGGAGGTTACCAACTGTACGTAGCTGGTCGTGGTGTTGTTGCTGGCGCTGCCACCAGGAAGTGCATTCACACCATTGGTGTTGTCAACGAACAGGCTCACTCCCGCCGGGATACCGGAGAAGTTGGCCTGCAGACGGGTGCCGTAGTCGGCCAGACCAGCCAGCGCGGAGCCAGTGCTGATCGGTACCGGCTGCACGAAGTTGGATTCCGAGAAGTAAACCTGGCCCGGAATGTTCTGGATGCTGGACATCTGGCCCGAATAGCTGCCCGTGCTCGTGGCCGCCACGCGAGTCTTGAATGCCGTCGCGAAGTTCTCCGAGTAGGTCAGGGTATTGACCCGCGTCAGAGTCTGGCTGTTGCATTGGGCCAGGGACGTGACGCTCGAGGTCTTCGCCGTCAAGCCCATCTGGACGAAGCCAACGATCGGGTACGGCTGGGTGAGACCAGGAGCGGTCGCACCGGTGATCGAGATCGACGCCACAACCTGTCCGGGACCGCCCACCGAACCGGTGGCCAGCGTGGTCGCGTTGGCGCGGATGTTGGTGATGCGGAACACGCGCGAGAGACCCGCGGTGGCCGGAGGCAGAACCGGAACGCCGAAGAACGTCACGGTGTTGCCGCTCACAACGCCTTCAAAAGCGTTGTAGCCGGAGGTGCCGGGCGCACCAAAGTTGTTCGGCACCAGGATCTGAGTGATCGGCGGGACCATGGTGAGGAGCGGCGAACCGCCGGTAACCGTGAGAGTCTGCGCCGTCTCGAGACAGTTCGTGAGGCTGGGGATGCTGCTGTTGCCCAGCGGGTTCGTCGGGAAGGGACAAACGTTGACCGGTGCGGCCGGGCCGTACGGCCAGGGAGTGCCCGTACCCGGGTTGGTGCCGGCGGCCGACTGCAGGCCGGAACCCGGCTCATCGATCAGAAGCAGAGCTTCCGAAACGTTGCCGCTCAACAACCGGCTGGTCACCGCGGTGTTCAAAGAAACCGCGATATTGACCGTCGGAATCGTATTGCCGGCAGTCATGATCGCACCGCCCGTGCAAACCAGAGTGATGTCGCCGGTCTGCTCCGTGAACCCTTCCCCACGCAGCGTGGGGGTTACCGTGACGTTCGTCGTACACGTCATGGTTGGGTTGGAGGTACCGACGATCTGCGCGCTGGCCAGACCCGCGAATAGGGCCAGGACAGTCAGCGCAAGAGTCCATCTGCGAAAACTAACCATTTCCTTCTCCTTGTGAATTGCGAAATTGAATCGGTCGAAGTTCTCTTTCAACCTGAGCCTCAAGAGTTGAAGTCTCAAAACCGTTTCAGCCAACCTAGGGAACTTCTCCGTGTCGGGCGGAGAGCCTTCGATCCGAAAGCCGTCAAGCCGGTCAATCGGGCCTATAGTGAAACCTTCCTGCGGCACGAACTCTTTATTTTCTTATGGTTCTGTGCTCAACAGGGGAAATGCAAAATTGCACAATGAAACCAGACGCGGTAAATCTGAACATAACTGATTGCAAGTCCGGGTGTCAAGAGAAATCCTTCCCCATCAACACTCTCCAGCTTGGCAGCCAGCCGATCTTTAGTTCCTGACCCAATACTCCGCCCGATTACACCACGTACTGCCCTTCGGAGTCAATAGTTTCCCATCGAAAAGTCTGGAACTCCCCCTATTGGAGGGTCAATCCGACCGGGTCACTGAGCCGCGTCCCCTACTTTGAGGGCAAGGCTCAGCCCCACTCCGGTGGGGGTGCTATCTCTGGTTATGCCGGCGCGGACGGGTCCGGTATCACTTATATGGCGCAGGACCGGCCGCCTGCCCCTGGTTAACTGCGGCTGGGCCGGCTTCCCGGCCGTCCGCTGGCTTCGAGTATCGCGCCGGTATCAGCAGACGTACCGCCCCCGGTACGATCCGCACGTCCGCCGGAATCCGTCCGCCCAATTCCCCGTCTACCTGGACGAACGCCCGCTCGTCCCCCACCCCGGCGATCTTCGCCTCGCGCGTCCGCACCACCGTCACGCCGCGCGTGCCTTCCAGCCGCCCCGCCACCATCCCGGCGAAGTACGGCACGTAGCGCAGCGCGTTCCGCCCTTCGAACAGCACGACCTCGAACGTATCCTCCAGCAGCGTCACCCGCCGCGCGATCTCGAAATCGCCCCCGTAGTTGCGCACCCGCGCAAACAGAGCGAATCCGCACCGGCGCTTCACTCCGTCGATCTCGACTTCGATCTCCGCCAGCCGGCGCCCCACCAGGCTCCAGCCCGCCAGCCAATAGGCGAACTTGCCGGTCCGCGCCTTGAGCGCGGAATTCACCTTGCTCACGATGTACGCGTCCAGGCCGATCCCGGCCATCAACAGGAAGTGCCGGGTCTCGCCGCCGGTGAAATCGAGCCGCCCCGCCGCCACCGGACGCGCCACCCACTCCCCCAACCGCCGCGCCGCTCTTACCGGATCGCGACCGAGTTTCAGTTCGGTGGCCAGCACGTTCGCCGTCCCCGCCGGCAGCACCGCCAGCGGCACGCTGGTCCCCACCATCCCCTCCGCCGCCTCGTTCACCGTGCCGTCGCCGCCCGCCACCAGGATCAGGTCGGCACCGCGCTCAATGTGTTTCCGTGCGATCTCACCGGCCGTCCGCGGGCCGGTCGTCGGCGCCGGCGTCACCACGTGCCCGGCTTCCCGCAGCGCTTCCTCCACGCGGCGGATCAGCGAACCGTCCGATCGCAGGATCCGGCCCGCACGGGGATTGTAGATGAGCACCGCCTTCTGATATGTCTGAATGATAATCGCTCCGGGCGTGGTTTCCTCGTTAAATTATAGATGACAGGCCGATGAAGACTCCCGCTGCCGAGATCGAGAAGCTCCGCCAGGAGCTACGTTTGCACGAGCACCAATACTACGTACTCGACGACCCCAAAATCTCCGACGCCGAGTACGACGCCCTGATGCGGCGCCTCCAGGAACTCGAGCACGCGCACCCCGAACTCCTCACGCCCGATTCCCCTACCCAGCGGGTGGGCGGCAAACCGCGCGAGGGCTTCGTCAAGGTGCGCCACAGCGCGCCCATGCTCAGCCTCGACAACGCGCTCAACGAAGGCGAGCTCCGCGATTTCGACCGCCGCGTCCGCGAACTCCTCCCCGGCGAATCTCCGCGTTACGTCACCGAACTCAAAATGGACGGGCTCTCCATGGCTGTCCACTACCGCGACGGCGCCTTCTTCTCCGCTCTCACCCGCGGCGACGGCGAAATCGGCGAAGACGTCACCGAGAACGCCCGCACCATCCGTTCCCTCCCGCTGCGTGTGCCGCGCGAAACCGGCGCCTTCGAAGTCCGCGGCGAAACCGTCATGAGCCGCGCCGCGTTCGAGCGTCTCAACACCAGCCGCGACGAGAAGGGCCTCTCGCGCTTCGCCAACCCGCGTAACGCCGCCGCCGGCAGCCTGCGCGTCCTCGAACCGCAGATCACCGCCAGCCGCCGCCTCGAATACTACACGTATTTTTTCCTGCGCGATGGCCGTCCCGCCCTCGAGAGCCACTGGGAATCCCTCGCCGCCCTACGCCGCATGGGCTTCAAGGTCAATCCCAATTCCCGCCTCTGCGGCACCATCGACGAGGTCGCCGCCTTCTGCGCCGAATTTGAAAACCGCCGCGAATCGCTGCCCTACGAAATCGACGGCGTGGTGGTCAAGGTCGATTCCATCGATCAGCAGCGCCGCCTCGGATTCACCGCCAAGGCGCCGCGATGGGCCATCGCCTACAAATACCCGGCGCGCCAGGCGACCACCACGGTGGAGAACATCGAGGTCCAGGTGGGGCGGACCGGCGCCCTCACGCCCGTCGCGCGCCTCGCTCCCGTCGAAGTCGGCGGCGTCACCGTGTCCCGCGCCACGCTGCACAACGAGGATGAAATCGCGCGCCTCGGCCTCCAAATCGGCGACGAGGTCGTCATCGAACGCTCCGGCGACGTCATCCCCAAGGTGGTCCGCGTGTCCTCCCAGGGTTCGTGGCGCAAGCCCTTCCGGATGCCCGAAGCGTGCCCCGTCTGCGGCAGCCGCGTTGTCCGCGTCGAAGGGGAAGCCGCCAGCCGCTGCATCAACACCAACTGCCCGGCGCGCCTCAAGGAATCCGTCCTGCACTTCGCCTCCCGCCCCGTCATGAACATCGATGGGTTAGGCGACGCGCTCGTCGATCAACTCGTCGACAAGGGCATGGTGCGCAGCGTCGCAGACCTCTACCTGCTCAAAATCGAGGACCTCATGGACCTCGAACGGATGGGCGTCAAGAGCGCCGGCAATGTCGTCCGCAACATCGCCAACTCCCGCCAGAATCCCATGCCGCGCGTCCTTGCCGCGCTGGGCATCCGCTTCGTGGGCGAGCGCACCGCCGTCTTCCTCGCCGAAGCCTTCGGCGCCATCGACGCCATCCTACTGGCCTCCGCCGAGGAATTGCAAAAGGCCGAGGAGGTCGGCCCCAAGGTCGCCGAGTCCATCGCGCAGTTCTTCGCCGAGCCCACCAACCGCCAACTCGTGGAACGGCTGCGCGACGCCGGACTGCAATTCACGTACGCCTCCACCCGCCCCAAGAGCGGCTCCCTCGAAGGCAAGACCTTTGTGCTCACCGGAACCCTCCCCACGCTCACCCGAGACGAAGCCAAGGAACTGATCGAGCGCAATGGCGGCAAGGTTTCCGGGTCGGTCAGCAGAAAAACCCACTACGTCGTCGCCGGGGAAGACGCCGGCAGCAAGCTCGACAAGGCGACTCAACTCGGCGTCCCCGTGCTCTCCGAAGCCGGGCTGCGCGCCCTGCTGGAATAGGCCGCCGGTGACCCGCTTCGCGACAGCCCGCACCTTCCTGCGCCTCCTCGGCGCCATCTACTCGATCGCGTTCCTCTCCTTCGGCGTCCAGGCGATGGGGCTGGTAGGCTCGCACGGCATTGTACCCGCCGCCGACTTTTTGCGCGCCGTCCGTGAAGGCGCCGGCACCGCCGCCTACTACGAAGTCCCCACCCTGCTCTGGCTCAACCCGTCCGACGCCGCCATCACCGCCCTGTGGATCCTCGGCGCGGCACTCGGGCTCGCCGCGGCCGCCGGATGGCGCCAGCGCGCCGTGCTCGCCGCCTGCCTCGTGCTCTGGCTCAGCGTCTGCGCCGCCGGCCAGCAATTCCTCGCCTTCCAATGGGACTACCTGCTCGCCGAAGCCGGCTTCCTCGCCATCTTCGCCGACGAATCCCCCGCCCGCGTCTGGCTCTTCCGCTGGCTCCTCTTCCGCCTCATGTTCTTTAGCGGCGTCGTCAAGCTCGCCAGCCACGACCCCACGTGGCGCAATCTCACCGCCCTCCAATATCACTACGAAACCCAGCCGCTGCCAACGCCGCTTGCCTGGTTCATGCACCAGTTGCCCGCCTTCGCGCAGAAGTTCTCCACCGCGATGGTCTTCTTCGTCGAACTCGCTGTGCCGTTCACCTTCTTCGGTCCGCGCGCTTTCCGTCGCGCGGGCGCCGCCCTCACGGCGCTGCTGCAACTCCTCATCCTGCTCACCGGCAATTACACGTTCTTCAACTGGCTCACCATCTCCCTCTGTCTCTGGCTGGTGATCGAACCGGACCGCTCCCTGCCGCGCCTCTTGCCCCATCGCGCCGTCAGCGCCGCCCTGGCCGGCTTCATCGCGTTCATGAGCGCGCTTCTCTTTCTGGCTCTCTTCGGCGGACCCATGCCGCCCGCCGGCGGCGCGATTCTTCACGCCGTCGATCCCCTGCGCCTGGTCAATTCCTACGGTCTGTTCGCCGTCATGACCACTACCCGCCCCGAGATTGTGGTCGAAGGCTCCCGCGACGGCGAAACCTGGCTGCCCTACGAGTTCCCCTCCAAACCCGGCGACCCTGCCCGCATGCCGCCCCTCGTCGCGCCCTATCAGCCGCGCCTGGATTGGCAGATGTGGTTCGCTGCCCTGGGCACCTACCAGGAAAACGGCTGGTTCGTCAATTTCATGGTCCGGCTGCTGCAAGGCGACCGCGCCGTCCTCGCGCTCCTGACGACCAACCCCTTCGGCGGCACTCCGCCCAAATACGTGCGCGCGCGTCTCTTCGAGTATCACTTCACGCGCTTCGGCGAGAAAGGCTGGTGGCGCCGCGAGGAGAAGGGCCTATATTTTCCCGGCGTGAGTCTGAAGCCGTAGCCTACCGCGCCGGCATCGGCACGAACTTGTCGCGGCACGCATTCGCCGCGCCGCGCCCGGTCGTGCCCGTGACCTTCACGTCCTGGCCGCTCACCGGCAGATTCACCGCGCCCGGACCGAACACCAGGTTCGCGTATTCCGCCGCTACCTGGATCTGCGCCGGCGAATCGAACTGCACGTTGTCCCACTCCATGCCCAGCGGATGCGCACCGTCGAATCCCTGCAGCACCAGCCGCCCCGCGCCCTGCACCCGCACGTTGCGCAGCACGATGCCCGTGAACCACGGCAGCTTCGTCCCCTGCTTGCCGTAGTGCGCGTAGTCGCTGTCCATGAAGATCGGGTACTTGGTGTCCCGGATGCACACGTCTTCGTACACCGCGTCCGTGACTTTCCCGCCCTTGCCCGAGTTGCTCTTGATGCGGATGCCGTTATCCGCCCCGTCGATCGAAAGGTCGCTCACCCGGATGGTATCCGCCCCGCCGTTGGTCTCGCTCCCGATGCTCATCCCGTGTCCGGTATAGAAATGATTGTGCGCGATCGTCATATGCGAGCACTTCCCACCCGCCTTGATCGCCACGTTATCGTCGCCGGTGTGGATGTAGCAGCGGGTGATCGTCACGTCGCTCGCCGGACCGGGGTCGATCCCGTCGGTGTTGCGCGCGGTCTTCGGCGTATTGATGATCACGCCCCACGCCGTGAAGCCGCTGCCGTTGCGGTAAGAGACGTGAAAGTTCGCCGAGTTCTTCAGCGTGATGCGATAGAGAGTGAAATCGTCGCAGCGGTCCAGCACCGCGAGCCGCGGGCAGTTCTGATTGCCGCCCTTGCGCGCCTCCTCGGCCAGTTCCCACCACGAAACGTTCTTCCCCAGCACCTTGGCCCAGCCGCGGCCGTCGATCGTCCCGTCGCCCATCACCGCCGCGCCCGTCACGCCGCTGCCGTTGATCAGCGCGCGGCATCCGCGCCCGCTCTGATCGACGATCCCGCAACTCCCCGGCCGCACCTCGTACACCTTCGGGTCGCGCGAGCCGAACAGGATCGCGTTCGCATCCACCACCAGCGCCACGCCCGTCCGCAAATCGAGCGGTCCGGAGAGAAACGCGTGGCGCGCGCCGTCCGGCTTGAGTTCCACCGCCTGCCCTTTGGGACATCCGTCCAGCGCCTGCTGGATGCGCACCGTATCCAGCTTCGCTTCATCTCCCTCCGCGAGAGTCCGGTTGCCGTCGATGGCGGCGAGTTGCGCGGTCACCACCGCGCAGCTCTTCGGAATCGCGGGTTCGGTCACGTTGCGCCGGTCCTGCGCGTAAGCCGAGCCCGCGGCGAAGGCGAGCGTCAGCATCAATGCACGTTGCGGGGATCCCACTGGTCGTCTCCTGCAAGAAAGGCCGGCAGCGCGAATCGCGCGGCTTCGGCCCCGGTCAATTGCCGGCGCGCTTCGGGACGCGCGCCGGGTCCGGCCGAGTTGTATTCGGCGTAAAAGGTTGTAGGCAGCGAAGCCTTGCCGTCGTGCTCCCATTCGTGCCACCCTTCGGCCGCAATCGCCGCCGGCATCTCCGTATTCAGCCACACCACCGTCGCATACGCGCGCCACGGGCGCCCCAGGTACACGCGCTCCGCGCCCTTCTCCGCCGTGATGCGGCAATGGTCGAACACGTACCCGCTCTTCTCGTCCGCGGTCAGCCGGCTCTGCGCCGTCAGGTATACGACCGGATGCGCGAGCGCGCGAATCTCGCAGCCGTCGAAGAAGGCGCGCGCGTTGCCGAAGATAAAATCCACGTTGCCTTCGATGTAGCAGCCGGCGAAATACTGCCGCCCGCCGTTCGCGTACAACGTATCCTGGTAGCCCAGGAACCGCACCTTGCGGAACACCGCGCGGTCGCCCGTCACCTTCAGCGCCACCGCCTGCGAGCCCTGCTGCGTCAGCGGACGGTTGCGGCTGAAGCTGTTCTCGATCGTGAGATTCTCCGCGTAGAAATCGTCCCCGCTCACCGTCACCGACGCCGACCGCGTGGTCCCGCCCGCGGTGCCCGCGGAATTGTCGAACGTCAACACCACGTCCTCGGGCTTCGCTCCCATCCCGCGCAGTTGGATCCGCGGCTTGGCGATGGTGAACACCTGTTTGTAGACGCCCGGACGCAGCCGGATTACCGCGCCTTCGCTGCCCGCCGCGTCCAGCGCGGCGTTTAGCGACGCCGCGTCCGAGACCGTGGTCTCGCGCGGTTGCGCCCACGCAGTCAGCGCGAAGGCGAAGAGTGCCGCCCGCGCG
>JBBIQR010000146.1:0-11466 GCA_037442245.1 Candidatus Solibacter sp. | reverse complement strand
CGCGATCCACCTTCCCGCGAGCGCCAGCCGTTCTTCCACCCGCAGGGATTCGGGACTGCGGCCGACGGCCGTCCGCGGATCGATCGTGGATGAAGCCATATCGCTGACGATTCTACCACTCAGTCGCGCATCAACAGCGCTTCCACCAGCGTCCAGTAAATCGGCCCGGTTTTCGATTTGGCCCACGCCGCGAAGATCGGCCCGTGCTGGTTCGGATTGTCCGCGTCCTCCGACTTCATCCCGGTCTTGACGCTGGTTCCGAATTCGCGTTCGAGGAGAGTGGCGCCGCCGCTGCCCGCGACCACCTTGACCCGGACCGTCATGGAGAGCCGGTCCACCCCCTGCACGCAGGCGATGCCTGGCTGCACGGCGAGTTCCAGGGTGCCGTCCAGGTCCGGCGCGGGGTCGGCATTGGGAAACTCGGCCGTGCCGCGCGCCTCGGCACGCACGACCGCCACCATGTCGCGCCCCGAGGCGGACACGAAACGCTGCAGGGCTTCCAGCACCATGGCGTCCGGACGCAGGTCGCGCACGTGTTCCTGCAACTCCGCGGCGCGCATGAAGCAGGAACTGAACATGGATCCGCCGGGGGTCCAGCCGGCATTCACCTGCACGCGGAAGCGTTTCGGCCGCGGCAGAAGGCGCAGGACGGCGTCGTGCTTTCCGTGCACGACTCCCATGACGCCTCCAGCCGGCGCCAAGAGCGCGAGCATATAGGCGTTCCATCCGCGGGCATCGCGCGCCCCCGGCTTCGCGCCCCTGGCGAGCAGCAGTTTCACGGCCGCGGCGTGGCCGTACTGCGCCGCCAGCAGGAGCGGGGTGCGTCCCTCTTTATCCTTCATCTCGATGTCCGCGCCCTTGGCCAGGAGGGCCTCGACTTCGCTGGCGCGGCCGTGGCGGGCGCTATCCAGCAGGTTGGGCGGCGGCTGCTGGCCGGCGGCGGACACCGGCACACCGAGCGCGATCGCCAGCAGAATCCGAACCATGGTTAGAAGTGTAGCGCGATGCAGATTCTCGTCCCGCGTCAGCTATGGCGGATCACGAGCACGTCCCCGTCCTTGACGATGTATTCCTTGCCTTCCAGCCGAAGCTGGCCTTTATCGCGCGCCCCGCTATATCCGCCGAGATCCACCAGCGTCTTCCAGTTCACGACTTCCGCGCGGATGAACTTCTTCTCGAAATCGGAGTGGATCGCGCCCGCCGCTTTCACCGCATTGCTGTGAACCGGGATCGTCCAGGCGCGGCACTCGTCTTCCCCGGCGGTGAGGAAGCTCATCAGCCCGAGCAGCGAGTAGGTGGCGGTGATCAGGCGCTCCAGCCCGCTCTCGTTGAGCCCGTACCCGGCCAGGAAATCGCGCTGCTCCTCGCGGGGCAACTCCGCAAGCTCGGCTTCGATCTTGCCGCACACCGCGCTCACGGCGGCGCGCTTGCGTCCGGCCAGCGGCCCTTCGCGGTACTCCTTCTCCCGCTCGTGCAGCCGCGCGGCCTCCTCTTCTCCCAGGTTGAGCACGTAGAGCATGGGCTTCTGCGAGAGGAACTGAAACCCGCGGATACGCTTCTCGTCCTCCGCGTCCAGTTCCAGTTCGCGCAGAGGACGCGTCTCCTCGAGCACGCCCTTGGCCTTCACCAGGAGCTCGAATTCCCGGTCGAGTTCGGGATTCTTCACCTTCTTGCGGTCCTTATCGAGGCGTTCCAGACGCTTCTCGACCACCACCAGATCGCTGAGAATCAGCTCGGTCTCGAGGTCCTCGAGATCGCGCAGGGGATCCACCGATCCCTTCTCGTGCGGGATGGTTTCATCGGCGAACAGGCGCAGCACGTGCATGAAGGCATCCACGTTGCGCAGACTCGCCAGGGACGCGGCGTCGCGGAGGCTCTCCTTCGAGATGGAGGGCATATCGACGTACTCGACGGTCGCGTAGGTTGTCTTATTGGGTTCGAAAAGCGCGGCCAGCGCGTCGAGCCGGGCGTCGGGCACCTTGGCCACGCCGGTGCGCGCGGCGGTCGAGCCGATGCGCGTTTCCTGGTGCACGCCGGTCAGTATCGTGAACAGAGAGGTTTTGCCGGTCATTGGCAGACCGATGATCGCTGTCTTCATAATCGGGAACGGTTTCTACAGGGGGACTTCCACCTGGTTGAGAATTTCTTCGATGATGCGCTCGGCGGCCTCGGGCCTGCGCTGCACCAGCGTAGTCCGGGTATTGATGACGACGCGGTGGGCGAACAACGGCGCGGCCAGGCGTTTCACGTCGTCCGGGATCGCGTAGTCGCGCCCTTCGACCAGCGCCAGCGCCTGGGCCGCCCGGTACAGAGCCTGGCTGCCGCGCGGGCTGACCCCGAGCGCGAGGGATTCGTGGGCGCGCGTTCGCTCCACGATGGCGAGCAGGTAATCCACTACCGTGTCATCGACCGCGATTCCGCGCACCGCCGCCTGGAGGCGCAGGATATCTTCGGCAACCAGCCCCCCCGATTCCGGCGCCGCGAATTCGCGCTCGCCGTTGCGCAGAATCTGGCGTTCGCTTTCCCCGTCCGGATACCCGACCCGGAGGCGCATCAGGAAGCGGTCGAGTTGCGATTCCGGCAGCGGGTAGGTGCCGTGGTGCTCGACCGGGTTTTGGGTGGCGATGACCATGAACGGGCGCGGCAGCGAGTGCGACTTGCCGTCGATCGTCACCTGGCTTTCGTTCATCGCTTCGAGCAGCGCGGATTGGGTCTTCGGCGTGGTGCGGTTGATCTCATCGGCCAGCAGAAAGTTGCTGAAGATGGGCCCCGGTTTAAATTCGAAGGCTTCGGAGTGAGCGTTATAGATGGTGACGCCCAGCACGTCGCTGGGCAACATGTCGCTGGTGAACTGGAGCCGGTGGAAGCGGCAGGAGACGGCGCGCGCCAGCGCCTGCGCAAGGGTCGTCTTGCCGACGCCGGGGACGTCTTCGATCAGCAGGTGTCCGCGCGCGAGCAGGCAGACCAGCGACAGCCGGATGACCTCGGTTTTGCCGCGGATGGACTTGCCGACGACGGTTTCCAGTTCCGCCAACTTACCGGGGAGATCGGGCGAGAACCCTACCGGCGGGGCAAGCATGGAATCCCGCTGGGACATGACAAGTTCATGATACTAGACAACGCCCGGGAGCCGCTGCCAAAGCCGCGGCATCGCGGGATCCACCGGGTTAACCCTGGTACGTTATCGCCGCGGCCGGGGGTACGGGGACCACTACAGTACCCCAAGGCGAACGTAGCTATGGAAACGCGATGAAGATTGGTTTACAAGAATAGGGATGGCCACCTCGGGAGCTGGCAGCGCGGCAGCGCACCATGGCGCGGAAGGGCAGGTGCTCTTCGTCGAATCACGGCGGTATGGACGCCAGCCGCTCCAGGCCGCTCTGCGTATCGGCTGGATCGGCGACGACCGGCGCATGGAGTACCTCGCCGCGGCGGGAATCGATGTCTCGGCCGGCGGTATCGGCGTGCTCGCCGGACGGCGCCTGCGCCTTTCCGCGCTCGTCCACATAGAAATGCGAGACGGTGGGGAAGCCGCCGTGGGGCGCGTACGCGACTGCATCCGCGCCGAAGGCGGTTGGCGCATCGGTATCGAACTCACGCCCGCGAAGTAGGCGCCCTGGCCGCCGCAGCGCCGCCCTCCGGCTTATGCTACGCTTCAGGTTAATATGGCATCCCGAAGCGTCAATAAAGTGATCCTGCTCGGGCATCTGGGCAAGGACGCCGAGACCAAATTCACGCCCGGCGGGCAATCCCGCTCCACCTTCACGCTGGCCACGAACCGCCGCTGGAAGGATCAGCAGTCCGGCGAATGGAAGGAAGAGACCGACTGGCACAATTGCGTCATGTGGCGCACTGAGAATGTCTCCAACTATCTGCTGAAGGGCAAGCAGGTGTACGTCGAGGGCCGCCTGCAATCGCGCAGTTGGGAAGATAAGGAAGGGCAGAAGCGGTACATCACCGAAGTCGTCTGCGACGAACTGATCCTTCTAGGTGGACGCGGCGATTCGGGCTCCGGCAGCGGCGGCGGCGATTTCAGCCAGGAACCGATGGTTTCCCGCCCGCGCTCCGCGCCGCGCCCCCAACAGTCGGCGCCCGCCGCCCAACCCGAGGAATTCAACCAGGGCATCACCGACGACGACGTGCCGTTCTGACCCGGGGTATCCGGGCTACTGTTTAGGTTCCGGTGGATTTCTACTTTTTCCCTGGTCGCGGCGAAAGATACGGAGAAGCTGTTCCGGCGGGAACAGACGCGATAGTACGCCGGTTTTGAAAACGTGGCCAAGCGTCCGCCGAAATGGACCGCCGGCAGCCGCCCTGCGTTTGGCGCGGTATTTCGGTACGAGCCCGCAGTTTTGGATCAATCTTGCAGGCCAACTACGATCTCGAAGTGGCGATGGATGCTTCAGCCGCGCTCGTCGAGAGTCAGGTGAAGCCACGCGGGGCCGCCTGATCGACTCGAACGAACCCGCGGAACGAGTACTTGTAGGGAAGGTTGGTCGGGCCGCCGGGATTTGAACCCGGGACCTCTTGCACCCCAAGCAAGCGCGCTAGCCAGGCTGCGCCACGGCCCGATCCTATGGAAAAACCACGTCCGAAACTGGTCCGCACAACGAGGGGGTTCGCGCGGACATGCACCGGACTCCTACGAGTTTATCACGGAACCAGAACCTGATCGGCGCTTTCAGTGCCGCGCGCCGTTGGTCGCGCGCAGTCGTTCCACCAGGTCGGCGGGGATATCGAGCGCGCCACCTACGGTTCCCAACTGGACCCCCGGCTTCACGTCGCCGTGGAAATCGCTGCCGCCGGTGACCATGATGCCGTAGCGGCGGGCGAGGCCGAGGTATAGTTCGGTCTCTTCCGTGGTGTGGTCGCTGTGGTAGGCCTCGATGGCGTTCAGCCCGGCGCCGACGAGTTCGGGCATCATCGCGGGCACGTCGCCTTTGACGCGGATCGGATGCGCCAGGGACGCGATTCCACCGGCGGCGCGGATGCGCTCGACGCCCTCGGCGAAGCCCGGCTCCTGGCGGTAGACATAGCCCTTCGCGGATTCGTCCAGGTAGTCGTCAAAGGCCTGGCGGTAGCTGTGGACGTAGCCCTTTTCGAGCATGATGGCGGCGAAGTGGGGGCGCCCGGTCATGCCCTTGCCGCGCGCCTCGGCCTCTTCGAGAGTGATGTCCATGCCGAGTTCGCGCAAGCGGGCGACCAGCCGGATGTTGCGGTCGCGGCGGGCGGCCTGCTGATCCAGCACCCAGGCGCGGAAATCGCTCAGGCCGTCGTGGCCCAGGAAGTAGCCCAGCAGGTGGGCGGAGTGGCCGTGCAATTTCGTGGAAAGCTCGATGCCACAAACCAGTTCGATGCCGGCGCCGCGGGCGGGCGCGAGTGCCTGATCGTAGCCCCTGAAGGTATCGTGATCCGTGATGCCGAGCGTGGTCACGCCGGCGCGCACCGCCTCCTCAATCAATTGCGCGGGTGAACAGGTACCGTCAGATTCGTTAGTGTGAGAGTGAAGATCGATCAAAGGAAATCAAACCTAAACGTTCCAGTGTAGCCCAGATCTTCCCGACGCTCTCCTCGGGGGTTTCCGTGGAACTGTTGACGGTGACCTCGGGATGGAGCGGGGGCTCGTAGGGATCGGTGATGCCGGTGAAGTTGGCGATCTCGCCGGCGAGGGCGCGCTTATAAAGGCCCTTGACGTCGCGCTCGGCGAGCACGTCCACCGGGCATTCGACGTAGACCTCGATGAAGTTGGGGATGCGGGAGCGCACCTCTTCGCGCACGGCGCGGTAAGGGGAGATGGCGGCGGCGATGGCGGCCACGCCGTTGCGCGAAAGCAGTTCGCAGACGAAGCCGATGCGGCGGACGTTCTCGTCGCGGTCTTCCTTGCTGAAGCCCAGCCCCCTGGAGAGGTGGGTACGCACGACGTCGCCGTCGAGCACTTCCACCTTGGCGCCGTTTTCGCGGAGGCGCAGTTCGAGGGCGCGCGAGATGGTGCTCTTACCGGCGCCGCTCATTCCGGTGAACCACAGGGTGAATCCTTTATGCATGTCCGTTTCTTCCGGCTCCGTCTCTTGCAGCGGAGCGCGGCGCACCTGGCCGTCGGCGCCGAAGTGGATGCCGCATTCCTTCTTGGCGTCCTGCTCCCACCACCAGCGTCCGGCGCGCTCATCCTCGCCCGGCTCGACGGCGCGGGTGCAGGGCGCGCAGCCGATGCTGGTGTAGCCACGCTCGTAGAGCGGGTGGCAGGGCACGTGGTGTTCGCGGATGTACTCGCCGACCTGGGCGGAAGACCAGTCGGCCAGGGGGCTGAGCTTGAGAATCTCGCCCTGCTTTTCCACCTTCGGCGTGGCTTTCCGCGTGCGGGACTGCTCGCGGCGCAGTCCGGTGGCCCAGGCTTTGAGGGTGGCGAGCTTGCGCTCGAGGGATCGCACCTTGCGCACTTCGCAGCAGCGCTCACGCGAGGGGACGCTGGTATAGAAAAGGTTCGGCCCGTGGAGCGTGACCATCTGCTCTACTTCCTCGCGGTCCGGGAAGACGATTTCGACCTGGATCCCGTACCGTTGGCGGACGGTCTCCATCATCTGGTAGGTTTCCTCGGGCAGGCGTCCGGTGTCGATGGTGAAGACGCGGACACTGGGGGAGACACGCGAGGCCAGATCGACGATCACCATGCCCTCTTTCTGGAAGCTGGTGGCGATCGCGAAGCTGTCCCCGTAAGCCTCGACGGCCCACGCGAGGATCTCGCGCGCGCTGGCGGATTCGAAGCCGGATAGCGGGACCAACTCCTATTTTAAACCGGCCGGAGGGCGAATTTTCTCCGGGCGCCGCCCCTAGTAGCGGACGGGGAACTCGGCGCGTTCGCGGCGCAGGGTATCGAGGTCGAGTTCTTCGGCGAGCGAGAGGTCGACCACGCGGGCGCGCAGCCCCTCGTAGAGATCCTGCAGACGGGCCTCCCGCCCGTTGCGGAAACGGACCGCGTCGCGGTAGGCGTGAACGGCGGCGGTGATCTGGGTGAAGGTGACGGTTTCCTCCGCCGAGACGCCGAATTGCCGCTGGGCCCGCGGGTGAATGCCGATCAGGGTGAGGGTGGCGCCCGGCGGGATGCAGACGGCGCAGACCGGCTGGTTCTGGGGCGGGGTGAAGAAAGCCTTCAAGCGCTCCAGGAAGGTTCGGGGAACGGGCGGGCGGGAGACCGCGCGTTTCACGTCGGCGGGTGCAGCGAGCCCCAACGAGCCGGTGGGGAAGCGGTGGAACACGAGTTCCTCTCCCTCGCGGGCGAGACGATTGGGGACAGCCATGAGCGAGTAGTCACACATTTGTGTTGGATCCTCCTCTCAGTGCGGGGGACCCGCGAGTGGCGCGGGACCCCTCCTACCTTGAGTTTCGGTTCGCCGGCGGCGGCTTGACAAGGCGTCCGGCGGCCCCAGGGTTCGTAAGATAACGGAGTGCGGGTGTGTCCGCGCACAATGGGAGCGGGAGAGGGCCGGGCGCGGACGGGACCGGCGCTGATAAGATGGGTAGCGTGGAGCCCGAAGTCAAGCCCGAGCAGCCGCCCGCCACGCCGGAGCCCAGCCCTGCCTGGCGCCGCGTGCAACTCGCGCGCCATCCCAAGCGCCCGCACTCGCTGGATTACATCCAGCGGATTTTCACCGGCTTTCAGGAAGTGCACGGCGACCGCGGGTTCGGTGACGACCCGGCGATCGTGGCCGGGATGGCCCACTTCGAGGGCCGGGCGGTGGTGGTGGTGGCGGAGCAGAAGGGCCGCGACACCAAGCAGCGCTTTTTCCGCAATTTCGGGATGCCGAAGCCGGAAGGCTACCGCAAGGCGCTGCGGGTGATGCAGATGGCGGCGAAGTTCGGGCGGCCGATCATCACGTTTCTGGACACGCCGGGAGCGTATCCCGGGATCGACGCCGAGGAGCGCGGTCAGGCGGAGGCGATCGCGCGGAACCTGCGCGAGATGGCGCGGCTGGCGGTGCCGGTGATCGTGGTCTGCATCGGGGAGGGCGGCAGCGGCGGCGCGCTGGCGCTGGGCGTGGGCAACACGGTGCTGATGCTGGAGAACGCGGTCTACAGCGTGATTTCGCCGGAGAGTTGCGCGGCCATCATTTATCGCGATTCGGGTAAAGCGGAACAGGCCGCGGGCGCGCTGCGGCTTACCGCGCAGGATCTGCTCTCGCTCAACCTGATTGATGGGATCGTGCCGGAGCCGGGCGACGGCGCGCACGAGGACTTCGACGCCGCGGCGGAGTTATTGCGCAAGGCTCTGGCGGCGGGGTTGGAGGATCTGGTGCGCATGACGCCGGACCAGGTGGTGCAGCACCGTTACGACAAATTCCGGCGGATGGGGAACTTCTTCGCGTGAAAAAAACGGTACTGATCGCCGCGGTGTTTGTCATCGGGTTTCTGGTGCTGGTCGTGTTCACGACGTTTCAGGGGAACCGGGTGCGTTGTGAAGTCTGCATGGAATTCAAGGGGCAGCGCGATTGCCGTACGGCGGCGTCGGTCACGCGCGACGAAGCGGTGCGGACGGCGGTCACCAACGCATGCGCGCAGCTTGCCAGCGGGGTGACGGAATCGAGCCAATGCGAGAACACGCCGCCGGCATCGGTGGTTTGGAAGTAGCGGCGGCGGCCGGCCGTGTGCCTTGACTTTCGCATCCCGTCTAATTTATTCTGACGGTTCGATTTGGAGACCGTCCAAGGCCGCTCCAGGTATGCGCGACAACGCCCGTCATAACCCCGAACCGGTGGAACGGCTGATGGAATCCACGCTGGACAGCGTGGACGGCGCCGAAGAACTGGCGCTTGGTCTGGCGGAGCGGGCGGGCGTCGACGAGGACGATCTGATGAAGATCGGGATGGCGGTGCGGGAATCCATGGTGAACGCCGTGGTGCACGGCAACCGCTACAATGCGAATAAGAAGGTTCACTTCTCGGTGGCGGCGAACGCGCATCACTTTACGGTGCGGATCGCCGATGAAGGCGAGGGGTTCGATTACGCCTCGCTGCCGGACCCGCTGGCGCCGGAGAACCTGATGAAGACTTCGGGCCGGGGCATTTTCCTTATCAAGTCCCTGATGGACGATTTTCAGGTCCGGCGACTGGAATCGGGGGGGATGGAAGTAACATTGGTCAAGAACTTGGTGTCCAAGTAGAGTCGCGGTATTCAGCCAGGAGGCATATTCAGTGAGCGTAAAGTTGACATTTCGGCAGGTTGGTGATGTGACGGTGATCGATGTGGCGGGCCGGATCACGCTGGGCGAGGGCTCCAGCGCACTCCGCGAGGCGCTCCGCGACCTGGTGGGCAAGGGTCAGAAGAAGATCCTGCTCAACCTGGGCGAAGTGACCTACATCGACAGCTCCGGGATCGGCGAGCTGGTCAGCGGGTTCACGACGGTCACCAATAGCGGCGGCCAGTTAAAGCTGCTCAACCTCAACAAGCGGGTCAAGGACCTGCTGCAAATCACGAAGCTGTACACGGTATTCGACGTGCATGACGACGAAGCCGGCGCGATCCGCAGCTTCGCCTAGGCCCTAGCTCTTTCGGGGCAGATCCGGCCTGGGCGGGTCTGCCCTACCCTCCTCCGACAAACTGCACAATTTCGAGGGCCGCGCCCTGGCCGACCGGGGTCAGAGTCCACGCGGAGCGCTTTACGATCTTGCGGTTAAGCTCGATGGCCACCCGTTCGGGATCGAGGCGCAAGTGGCGCACGAGGTCGAGCAGCGTCTGCCCTTCGGGCACACTTTGTGACTCTCCGTTCACCAGAATCTCGATCATGCTTGGTTGACACCCTGTTTTTTAAACTATTATAGTCAAATTTGCCTCCACTTCATCCGCAACCCTCGTACACCGAACTGTACTTCCCTGTTCTGCTGCAGGCGCTCATCGCCATGGGGTTGGCCGCCGGGCTGCTGACGGTCTCGTACCTGCTGGGGAAGAAGGTGCGCAACAAGGTCAAGGAGACGCCGTACGAGAGCGGCATCGTCCCCACGGGCGACGCGCGGCACCGGTTCAGCGTGAAGTTCTACCTGGTGGGGATGCTGTTCATCCTGTTCGATATTGAAGCGATTTTCCTATACCCGTGGGTGGTCGTCTACCGGGACCTGAAAATGTTCGGCTTCATCGAAATGGGGATCTTCGTGATTTTGATCCTCTCCGGGTTCTTCTACATCTGGAAGAAGGGGGCGCTGGACTGGGCGGCTCCCGAGACCGGGCGTCCGGTGAGAAAGTAGAGAAGCGCGATGCTACCCGAGCACTTGAAAGAGCATGCCGTTGCCGCGAGTGTGGACGCCTTCGATGGAGAGGCGCTGCGCGGAGGCGAGTACGAGTTGGGCGAGTTGACGCTGGAGATCTCCGCGGCGAAGATCGCGAGCGTGTGCGGGTTTCTGAAGTACGACCAGGGCTTCGTCCGGCTGAGCACGGTGACGGCCGTGGACCGCTATCCGGCGGAACCGCGGTTTGAAGTGGTTTACCACCTGCATTCGATCGAACACAATCAGCGCCTGCGGTTGAAGTGCCGGATCGGGGGCGACGCTCCCGAGATCGAGTCGGTCACCAGCGTGTGGCGCGGCGCCGGGTGGTACGAGCGCGAAGTATGGGACCTGTTCGGCATCCGCTTCACCGGGCATCCGGACCTGAAGCGGATCATGATGCCGGACGACTGGGAAGGGTACCCGCTGCGCAAGGATTACCCGGTCACCGGAAACAGAATTTAGCGAATCGAGGGGTTAGCTATGAGCGAATCGGGCGTTCCCGCGAATACACTGGCGGAGGCGTACGAACAGGACCAGCAGGGCAGCGGCACGCGCCGCATGATCCTGAATATGGGGCCGCAGCATCCGTCCACCCACGGTGTGCTGCGCCTGCTGATCGAGCTCGATGGCGAGACCGTGGCCAAGTGCGAACCCGACATCGGCTACCTGCACACGGGAATCGAGAAGGAGTGCGAGGTCAAGACGTATCAGCAGGTGGTCACCCTGACCGACCGCGTGGACTACCTGGCGCCGCTCTCGAACAACCTCTGCTACTGCCTGGCGGTGGAAAAGCTCCTGCAGATCGAAATCCCGCCGCAGGCGCAGTGGATGCGGGTCATGCTCACGGAACTGACGCGCCTCAACAGCCACCTGGTGTGGCTGGGCACGCACGCCATCGATATCGGCGCGATGAGCGTTTTCCTCTACTGCTTCCGCGAGCGGGAGGAGATCCTCAAAATCTTCGAGATGTTCAGCGGGCAGCGCATGATGACCAGCTACTTCCGCATCGGCGGGCTGGCGCTGGAGCCGCCGCGCGGCTGGCAGAAGCGGGTCAAGGATTTCATCGACATCTTCCCCAGCCGCATCGATGAATACGAAAACCTGCTGACCAACAACCAGATCTGGATCGGCCGCACCCGGGGCGTCGGCTTCATCTCGCTCGAAGACATGCTGGACCTGGGAGTCACCGGCCCGATGCTGCGCGCCGCCGGAC
>JBBIQR010000145.1:0-11584 GCA_037442245.1 Candidatus Solibacter sp. | reverse complement strand
CTAGAAACCTTTTGCCACGTTCGCGGGCGAGTGTCAATCGCCGGCGCCGCTGTTATGATGCGTTTTGTGAGGGTGTTGATCGTCGAGGACGAGCCCAAGGCCGCGGCCTATCTGCGCAAGGGCTTGTCCGAACACGGCTTTGTGGCCGATCTCGCGCACAACGGGGAGGACGGACTGTACCTGGCGCGGAACGGCGACTACGATCTGCTGGTGCTGGACGTGATGCTGCCGGGCCGCGACGGATGGAGCGTGCTCGCCGAATTGCGGCGCGGCGGCACGCTGACGCCGGTGCTGTTTCTGACGGCGCGCGATTCGGTGCCGGACCGGGTGAAGGGTCTCGAACTCGGCGCCGACGACTACCTGGTGAAGCCGTTCGCGTTCTCCGAACTGCTGGCGCGGATTCGCACCATTCTGCGTCGCGGTCCCGCGCGCCACGGCGAGATTCTGCGCGCCGCCGACCTCGAACTGGATCCGGCAAGCCACCGGGCGACGCGCGCCGGCAAGCGCCTGGACCTGACCCCGAAGGAGTTTCTGCTGCTCGCGCTATTAGTCCGGCGCGCCGGAGAGGTGCTCTCCCGGACGCTGATCGCCGGGCAGGTGTGGGACATGAATTTCGACAGTGCGACCAACGTAGTGGACGTGCACGTGCGGCGGCTACGCTCCAAGGTGGACGATCCCTTCGAGCGGAAACTGATCCGCACCGTGCGGGGAATTGGCTATGTTCTCGAAGTCTGAAGCGGGCAGCGGCGCGCGGCGTCCCGGCAGCCTGGCGCTGCGGCTCGCGTGGTGGTACGCGGGATCGGCGTTTCTGCTGCTGCTGGCGGGCACCGGCTTCCTGTATTGGAAGCTGGTGCAAAGCTCCAACGCCGAGGACGACCAATATCTCGCGGAGAAGACCAACACGATTCGCGAACTGCTGCGCGAGAAGGATTTCCGCACTCTGGGATGGGAGGTGGAGGGCGAAAGCACGGCGCGTCCCGCGGTGGAGGTGATGTCTCGCGTCTCCACGGAGGACGGGCGCGTCGTGGTCGAGACCACCGGGATGAGCGGGCAGCTTCCGGCGCGGGACTTTCCGGCCGACGGCAGGATCGAGTATCGCACCGTGGGCAACCGCATCTTCCGCGTGCTCGCCGAGGCGGCGCCGGGCTACCGGGTGCAAGTCGCGGTGGAAGTCACGCTGGAGCACAACATGTTCGCGCAGTACCGGGAGGGCCTGCTGACGGTGCTGGGCACGGGGCTGCTGCTCTCGGCGATGATCGGGTTCGGCCTCGCGCGCAAGGGCATCCGGCCGGTCGAGGAGATCGCGGCGACGATGCGGCGGATCCGCTCCAGCACGCTGAACGAGCGGGTGGGGACCGGCGGGCTGCCGGCCGAACTGGCGTCGCTGGCGGCGACCTTCAACGAGATGCTCGACCACCTGGAGGAGGCGTTCGGACGGCTGGCGCGCTTCTCCAGCGACATCGCGCACGAACTGCGGACGCCGATCAACAATATCCGCGGCGAGGTGGAGGTGACGCTGGGCAAGCCGCGGCCGCCGGAGGAGTACCGCGACGTGCTCGCGTCCGCTCTCGAGGAATGCCAGCGGCTTTCGCGGATGATCGATAGCCTGCTGTTTCTGGCGCGGGCGGAGAATCCGCAGACGGAGATCCGGCGCGAGGTGCTGGACGTAGGCAAGGAACTATCGGCGGTGCGCGAGTTCTACGATGCCGCGGCGGCGGAAGCGGGCGTACGGCTGGATCTCACGATAACGGAACCGATCGCCGCGCCGCTGGATCGCACATTGTTCCAGCGGGCGCTCGGCAACCTGATCGAGAATGCGCTGGCGCACACCAGCCGCGGAGGCCACATCCGGCTGGAGGCGGCGCGCGAGAAGGGAAGCCTGCGGGTTTCGGTGGCGGACGATGGCTGCGGGATTCCCGCGGAGCACCTGGGGCGGGTCTTCGACCGGTTCCACCGCGTGGACCCGGCGCGGTCCAAGAACACCGGCGGCGCCGGGCTGGGATTGGCCATCGTGAAGAGCGTGGCCACGCTGCACGGCGGCGACGCGCGCATCGAAAGCGCTCCGGGAGAAGGCACGCGGGTCAGCCTCACCGTGCCGGCGAATCCGGCGTAAACGGGGGCCGCACGCGGGTCATTACGGTATCGTAATCTTCGCGTCATGGTGCCGTACGGGTAATCTCCTTACGCTGGAGTTCGTGCGAACCTTCGGGCTGGCGGTGGCGGTCGCGGCGGCGGCGCTGACGGGCTGCGTCAAGTACCACGCGCGTCCACTCGATGCGGTCCGGACGGAGCAGGAGTTTCGCGCGCGCTCGGTGCGCGATCCGGGGCTGGCGGCATATCTGAAGCGCGCGGATTGGCCGCCGGCGAAGCTCGGGCTGGACGACCTGGCCGCGGCCGCGATCTACTTCAATCCCGAAATGGCGCTGGCGCGCGCGCAATTCCGCACGGCGCAGGCGGCGATTCTGACCGCAAAGGGGCGGCCCAACCCTTCGATCGCCAGCGGCGGCGGATGGACGAACTCTCCGGAATCGCCGCTGGCGTTTCACCTGGACCCCACGATCACGCTGGAGACCGCGGGCAAGCGGGGTCTGCGTATTCTCGAAGCGGAGAAGCGCACCGAAGCCGCGCGCATCGTGGTGGAGGAGGCCGCGTGGCGGGTGCGCAGCCGCGTGCGGGCGGCGTGGCTGGATTACGTGATGGCGGAGCGCACGCTGGATCTGCTGCGCGGCGAACGCGAGGCGCGCGCCGAAAACGCGGCGATCCTGGAAAGGCGGCTAAGCGCGGGCGAGGCGTCGCTGCCCGAAGTGAACACGGCGCGGACGGCGCTGATCGCGACCGAAGTCGAGGCCAAAGGCGGCGAGACCGCAATCGGCGAAGCCGCCGCGACTCTGGCCGCGGCGGTGGGACTGCCCTCGCTGCCGGACGTGGATACCGGGACGCTGCCGGCCACGCCCGCGGCGCCGCCTCTGGCCACGGTGCAGAAGGCGGGACTGCTGCATCGCGCCGACGTGCGGCGCAGCCTGCTCGAGTACGCCGCGGCGGAGGCGGATCTCCACCTGGAGGTCGCCAATCAGTACCCGAACGTGGATCTGAGCCCGAGCTACGCGTTCGAGGAGGGATACCACATGATCATGTTCGGACCGGCGCTGGCGCTGCCGCTGCTGAATCGGAATCAGGGGCCGATTGCGGAAGCTGAAGCGCGCCGCGCGGAGGCGGAGGTCCGCTTCCAGGGCCTGCAGGCGCAGGCCATCGGAGATATGGAGACGGCGCTGGCGCGTTACCGGGGCAGCCTGGCGGAACTGGCCGACGCCGAAGGGCGGCTGGTGAACCTGCAACAGGTGCGGGAAGCCGCCATGCGCCGGGCGGTGGCCGCGGGAGAAGAGGACCGGCTCGCACTGACCGGGGTCCGGCTGGAGGCGGCCGCGGCGGCGCGCGCGCGTTTGGACGCCGTGCGGCGCGTTCAGAGCGCGTTCGGCGCGCTGGAAGACGCCGTGCAACAGCCGCTCGAACCCGGCCGCGCGCTGCCGGACCCGGAGATCAAACCATGAAGCGAGTCCTCAAACTGGTGGCAGGAGCGGGCGTGGCGGTGGGCGTGGCCGCGCTGCTGATCTGGTCTTTCCTGGCGAACCGCGCGGAACTGGCGGCCGACGCGCAGAGCGATCTGCCGGTGGCCAGCGCGTCGCGCGTACGGCAGGCGGCGAACGGCGAAACCGTGGTCGAGTTTTCGTCCGAGTTCCAGCAGCGGCTGGGGATTCGCACGGAGGAACTCGCCGCCGCGGCGCGTCCCGCCGAAGCGGTGGCGTATGGACGCCTGGAGGAAGATCCGGCGCGCTCGTTCGTGGTGCGCGCTCCAGCGGCGGGCAACGTCCGCGAAGCCGCCGGGCAGGCGTGGCCGGAAGTGGGGCAGAATGTCGCCGATGGCAGCGCGGTAGGCTCCATCGAGCCGCGGCTCGCGCCCACGGACCGGATCACCCTCGGCGACCGGTTATCCTCGGCGCGCGGCGATGCGGCGGTGGCGCAGGCCAACCTGGCGGCGGCGCGCACGGAACTCGCCCGTTTGCGGACGCTGAACGCCGACGACAAGAACGTCTCCGACCGCGCGGTGCAGGAAGCCGAAGCGCGCGTCACCGGGGCGGAGGCGCAGGCGGCGGCGGCTGCCCGCAGCGTCGCCCTGCTGGAAGGTTCGCTTGGCAGCATGCGCGCGGCCGCGATACCGCTGGACGCCGGACGCGGCGGGCAGGTCGTGGAAGTCATGGTTCACCCCGGCGAATCGGTGGAGGCGGGACAGCCGGTGATCCGGCTGGCGCGGTTCGATCGTCTGCTGGCCCGCGTGGACGTGCCGGCCGGCGATACGGTCGCGCCCGGCGTGGCGGCGGCGCTGATCGTGCCGCTGGGTTACGAGAGCCAAGCCATTCGCAGCGAGCGCGCCGGGCTGGCGGCGGCGATCGATCCGAAAACACAAGGGCAGGCCTTCCTGTTTCGCGTGCCCGATCCTTCGTTCACGCTGCGTCCGGGACTCTCGGTGACGGCTTACCTGCAACTGCCGGGGCAGGCGCGGCAGGGCGTGATGGTCCCGCGCGTCGCGGTGGTGCACCAGTCGGGACAGACCTGGGTGTACGTGCAGACGGGGGCGAACGAGTTCGCGCGGCGGCGAGTCAACCTGGAAGAGCCGGGCGCGGACGGCTGGTTCACCCGGTCCCTCGCGGCGGGGACGCGGGTGGCAACCACCGGGGCGCAGGCGCTGCTCAGCGAGGAGTTCAAGGCCCAGATTCAGGTTGGGGAAGAGAATCCGCAGTAATGCTGCAGCGTCTGATCCATCTATCGATCCGGTTTCGCGGCGTGGTGATCGCGCTCGCCTGTCTGGCGGCGGGCTACGGCGTCTACGAAACGGCGCGCGCGAAATACGACGTGTACCCGGAGTTCGCGCCGCCGCTGGTGGAAATCCAGACCGAGGCGCCGGGGCTTTCGCCGCAGGAAGTGGAAGAACTGGTCACGCGGCCGGTCGAGAACGCCGTGAACGGGGTCACGAGCCTGGACACGCTGCGTTCGCAATCGGTGCAGGGGCTGAGCATCGTCACCGCGATCTTCGAGGAGCACAGCGACGTGTTCCGCGCGCGGCAGATGGTCGGGGAACGGCTGGCGGAACTCGCCGGACAGTTGCCGCAGGGCGTACAGGCTCCGGTGATGGCGCCGCTGACGTCGGCGGCGAGCCTGGTGCTGGCGGTGGGGCTGACGTCGGACAAAGCCACCGCGATGGACCTGCGCACGTTCGCCGACTGGACCTTGCGTCCGCGGCTCATCGGAGTGCCGGGCGTGGCCAAGGCGGTGGTGTTCGGCGGGGACGTGCGGCAGTTGCAGATTCAGGTGCAGCCGGAGCGGCTGGCGGCGTTCGACCTTTCGATCAACGACGTGCTGGCCGCGGCGCGCGCTTCGACGGGAGTGCGGGGCGCGGGATTTGTGGAGAACGCCGCGGAACGGATCCTGCTCCAGACCGAAGGGCAATCGCTCACCGCGGCCGAGTTGGGCGAGGCTCCGGTGACCGCGAGCAACGGGGTCACGGTGCGGCTGAAGGACGTGGCGCGGGTGCAGGACGGCGCGGCGCCGAAAGCCGGAGAAGCGGCCATCGACGGCAAGCCGGGCGTGATGATCATGGTCTCGGCGCAGTACGGGGCGAATACGCTGGACGTGACCCAGGGCCTCGAAAAGGCGCTGGGGGAAATGCGGCCGATGATCGCGTCGCAGGGCATCCAACTGCACGACCGCATCTTCCGCCCGGCGAACTTCATTCAGGCATCGATCGGCAACATCACGCGCTCCCTGCTGCTGGGCGGCCTGCTGGTGACCGTGGTGCTGTTCGCGTTCCTGTTCAACATCCGGACGGCGTTTGTCTCGCTGACCGCGATCCCGCTCTCCCTGCTGATGGCGGTGGCCGGACTGCAATGGATGGGGATCACGCTGAACACCCTGACGCTGGGCGGCCTGGCGATCGCGATCGGGGAAGTGGTGGACGACGCCATCATCGACGTGGAGAACATCCTGCGGCGGCTGAGGGAGAACCGCGGCTTGGGCAGTCCGCTGCCGGTGCTCCGGGTGATCCTGGACGCGTCGATGGAGGTGCGGGGCGCGGTGGTCTACGCGACGTTCGTGGTGGTGCTGGTATTTCTGCCGGTGCTGACGATGAGCGGGGTGCAGGGGCGGCTGTTCGGACCGTTGGCGGTGGCGTACATACTGGCGATTCTGGCTTCGCTGCTGGTGGCGCTCACGGTGACGCCGGCGCTTTCCGCGGCGCTGCTGCCGCAGGCGGTCGAGCGCTCTCACGACACGCGCTTCATCGCGGCGCTCAAGGAACGCTACCGGCGCTTCATGCGGCGGACCATCGAGCGACCGGCGCCGCTGCTGGCTACCGCGGGCGTACTGTGCGTTGCCGCGCTGGCCGCGCTGCCCTTCTTCGGCGGTGAATTCCTGCCGGATCTGAAGGAAGGCCACTTCATCATTCACATGTCGGCGGTGCCGGGAACCTCCGTGGCCGAGACCATGCGGATCGGCAACGCCCTCACCGCCGAATTGAAAAAGCACCCGTTCGTGGACTCCGTGGCGCAGCAGATCGGGCGCGGCGAACTGGCCGACGACACCTGGCCGGTGAACTACGAAGAGATGCACGTGGAGTTGAAGCCGCTCTCCGGCGACGCAGCCGAAGCCGCGGAGACGGAGATCCGCAAGACCATCGCGAATTTCCCTGGCGTGTATTTCGCGGTGCGGCGTTTTCTGGGCGAGCGCATCGAGGAGACCGTTTCCGGCGTGACCGCGGAGGTGGTGATCAAGATCTTCGGCGACGATCTGGACGTGCTGGACCGCAAGGCGCAGGAAGTGGCGCGGACGGTGGCCGGGGTGCGCGGCGCGTCCGGCGTGCAGGTGGAATCGCCGCCCGGTTCGCCGCGCATCGTGGTGCGGCTGAAGCCGGAGCGGCTGCGGCAGTTCGGCTTCCGGCCGGTGGACGTCATGGAAGCGGTGGGCACCGCGTATGAAGGCACCCCCGTGGCCCAGACTTACGAAGCCAACCGGGTGTTCGACGTCGCGGTGATCCTGGACAGCGGCGTGCGGCAGGACCCTGCGGCGGTCGGCCGGCTGATCCTCTCCAGCCAGGACGGCGTGCGGGTGCCGCTGCGGCAGTTGGCCGACGTCTTCGAGGATTCCGGACGCAGCGCGATCCTGCACGACGCCACCCGGAGGCGGCAGGCGGTGACGTGCGACGTGCGCGGACGCGACCTGACGTCGTTCGTGGACGAGGCGCGGCGCGCCATCGCCGCCAAGGTGCGGTTCCCCGCCGGAACGTACGCGGTGGTGGGCGGCGCCGCCGAAGCCCGCACGCAGGCGCGCAACGAGATGCTGGTGCATTCGCTGGCGGCGGCTACCGGCATCCTGCTGCTGCTGGCGATCGTCTTCCGCAACCCGCGGAATCTGCTGCTGGTACTGGCGAACCTCCCGTTCGCGCTGGTGGGCGGGGTGCTGGCGGTGTTCGCCAGCGGCGGGTTGTTGAGCATCGGGGCCATGGTCGGGTTCGTGACCCTGTTCGGCATCACGATGCGCAACTCGATGATGCTGATCTCGCATTTCGAGCACCTGGTGGAGCGGGAAGGCATGGTTTGGGGCGTGGAGACGGCGCTGCGTGGAGCCGGCGAGCGGCTGGTGCCGATTCTGATGACCGCGATTGTGACCGCGCTGGGCCTGCTGCCGCTGGCCATCGGCAGCGGCGAAGCCGGGCGCGAGATCGAAGGGCCGATGGCGATCGTGATTCTGGGCGGGCTGGCGACATCGACCGCGCTGAACCTGCTGGTGCTGCCGGCGCTGGCGCTACGCTGGGGACGTTTCGAGGCCGCCCGCGAAGACTGAGGGCGTCAGAGGGCGAGGCCGCCAGGCGCTTTTCGCGCGGGGCACGACATTTGCCCGAGCACCTCCAACACCTGTGCGGCGGAGACACGGATGTCGTCTTCGCCCTGGCGGAACCAGTAATAGAAGACCACGTCGAGAACCGCCAGAGTGAGGCCCGTCAATACGCCGGGCGGGAGGTCGCGAAAGGGCTTTCCGCGCGAGAGAAACGCCGCCGCGACGCATTCGCGCAGTTCGCCGTCGCGGGAATGCAGCGCCTCCCTCGCCGCGGGGTACTGCGTTACCACCTGCATCACCTTGCGGGTACGCGCGATCTCCGTACACTGCTCCGCCACCTGGAGCACGGCGCGGCGGACCACTTCGGAAACCGGAGCCGCCGCCGGGCAAACGCGGATCGCGTCGGCGAGAAACGCCGCGTATTCGCCGATGCTGGAGGCCATCAGCTCGCTTTTCGAGGCGAAATAGCGAAAGAACGAACGGCGCGAAATCCCGGCGCGGGCGGCGATCTCCTCGATGGTGGTCTCGTCGAAGCCCTGATCGGCGAACAGGTCCATGGCCGCGTCCCAAATCGCGGAGCGGACCACCAACTGTTTGCGCTCCTGGAGAGAGAGCGGGGCGGGACCGGGGGCCGGACGGGGCTTGGCGGCTGCGGTTGCGCGTGGCACGGACACAGTTTAACACTTTTGCGCAGAATGTGGCACTAAAGAGTTGACTATGGCACTCCAGTGTCATTATACTGCTTGCATTGGCCGTTTCACGGCACGCACACAAGAAAGGCATTACAGAAATGAAAGCGTCTCTCCTCACTCTCGCGGCGATCGCGATCGCCGCTCTCCCGGCGGTTGCCGCCGATACCGTCGACGGCAAGTGGCAGCTTCACCAGAGCATCGCCGGCAACGAAAGCGACATGTCGTGCACCTTCAAGCAGACCTCCGGCGACCTGGCGGGAACCTGCGACGGTCCTGCCGGGGCGGTCAAGATCACCGGAAAGGTGGCGGAGAAGACGGTCTCCTGGACGGTGGAGACGGAGTACAACGGCGCGCCGCTGACCCTGAAGTACTCGGGCACCCTGGCGTCGGCGGAGAAGATGAGCGGCACCGTGAGCGTGGACCCGTACGCGGTGGACGGCGACTTCACCGCGGTGCTCGCCAAGTAGGGCGGCTAACGCCGTCCCACCAGCTCTCTCTGATTCCATACCTCAGGGGCTGATCTCAGTCTCGTGGCGCCTGGTTACAGATCAGCCCTCCCAAACGTTAACGAGTCTATAGGGCCTTGCCCTTTGCCAACTTCGGGTTTTACAGCATCCGCCATCGCCGCCCTTTGATGCAAACTACCCCTTAGGGATCGAGGTGCCCTTGCATCGTGGCGCAACCCGAACTCCGCCTTCTCTTAATCGAAGATAACCCCGGCGACGCCGACTTGGTCCAGGAAGCACTGGCGAGTGCGGGTGGCGTGCCCTTTCAGGTACACTGCGCCACGGCGCTTTTGCCCGGGCTGGACCGGCTCGCGCGCGGGGATATAGATCTCGTACTCCTCGATCTGTCCCTCCCGGACAGCCAGGGGCTGGACGGCTTGAACGCCATTCGGGTGCACGCGCCATCCGTTCCGGTGGTGCTTCTGACCGGGTTCGACAGCGAGGCGCTGGCGTTGCGGGCGGTGCAGAGCGGAGCCCAGGAATACCTTGTGAAGGGGATGTTGCAGGGGCCGGCTCTGGCGCGCGCTCTTCAGCATGCGATCGTCCGGCAACGGATCCAGGCCGAATCCTCGCGCCACGACGTCCGCTCGGAGCAGGCGGCCGTCGTGGGCATTCTTGGCGCCAAGGGTGGAGTCGGCAGCACAACCATCGCCTGCCACCTTGGAATGGAGCTGAAGCGCCAGACCGGAAGCCGGGTCCTGATGATGGATTTGGACCTGGGAGGCAACGCGCTTGCCTTCCTGATGAACGTGAAGGCGCCCTACACCATCGCGGACGCATCCGAGGACATACTCCACCTGGATGAGGACCGGTGGGAAAAGCTGGTCGCCTCCACCGCGGAGGGGCTGGACGTAATCCAGTCGGCGGGTCCGGCCTGCCGTGAAGGGGCGCTGCCGAAGGTGGAGCGAGTCCGGTTCGCGCTGCGTTTTGTCCGCTCCCTCTACCGCTGGGTCGTGCTCGATCTTGGCCGTCTCAGTCCGTTTTCCGCACTGCTGTGCGAAGAAGCGAGCCGGCTGTACCTGGTGAGCACGTGCGACATCCTGGGTCTGAGCGAAACCAAATCCGTCGTCTCCACGTTGCTCCAGGCCGGCATCGACCGGGATTGCCTGGCACTGATCCTCAACCAATCTCCTGCGCGGACCGTTTTTTCCCAAAAAGAACTGGAAAAACTACTAAGCATTCCCGTGGCGGGGATTCTGCCGGAGTGCCGCCAGGATTTCGAAGACAGCGCTCTCGATGGAAAGCCCCTCGGGCAGAGCCGCAAGTTCCAAAAGCACATTGCCGAGTTCGCTTCCGCCATCTCCGGCGAAAAGGAGAGCATACCGGAGAGGAAAGGCCGTGTACCGTTTCTGATGGGAGCGTTTCGCAATGCGACAGCCGACAACTAGGACAGCCGTCATCGAGAGTACGGCGGGGGGATCTTTCCTTGCTCAGACCCTCCCGAGCAGCTTGGAAAACCTGTTTGGGACCTTCCCCACGCCCCTCGCGGTTTTGGCTTTCGATGGGCGGCTCATCCGGACGAACCCAGCCTTTGAGCGTGTCACCGGATACTCGTCAGCGGAGACACAGGGCCGCGCCGTTTTTGAGTTCATACATCCCGACGATCAGGCGGCCTCCGCGGCAGAGTTCCAGAAGCTCCTTGGCGCCGGCGATGATGCCGGTTTCGAGTGCGCGGTGCGCTGCAAGGATGGCTCGTACCGCTTCTTACTTTGGAGCGCGGCGGTAGTCCCCGAACAAAAGCTGGTTTATGCGGCTGCGACCGACATCACCGCTCAGAAACGGGCTGAAGCCGCGGCCCGCCAAAGCGAGGAGTGGCTGCGATTTGCCCTCGGAACCGCGCAAGTCGGCCTCTGTTACCGGGAAGATGGGAAGACGACAGCCTCGGAGCGCCAGTTCCGCCTCTACGGGCTCGAGCCGTCCGGAACGTGGATCTCACGGGAAGAATGGCTGCAATTGATTCATCCGGAGGACCGGGAGCGGGTCGAGGCCTCGCAGCAGCGTGCCAAGGGTCATGTCGAGCCTTACGAGATTCTGTTTCGGGTGATCTGGCCGGATGGGAGCGTCCATTGGCTCCTGTGCAGGGGACAGGTTTTTCCGTGGCAGGGCAGCACCCGAAAGACAGAGCTTAGCCTGGATGTCACCGACCGCATGCAGACCCAGGAGGCCTTGCGACGCAGCGAAGCGCGGTTGCGGGCCATTACGGATTCCACTCAGGACGCTATCGTCATGATGGACGGCCTGGGCGCAATTACGTACTGGAATCCCGCGGCGGAAGCGATGTTAGGCTACGCGCCCAACGAGGCCCTGGGGAAGGATCTGCATACGCTGTTGGTGCCGGAGCGATATCTCGCCCGCCATCAGTCGGCGTTCCCTGAGTTCTTCCGAACCGGCCGCGGCAACGCGATCGGAAAAACGATCGAAGCCGCAGCCCGCCGCAAGGACGGCCAGGAGATAGCAGTAGATCTTTCGCTGTCTGCCGTCTGTCTAAACGGCGAGTGGCAC
>JBBIQR010000144.1:0-11593 GCA_037442245.1 Candidatus Solibacter sp. | reverse complement strand
GCCGGGCGGCGCATCTCCTGTGTGCGTTTTCGCGCAGACGCAGGTATGTCGCTTTGGGTATTTCCGCGGTGCACCCCGCGCTGGGGCAACGCAATCCATATCGGAGGCACACATGACCATTTCAGGTATTCGCTGCACGGCCGTTATCATCGCCCTCGCCGCCACGGCCCAGAGTTCCAACGCCGCGCCCGCGCCCGCCAAGATGTTTGGCATCCAGGTAGGCGCCGTCTCCTTCGTCGACGAGGGCGTCAACCAGGTCCTCGACATCTTCCAGCAGTCCGCCTACGTGAACACCCTCTTCGTCGCCACCTTCACCTACGGACGCGGCATCGCCGGCCGCCAGGTGCCCGGCCAGCCCCTGCCCGATCACGGCAAACAGCAGTACGATACCGGCACCTTCCACGGCGGCGCCTACACCCGCGTCGACCCCCGCTACTTCCAAAACACCGCGATCCGCGACTTTCGCGCCCCCGATTTCGGCGACTACGATGTCCTCGACGCCGTATTGCCGGAAGCCCGGAAGCGCGCCATGAAGACCATCTGCTGGTTCGAGGACGTCTGGAGCCCCGGCGTCCCCAATATCGCCCAGGCGCAGGAACGCCGCTTCGACGGCTCGAACTCGACCACCCTCTGCTTCAACAATCCCAACTACCGCAACTGGCTCCTCGGCATGGTCGAAAATTACGCCCGCTCCTACGATATCGACGGCATCATGTGGGGCTCGGAGCGCCAGGGTGCCTTCGCCAACTCGCTGGGCGCCAGCCACGGCGGCAACCCCAACGTCGCCCACGCAACCTGCTTCTGCCCCCACTGCGAGGCCAAGGCCAAGACCCGCGGCATCGATCCCGCCCGCGCGCGCGCCGGCTTCGCCGCCCTCGATACCTTCGTCCAGGCCGCCCGCCAGAAAAAGCGGCCCGTGGACGGCTACTACGTCACCCTGTGGCGCCTGATCCTGCGCTATCCCGAACTCCTGGCATGGGAGATGCTCTGGACCGATAGCCTCCGCGAAACCTACGCCGCCATGCACCGCACCCTGAAATCCGTCAAGCCCGCCGCCGGCATCGGCTGGCACATCTGGCACAACAATTCCTTCAGCCCCATCTACCGCGCCGAACAGGATCTCTCCGAACTCAGCCGCTACTCCGACTTCCTCAAGATGGTGATGTACCACAACTGCGCCGGCGAACGCATGGCGAGTTACGTCCGCGGCGCCGGCAGCACCATCTTCGGCGACGTCCCCCCGCAGGAACTGCTCGACTTTCACTACCGCGTGCTCGATTACGCCCACGAAAAGCCCCTCGCCGATCTGCCCCGCACCGGCTTCTCCGCCGATTACGTGTACCGCGAAGCCGGCCGCGCGCGCGAAGCGCTGAACGGGACCACCACCCAACTCTGGCCCGGCATCGATATCGATATCCCCACCGGCCAGGCCAACAGCAAGTGCACCCCCGAAGGCACCCGCGATGCCGTCCGCGCCGCGTTGCGCGCCGGAGCCGACGGCGTGCTGCTTTCCCGCAAGTACTCCGAAATGAAACTCGCCAACCTGCGCGGCGCGGGCGCGGCCATCCGCGAGGCGGGGCTGGCATGAGCGCGACCCGCCGCCACTTTCTCGAAATCGCAGCCGGCTCCGCGCTGGCCGCTTCTTCCTCCGCCCAGACCGCTCCCGCGCCCCAACCCTGGTACCTGCGCACGTTCCGCTGGGGCCAGACCAACATCACCGAGAAGGACCCCGAGCAGTACGACATCCCCTGGTGGCGCGAATACTGGAAGCGCACCGCCGTCGAAGGCGTCATCGTCAATGCCGGCGGCATCGTCGCCTATTACCCCAGCAAGTTCCCGCTGCACCATCGCGCGCAGTTTCTGAACGGACGCGATCTCTACGGCGAACTCGTCAAAGCCGCCCGCGCCGATGGCCTCGCCGTCGTCGCCCGCATGGACTCCAACCGCGCCGCCGAAGACTTCTTCCAGGCCCACCCGGACTGGTTCGCCCGCATGCCCAACGGCCTGCCCTACCGCGCCGCCGACAAGTACGTCGCCTGCATCAACAGCCCCTACTACGCCGAGTACCTGCCGGACGTGATGCGCGAAATCATCGCCCGCTCCCACCCCGACGGCTTCACCGACAACAGTTGGGCCGGCCTCGGCCGCGCGAGCATCTGCTATTGCGCCAACTGCCACCGCGGCTTCCGCGCGCACTCCGGCCAGGACCTCCCCGCCCGCGCCGATTGGGACGCACCGGTGTACCGCCAGTGGATCCTGTGGAACTACCAGCGCCGCACCGAACTGTGGGAGTTCAATAACCGCGTCACCCGCGACGCCGCCGGCCCCGATTGCATCTGGAGCGGCATGAACAGCGGATCGGTCACCGCCCAGGCGTCCAGTTTCCGCGATCTCCGCGAGATCGCCCGCCGCGCCCACATCCTCATGCTCGATCATCAGCACCGCGACGATGCCACCGGCTTCCAGCAGAACGGCGACACCGGCAAGCGCGTCCACGCCGTGATGGGTTGGGAGAAACTCGCGCCCGAGAGCATGGCCATGTATCAGGCCGGCCGCGCGACCTTCCGCGCCTCCGCCCAACCCGCCGCCGAAGCGCGCATGTGGATGCTCGCGGGCATCGCCGGCGGCATCCAGCCCTGGTGGCATCACGTCGGCGCGTACCAGGAGGACCGCCGCGCCTACCGCACCGCCGAACCCGTCATGCAATGGCACCGGGCCAACCAGCAGTACCTGCGCGACCGCCGCCCCATCGCCACCGTGGGACTCCTCTGGTCCCAGCGGAACACCGATTTTTACGGGCGCGACAACGCCGCCACGCTCGTCGACGCGCCCTACCAGGGATTCGCCCAGGCCCTCATCCGCGCGCGGATTCCCTACCTGCCCGTGCACGCCGCCGACCT
Source organism: Candidatus Solibacter sp. (assembly GCA_037442245.1). Classification (GTDB taxonomy): domain Bacteria; phylum Acidobacteriota; class Terriglobia; order Bryobacterales; family Bryobacteraceae; genus Solibacter. The sequence continues at coordinate 8,693 of JBBIQR010000144.1, read as the reverse complement.
CGACCGCGATGCCCCCGGCCTTTCCGTGCTCGTCCTGGCCAACGTAGCCGCCCTCTCCGATGCCGAGTGCGCCGCCGTCCGCCGCTTCGTCCAACGCGGCGGTTCGCTCATCGCCACCGGCGAATCCACCGGCTGCGACGAGTGGGGCGACCCGCGCCCCGATTTCGCCCTCGCCGATCTCTTCCGCGTCCACCGCGAGTCCGCGCCCTCCCGCTTACCCCGCGGCGGTGCGCCGTCTTCCCACACCTACCTGCGGCTGCATCCCGAATATCGCGCCCGCGTGTGGGGTCCCGAGACCGGGCGCGAACCCGCTCCCGCCGGCGAGCGCCACCCCGTGCTGCGCGGCTTCGAGGAAACCGACATCCTCCCGTTCGGTGGAACCCTCGCCGCGCTGCGCGTGGACACCGGCACGGACGTGCCCCTCACGTTCGTGCCCGAGTATCCCGTATATCCGCCCGAAACCGCGTGGATGCGCGAGCCCGATACCCGCATCCCGGCGCTCGCGCTCAGCCGCGCGCCCGGTGGAGCGCGCGTCGCATTCCTCGCCGCGGACCTCGACCGCCGCTACTTTCACGACCTGCTCCCCGATCACGGCAACCTGCTCGCCAACCTCGTCCGCTGGGCCGCGGACGCAAGCATTCCCCTCGCCGTCGAAGGCGCCGGCCTCGTCGATTGCCACCTCTACCGCCAGCCATCGCGGCTGATCCTGCACCTGGTCAACCTCACCAGCGCGGGAACGTGGCGCTCCCCCATGGACGAATTGATCCCGGTTGGCCCGTTCGCGATCCGGGTGCGGATTCCGGATGGGCTGCGCCCGCGCGCCGCGCAGCGCCTCGTCGATGCCGGCCGCGGCCCCGTCTCCGTGAACGCCGGCTGGGCGCAATTCGACGTGCGCCGCATCCTCGATCACGAAGTCGCCGTGATTTCCTGAGGCCTACTTGTTCAGCGCCTTTTCGAGAATCTCCAACTGCCGCTCGGCCTTGTCCATGAAGTCCCGCGCCGCCGGAGCGTCCCCGGCGTTCAGCGCGTCGTTGGACCCGCGCATGAATGTGTCCATCAGGCTCGCCGCCTGCATCCAGTCGCCGCGCAACCCCACGCCGCTCGCCGCCTGACTGCGCCGCAAACTATCCAGCGTGCCGTGTACCGAGGCCGCACGCGCCGACATCATCGCCAGCGATTCCCGTACCTTCTGCAACTCCGCGCGCCGCGCCGCGGCCAACTCCGCCTGCGAGGGACCCGCCGGCACTGGCGCGGACGCTGCCTGCGGCGGCGGCGCCTGCGCGGCGGCGGGCGTCTGCACCGGCTGTTGCACCGGCGCTTGCGCCGCAGGCCGTCCCGGTTGCTGCACCTGCACCTGCGCCGATCCCACCGGCGGAGTGTGCGCCGCCTTCTTCGCGGGAACTACGGGTTCGCTCTTCACCAGCGGCTGCGCTTGCATCGGAGCCGGCTGCGACGGCGCCTGTTGCGGCGTCGCAGCCGGCGTATTCTCCGCGGCAGGCGCCGCTGCCGGTGGATTCGCCGCCGGAACCGGAGCCGTCGCCGCCGGTACGGTCTCCGCTGCCGGAGCCGCCGCCGGCGCGTGCGACACTCCCGCCGCCGCCTTCCTCCACGGCCCGAACTGAATCGCCGCTACCAGCGCCGCCACGCAGCACACCGCCCCGATCCCCGCCCACAGCGCGCGATGCGATTTCCCGCCCGCCGCCGCCGGACGCGGAGCAGGCGCAGGCTTTGCAGCACCAGCCGCAACACCCGCAGCCGCCGGCGCGGCGAACGCCGCTTGCGGAGCGCCAGCCGCAGCTCCCGCGGGACGCGCCGCAGCCGCCGCGGCAGCCTGCGGCGCGGGCGCGGCTGCCGGCTCCGGCACCAGGTTGCTCAGCGCCTTGCCGAAAGCTTCCGCGTTCTGGAACCGCGCCTCCGGCTCCCGGCTCACCGATACCAGAATCAAATCGTTCAACAACTGCGGCAGCCGCGGATCGTGCACGATCGGCGGCACCGGCGTCTTCTCCAGGTGCGCCGACATGATCGCAAACTGGCTGTCGCCGTCGAACGGACGCTTCCCCGTCACCAACTCGTACAACGACACCCCCACCGAATACAAATCGGCGCGCGCATCCAGCGATTGCGTCCCGCGAATCTGCTCCGGCGACATGTAATACAACGACCCCATCGTCGTCCCCGTCATCGTGAGTTTCCGGTCGCCCTCGCCCTTGGCGATGCCGAAATCCATCAGCTTCACCACGCCCGCCGGCGTCATCATCATGTTCGCCGGCTTGATGTCGCGGTGGATCACTCCCCGGCGATGCGCGTACCCGAGCGCCGCCAGCACCTGCGCCATCGCGCGCACGCCCTGCTCCACCGGCAGCGGCCCTTCCCGCAGGCGCTGGTCCAGCGTCACCCCTTCCACGTACTCCATCACCATGAAGAGCTGGTTCTCGCAGCGGAACGCCGTCCGCAGGCCCGCGATATTCGGATGCTCCAGCCCCGCCAGCACCTTGATCTCGCGCAGGAACCGGTCGGCCAGTTCCGGCTCGCCCGTCAGGTCCGGCAACAGCACCTTCATCGCATCCACGCGATCGGAGATCGTGTTCCGCACCTTGAAGACCCGGCCCATCCCTCCCGCGCCCAGGACGCCGGTGATCTGATAGTCCCCAACGGTAGTGCCGATTTCGAGATTCACGGGCCGCTCCTTACTGGTTCTTCACCGCGTCGCCCACCTTCGGTGCGCCCGCGCCGCTGAATTTTCCCGTCGAGGACGTCGCCTCCACTTCCGTGATCGTGACCGCGCCCACCGGCTCTTCGATCTGCCGCAACACCCTGCCCGTGGCCGGATCCATGATCTTCCGCCCCATTCGTTTCACCGTCAGCCGGTCCCCGACCTTCACACCCGCCTGCGAACCCACGTTCAAAATCAGCGTGCCGTCCGGCGCCGCGTCCGCCACCAGCCCGTCGATCGTCAGCACGTGTCCGGTGACCGACCCGGCTTTGGACTCCAGTTGCTGTGCCGCGGCGTCCACCGCCTGATGCACCGCCTCGCCCAGGATCGAGTCGGCGAAGTTCGCCGCGTGCATGTCCAGCCCGCCCGCGCCCAGCGCCGTATTGCTGCCCCCCGCGCCCAGCAGGCTCGTGCCGGACCGGTTGGATTCGCCCCGCCCCGTCGCGCTCGCCAGGATCTCCGCCGTGTCCGTGTTGATGATGCGCGCCGTGATCGCGACAACCGCCTTCGCCTCATTCCGCGACACGCCGCCCAGCCCGAAACGACCGGTGAGCCCGCCCAGTCCCGCGCCGCCCACCGAAGTCTTCTTATCGTCCCGCCCAAACTGCGTGATGCTGCCGATCACAATCGCATCTACTCCCAGAATCTTTCCGATCTTTGACGCGGAAAGCGGGTCCGCGCGGTCGCTGTTGGAAAAGTTCTGTTCCGCCATGATCTTGTCCAGCGCCTTCCGCTCGATTACCGAGTACGTACCGTCGTTCACCAGCTTATCCACCAGCAGGTCCGCGATTCCCTTCCCGACATCCTGATTCGTGCCGAAGATCGCCGAGACGCTGCTTTGCACGGTGGCATAGTCGAAATTCATCACCGCCACACGCTTCTTTTGCCCTTGCGCGACGGCAACGGTCGCCAATAGGGCTGCAACCACCAGAGTGATGCGCTTCATCGCTTTCCTCCACCTATACAATCTGCCACAAATGGAGGCGAACGGCACAACCATGTCCCCCGCCGCAGCACTGCTATGGTACTGGTCCCGCCTCGCCGGCCTCGCCCACGCGCGGCGCCCCTAACCGATTTCGCTCACCTTCACCGGACGCCCCTCGTCGTAGGACTTGCGCGCCGCCAGCGCCATCGCCACCGGAACCCGCCCGTCGTGGCCGTTCACCGCCACCGGCCGGTCTTCCACAATGGCGTCCACAAACGCGCGCATCTCCGCCGCGAAGCTCTCCGTATACCGGTCCATGAAAAAGTTCAGCGGCAGGTCGCGCCGCACGCTCTCCCCAGTACTGATCACCGCCCAATTCGGATGCACGTTGGACGTCGCAATCGCGCCCCCGCTCCCAAACACCTCCGCCCGCTGGTCGTACCCGTACACCGCCTTGCGGCTGTTGTCGATCGTGCCGATGACGCCGTTGCGGAAGCGCAGCACGATCACCGCCGTATCCACATCGCCCGCCGCGCCGATTTCCGGGTCCACCCGCACCGCGGCCGACGTGTACACCTCTTCCACTTCATCGCCGGTCAGGAACCGCGCCATGTCGAAATCGTGGATCGTCATGTCCAGGAACATGCCGCCCGATACCTTGACATAAGCCACCGGCGGCGGCGCCGGGTCGCGGCTCACAATGTGCATCAGGTGCGGCGTGCCGATCTCCCCCGACGCCACCGCCCGCCGCACCCGCGCGAAATTCGCGTCAAACCGCCGGTTGAAGCCCACCTGCAGTTTCACCCCGGCCCGCTCCACCGCCGCCAGCGCCCGGTCGATGCGGGCCAGCGTGTGATCCAGCGGCTTCTCGCAGAAGATGTGCTTCCCGGCCGCCGCTGCTTCCACGATCATCTCGCAGTGCGTATCCGTCGACGAGCACACCAGCACCGCGTCAATCGATGGGTCCGCGAAAACCTCCGCGGCCGATGCCGCAACCCGCGGAATCCCGCACCGCGCCGCCGTCTCCCGTGCCGCCGCTGGATTCATGTCCGTGATGACCGCTGGTGTGGCCTGCGGCAGCCGGAAAGCCAACGTCTCCGCGTGGACTTTTCCGATTCTGCCAGCGCCGATGATCCCTACATTGATCGTCTTCATGAGTGAAAGTTGTGTTCGATCGTCCCCAGGTATTCGCGATTCCGCCGCGCGCTTTCCTTCGGCGCGCCCATGCCCGGCAGCACATCCTGCTCGACCAGCGTATAGCCGCTGTAGCCTGTATCGCGCAGGCGCCGCAGCACCGCGGGAAAGTCCACGCAGCCCTTGCCGAGTTCGCAGAACACGCCGTGCCGCAGCGCTTCGAAATAATCCCAGCCCTGCTCCCGCGCCCGCCGCGCAACCGCGGGTTCGCAATCCTTGAAATGCACGTAGCGGATCCGCTCGCGGAACCGGTCCAGCCCCGCCACCACATCCGCGCCGCCCGCTCCATACGCGTAGTGCCCCGTATCGAACACCAGGTTGATCGCCTCCGGGTCCGTCATATCCAGGAATCGCGCGATCTCCTCCGGCGTCTCCACGTATCCGGCGCAGTGGTGGTGCAGCACCGTGGCCAGTCCCGTCTCGGACGCGACCGCGCGGCCCACCGCATTCGCTCCATCGGCGAATACCCGCCACTCCGCGTCCGCCAGCCCCATCGCCGCCGTGACCCGCCCGGCGTTGCGCGTTCGTTCCGCCACCGTGCCGTTTTCATCGGCCAGCACCAGAAACGGCTTCGGGTCCGTGGCGACCGCCGCCAGCAACCGCGCCGTCCGCACCGCCTGGGCGATGCCCGCCGCATGAGCCTCGCGATGCTTCATCGCCACCGGCACGAAGGCGCCCAGCATCACCAGTCCGCGCCCCGCCAGTTCCTCGCCAAGCCGCGCCGCGTCCGCCGGCATGTAGCCCCAATCGCCCAACTCGGTCCCGGTATACCCGGTAGCGGCGAGTTCGTCCAGCATCTGCCGGTAACCGATCGCCTCGCCCTTGGTGCCCTCGAACTCGAGCGACCCCCACGAACACGGTGCGTTTCCCACCCGGAATTCAGCCATCCCTCATATTATGATGGGAGACGATTCCCCATGACCAGCCAGGTCCCGCACCAACACCCGTGGCACCGCTAATCCGCGCACTCGTACTGGCGCTCGCCTGCGCCGCCGCGTTCCCCGCGCGCGCCGGAATCAGACTCCCCTATCTCATCGCCGATCACATGGTCGTGCAGCGCGGCCTGCCGGTCCACATCTGGGGCCAGGCCGATCCCGGCGAACGCGTCACCGTCTCCTTCCGCGGCGCGGAGCGCACCTCCACCGCCGGACCCCTCGGACAATGGAGCGTCTACCTGCCGCCGGGCGACGCGGGCGGCCCCTTCCGCATGACCATCAACTCCACCGTGTTCGACGATGTGCTGGCCGGCGACGTCTGGGTCGCCTCGGGACAATCGAACATGGAGTGGCCTCTCGCCTGGGCCGCGGATTCGAAGGCCACCATCGCCGCCGCCCGTCATCCGCGCATCCGCCTCGTGCGCGCCATGCACAAGGTCAGCGATTATCCCGTCGAGAACCTGGTCGGCGAAATGTGGCGCGAGTGCTCCCCCGAATCGGCCGAAAAATTCTCCGCCGCCGCCTACCACTTCGGCCGCTTGCTCGAAGAGAAACTCCACGTCCCCATCGGCCTCATCCAGACCGCGTGGGGCGGCACCCCGCTCGATGCCTGGACCAGCCTGCGGGCCATCTCGCGCGATCCCGCCCTCATGCCCGTCCTCGCCGAGTGGGACCGCCTGATGCGCGAATACCCGCTCGAACTCCTGCGCTACGGGCGCGCCGCCCGCGACTGGGAAAACCTCGCGGCTCAACTCAAGGCTCAACACCAGCCCCTGCCCCCCGCGCCCGAAAAGCCCGCCGGCCCCGCCGGTCCCTGGAAGCCCGGCGCTTTGTTCAACGCCATGGTCGCGCCCATCACCCCGATGCCCATCCGCGGCGTCATCTGGTACCAGGGCGAGGCCAACGGCGGCGTCCTCCGCGCGCCCTACTACGGCCGCCTCTTCCAGGCCATGATTACCGATTGGCGCCGCGCCTGGGGCATCGGCGATTTCCCCTTCCTCTTCGTCCAACTGGCCAACTACACCGCGCCCGATAGCGACTGGCCCACCGTCCGCGAGGGCCAGCGCGAAGCTCTCGCCCTGCGCAACACCGCCATGGCCGTCACCATCGACATCGGTACGCCGGACAACATCCACCCGCCCGACAAGCAGACCGTCGGCCTGCGCCTCTCGCTCGCCGCCCGCGCGATCGCCTACGGCGAAGCCATCGAGTACTCCGGTCCCGCGCCGCGGCAGGTGACCCGCGCTCCCGGCGCGCTGCGCGTCTGGTTCGATCACGCCGCCGGCCTCGCCGCCCGCGGTGACGCCGTCCGCGGCTTCGAGGTCGCCGGTATCGACCGCGAATACTACGCCGCCGATGCCCGCATCGAGGGCGAAACCGTCGTCGTGCGCAGCGCGCCCGTCCCGGACCCCGTGTTCGTCCGCTACGGCTGGCGCGACAATCCCGCGTGCAACCTGTTCAATGCCGCGGGATTGCCGGCCTCCCCGTTCCGTCTCGAGTAGCTCCCCCGCCTACTTCAGTTTCACGCTCCGTCCGGTGCGGATCGATTCCTTCGCCGCCTCGATGATCTCCACCACCCCGGCGTTGATCTCCAGCGCCGTGATGCCCTCGATCGGCTTGTTATTCCGGATCGCCGTCACCATCACGGAAATCGGGTCCGCCATCTCCGCCGGCAGCGGCGCCAGCGTCAGGTCGCGGTTCTCACGCCCCATCCGCAGTTCCACCTTCTGCTGCGTCATGTAGATGCTGCCCCGCGTGAGCGACCCGTCCGGCATCGCCGTCGAGCCGAATACCTCCAGATCCTGGAAGCTGCGCGGCAGGTCCCAACTGCCTTCGAATACGTTAATCCCCGTCGGGTACTTCAGCATCAGCGCGACCGAGTCTTCCACCTTCGGGAACGTCTGCGGACGCAGGTGAATCGCCTCCGCGTACACGCTCTCGGGACGCCCCATGTACCACAGCGACCACAACGCGTTATAACATCCGAAATCCACCAGCGCGCCGCCGCCGTTCTTCACCGGATCGGTCAGCCAATCGAAAAAATACTTCCCCGGTCCCGTCGATCCCGGTCCGCCGTGCCCGACGATCCCGTGCAGCCGCCACGGCTTACCGATCGTCCCCTTGGCCACTTCGTCGAACGCGATCTGGTTCGCCGGCCACCACGCCATCTGGTAGTTGCACATCACCTTCACGTTGTACTTCCTGGCCAGTTCCACCATCGTCTGCGCGTCCTTGTAGGTGGATGCCAGCGGCTTTTCGTAGATCACGTGGATATGGCGCGGCGCGCACTCCTTCAGGATTTCCAGGTGGCGGTTGTTCTCGACGAACGCCCACACGAAATCCGGCTTCGTCTCGTCCAGCATCTTGCGGTAATCGTCGAAGAACGGCACGTCCTTCACGCCCTGCCGTTCCTTCGCCTGCGTGACGAGCTCGGGAATCGTCTCGGCGACCCCGACCAGTTTGATCTGCGGGTTGCGCGCCATGCGCGGCACCCACGTGCCTTCATGGGAGTGAATGAGTCCGATGATCGCGACTTTATAAGGTTGTTGTGCGGAGGCCGGCAACGCGGCCAGACAAAGGGAGGCCAGAATCAGCCCGAATTTCACCATCCCTCCATTTTGGCACCGCGGCGCAGGCCCGCCAGCCTTTCCTCCGTCAAAACGTGAGCTTGATCTGCGATTCCAGCCGCCGGTTGTTGGCGTTCTCAAAGAACCCTTCCCCATTCGGCCCCCCCGCCACCTGGTTCGCGAACCCAAATAGCGGCGACGTAATGTTACCGGTAATCGGACCCGGATTCGTGTGGTTCAGCAGATTCCGCACCGAAAGCCCGATCACCAGGTTGAACCGGTGGCTCGTCGTCGGGTTTCCGATGATCCCCCCCAGCCCGCGCCCCGTCGTCGCCGCCGCGATTCCCCCGCCGCCGCCC
>JBBIQR010000143.1:0-11650 GCA_037442245.1 Candidatus Solibacter sp. | reverse complement strand
GCCGTTCAGGAAATTGGCGTAACCGAAGTTCGGGTTGCTCAGCGCTCCGCCCTTGGCAAAGCCTAGCGTGAGGTTGCCATCGCCACCAGCCGGATTGAAGCTGCTGAGCGGATGGTTCAGGAAGTTGTACGCCGAAGCGCGGAACTCGACCTTTCGGGTCTCGCTGAACTTGAAGTCCTTGGTCATCGAAAGATCGCTGTTGAACAGCGCGGGCGTCTTGATGTACGGCATTACGAAGGATCCGTTCTGTCCCGGTCCTGGAGGCGCGAAACAGTTCCCGTTCACGAACTGATGCGGTCCCAGGTTGGAGCGCGGATCGCAGGTCAGCACCGGTTGCATGCTCACGTCCGGGCTCCCCGTAACCAGCGCGTTGGAGAGCGACGTTCCCACCGGCACCGTCACGCCGCTAGCCAGCGTGTACGGCGACATGGTGTACCCGGACAACCCGAAGTTCGAGTTCCCGGTCGCCACCTGCAACGGGGTGCCGCTCTGGAACTGCGTGATACCCGAGATCATCCAGCCGTTGGCGATCCCGGACAGGATTTTGTTCCCGTGCACCAGCTTGCCTTCGTCGAAGACATACGCGAAGTTCACGATGTGGGTGCGGTCGTTGGGCAGCACGCCGTAGTTGTTGTTGAAGTTCACCGGGTCGCCCACGCCGCCGTTGCCGCCTTCACCGCGGATGCCCAGCGACTTGCTGAACGTGTAGTTCGCCAGCCAGCGCATGTGCCCGCTCTGCTTGTTCCAACTCACCTGGAACGCGTTGTAGTTGGAATACAGTTGGTGGATCTCCTGGTGAATGCTCCCGTACAGGGTGTAGGGGTGCAGCGAGTTCACATTCGGATTGTTCTGGATGTTGCCCGCGGTGCCGAACAACTGGGAATTCGCCGCCGAGAACAACGTGCCCGCCGGCAGCAGGTTCAGCCCGCCGATGTTGTTGTTCCAGTTGCTCAGGTCGGTGGCCGTGTTGCCCACGTAGGAGAACTCGGCCGTCGACTGCATCGGCATGCGCTGCGAGATGGTGAAACTGTAGCTCTTCGTCAGCGGCTGCTGCGTGTCCTTCGGATCGAGCACGGTAATGCTGCCCGGGACCACGAAACTCGCCGTCTGCGACGCAATATAGTTGAACGTCTGCGGCGCGCCGCCGGCCGGGTTCGGCACTGAATACGTGAACGACCCCGGGGGCAGTGCCATCGCGCCCGCCTGCACGTTCTGTTCGTCGTGGTAGCGGTACATACCGAAGCCGCCGCGCAAAACGGTTTTGCCGTTGCCAAAAGCGTCCCACGCGAAGCCGATGCGCGGGTTATAGAAGAACGCCCGCCCCGAGGTGCCGCTCAACGGAATCGAGGGATCCTTCTTGTGCCATTCGAATCCCGACAGAGCGGTCGCCGGCTGACTCGCATTGTAGGCGCTCGGTACGAACACCGCCGGACCGTAGCCCTGGTCGTCCACCCACGGTCCCAGGTGATCGAAACGCAGCCCGTAGTCCAGCGTCAGCCGCTTGCTGACCTTCCACGAATCCTGCGCGTAGAAGGACATCGACGTGTAGTGCATCGCGATGAGCGGGTCGAAGTTGGTCTCCGAGTACCCGCCCGACATGATACCGGTCAGCATGTCCGAGTACACATTACCCGTCGATCCCTGGCCCCAGTTCGCGTAGACCATCTGGCCGTTGACCGTGCTGTTCTGCGGCTGCGCGTTCTTCGTGCGCTCCCAGTAGAAGCCGAACTTCGACGTGTGGGTGCCCCAAACCTTGGAAATGTTGTCCGAGAACGAGGGCAGCCACTTCTCCGCGTAGAGCGTGCCGGTTTCAAATCCGCTCGGCTGAATCAGGTTGGCCAGACCGTCGCTCCATCCCGTGAGTTCCGGAATCTGGTTGTTCACCGTCTGGTTGAAGATGTGCTTGAAGGAGATGCCCAGCGAGTCCGTCGTGATCTTGGTCGGATCGGAGAAACTGAACGGCACGTAGAGCTTGGTGTACGTGAACAGGGTTTCGTTCGTCAGCGTCGGGCTGAACACCTTGGTCAGGTTGATCGAAATCGAGTCCGAGTAGTTCGGCTGGTTCAACGGTTCCGGATACGGCACTGCCGGATTCGTACCCCACCACAGCGTGCTGTTGTCGTGGTTCATGTCCTGCTGCTTGTTGTATTGAACCCACAGCTTCGTCGTGTCGTTGATGTTGTAGTCCACGCGCGGGCGAATCTGCCAGAGGTTGTCCGAGTGCGTCGTGGTCGAAATGAAGTTGTAGCCGTTGTTCAGCTTGGGGTCCACGTTCGGCATGGGGTACAGGTTCTTCAACATGTTCACGCCGATCGAATTGAACTGGTTGGCGGGAATGATGCCGTTGACCCCGATGCTCGAATTCGACGTCGCCCCGCCCAGGGCGTAGCCCTGCGCGCCGGCCGTGTTTCCGAAGTAGTTGTTGATGCTGTTCGCGCTGAAGTCGCCGGCGCGCTGGAAGGCGGTCGGCACCACCGAGTTGAACACGTCGTGGCTCAGGTCCTGCACGGTCTGCCCATAATATTGATACGCGAAGAAGAAGAACAGCTTGTCGTGCTTGTGGTTGAACTTGCTGCCCGGAAAGACCACCGGACCGCCGATGTTGAAGCCGGGGTAGTAGAAATGCGTGTCCGGCTTCGGCGCGACCTTCTGGCCGGTAAGCTGGTTCGTCCCCTCGCTGTTGTTGAATGCGTTGGAGGCGTCCATCGCGGAGTTGCGCGCATAGATGTAAGCTTCGCCGTGGAACTGGCTGCCGCCCGACTTGCTGATTGCCGCGATGACCACCGGCCCCTTCGCGTTGTCGGCGCCGAAGTTCGACGTCAGGACCTTCATTTCCTGGGTCATGTCCGTGGTCGTGTTGACCGCCTGGCCGCAGTTGCAACCCGGGTCGATGGTGTGGGCGCCGTCGGAGGTGATGTCCAGCGCCGCGGTACGCAACCCGTTCGCCGAGAAGCTGCCGATCGGTCCGGCGCCGGTGTTCTGCACCTGGCCGTTATATCCCGCCGCCACGCCGCCGCCCGCCGCCGTCATCGCAAAGCCCGGCAGAATCTTGATGAACTCCGCCGCATTCTGGCCGACGATCGGGATATCCTGCAACTGGCGCTCGCCGATCACGATCGACTTCTCGCCCGAGTCCACCGGCGTCAACTGCTCGCCCGCCGCTTCCACCGTCACCGTCTGATTGGCGTCGCCCACCTTTAAGGTGATGTTGGATAGCGTGCGGTTGTCGCCAGCGTCGAAGTGAATGCCGGACTGCTTGAACTGCTGGAAGCCCGTGGCGGTCACGCCGACGTTGTAGTTGCCCACCAGAACACCGCTGATGGAGAAGAAGCCGTCGCCGTTGGTCACGGTCCGGCGCTCTACACCGGTCTGCACGTTGGTCATCACCACCGCTGCGCCCGGCACCACCGCGCCGCTCGGATCGGAGACGATGCCCGTCAACAGACCGGTCACATTCTGCGCAAACAGACCGGCAGACAGCATCCCAAGCAGCCCGGTCCATAGTAGCAACTTCTTCAATAAGGGCCGGATCGACATTTCACGGTGGATCCGGGCGACGTTTTCGTACATTGAACCCCCTTCATCGCGCTATCGGCGGGGCTAACCTTTTTCAAGGACACCCGTCGAAGGACTGTCAGGAAGTATATGGTCGATAGTATGAACAGTCTAGTTACGGCCTGTTAATTTGGAGGTGAAAGCCGTCAGGATAACGTTACGCCCCTTATGTTTCAATCACGTACGCGATACACTGCCCCCAAGTGGCACGCCCCAATTCTGCCCGCCCGCGCCCAACCCGCCTCGTGAATCGGCCGATTTCGTCCCCGCCTCCCTTACCCTTCCCACCCATTCGGTTTCTTTTGTCCTGGTTCATGGGACGCCATGTGGTGCGAAATGACGGATCGGTACCGCTAACGTCACATCCGGGATAATCCCGATCCCGGAACACCGCCGCTGCCCTTCCTCATCCGGAATTCCCCCGAAAACGGAAAATTGGTTTTCGTACCAACGTCGTACGAGCGTTACAAATCGGATTCTGATATACTTTCTTCCCAGTGTTGAGCCCTCGTATGGCTGTCTCGCAGGAAGAAGCTACCGCGGAATTGAGCGCGGTCGTCGCCTCGCCATCGTTCGTCCGTTCCCCCCGGCTGGCGCGACTCCTGACCTATCTGTGCACCAAGTACCTGTCCGGTGAGGCGGACCAGATTAAGGAATACAGCATTGGGGTCGAGGTGCTCGAACGTCCTGCGAACTTCGATCCCGCCAGCGATGCCGGCGCCCGCGTCGAGGTCCATCGCCTGCGCCGCCGGCTCCAGAAATACTACGAGGCCGAAGGCGCCGCTCGAAAGCTGCGCATCGTCATCCCGGTCGGACATTACGTGCCTTCCTTCGTCCCGAACACCCCGGAACCGGGCGGCACTTCACCGGAAGTCGGCGAAATCGGCGAACCCGCCGCCGATCCGCCCTACGGACTCGTCGCCGATATCCTGGTTAGGGAACCCGCACCGCGGAAGCGCTCCTTCCCGCCCTTATGGCTGGTCATAACCGGAATCACCGCCCTCGCCGCCCTCTCAGCCCTGGCCCTGTACCCCCGGAAACAGCCGCCTTCAGGGACCGTTCCCGGCCGCGACGCGGACGCCTCCGCTCCCTTCCCCCTCTCGGTGCGGCCTTCGCCGGGCATCTCCGTCCCGAGCGGCGGTTCCATCCGGCTGGCCTGCGGCCGCGGGGTCTCGTACACCGACCGCAGCGGCCGTACCTGGTCCGCCGACCGCTACTTTCAGGGCGGCACAGCCTTCGATTTGCCCCGCCAATACGTGGCCCGCGCGATCGATCCCAGGCTGTTCCAGAACGGGCGGACGGGGGATTTCAGCTACCACATCCCGCTCCCCAAGGGCGTGTATGAACTGCGTCTGGGTTTCGTCGAGACATCCTTCGGGCCAAGTACGCCGTCGGGCGGCGGCGAGTACAGCCGCACCTTCGACGTCAAGGCCAACGGGCGGACCCTGCTCGATGATTTCGACATTTACTCCGACGCCAACGGCTCGAACGTCGCCGATACGCGCGTTTTCAAGGACATCTCCCCCGGCCAGGACGGAACCCTCCACCTCGAATTTCACGGCCGCCGCGCCCCGGCCCTGATCAACACGATTGAACTGGAGCCCGAGCCGGGCCATCGACTGAACCCCATCCGGATCGTGGCGCAGGACAACTTCCTCACCCTGGCCAACGGCACCGTCTGGAGTCCGGACGCTTACGTAATTGGCGGGCAGCTCGCGACGCATTCGGTGACCGTCGAGGGCGAGGATCCCGATCTCTACACCCACGAACGCTACGGTCATTTCGAATACGCGATCCCGGTAGGCTCGGGCACGTACGGCCTAACGCTCTATTTCGCGGAAGAGTACTTCGGCTCGGGCGGCGCGGGCTCGGGCGGCCAGGGATCTCGGGTGTTCGATGTTTTCTGCAACGGCGTTGCGCTGTTGCGCAATTTCGACATCCTGAAAGAAACCGGGATGAACCACCCCCTCGTGAAGACGTTCCACGGGCTCGCCCCGAACGCGCAGGGCAAACTGGTGATTTCCTTCATCCCGATCCACAACTACGCGTCCCTCTACGCCCTCGAAGTCGTGGATGAATCGCAGTAGCGGGCGCCGCGCGGATCAGAGGGACTTGAGGTAGGCCAGCAGGTCGTCCTTCTCCTGGTCGCTCAGCATGTCCTTATAGGGCGGCATCCCGTTGCCGCCCTCATTGATCTTGGCCATGATGGCGGCGTCGGTCGGCTTCTTGCCGTTGGCCATTTTGTCCTTCTTGCACAACCCTTTGAGGCCCGGCCCCATCTTTTTATCGGCGTTGTCCGCGTTGTGGCAGGGCATGCACTGTTCGAACACGGCTTTTCCCTTCGCGGCATCCCCCTTGCCGGCGCTCAGCATGACCTTGCCGCTCACCACCAGGGCTGCGGCGACTGCAATGGCACGAAATCGATTCATCGTTCTCCTATTTTACAACGCACGCTGAGGAGGACGCGCCGGGGCCGCGGCGTGTTCCCCGCCGGAGACCGCGATTTCACATTAATTTCAATTAAGCCAGTGCCTTGCGGGGACGGGGGGCGTCGTTGATGGCGATCACGCCGCGGTCGAAGACGGTCATATCCTGCACCAGGCGGCCGACGTCGGCGCCCTCATCGACGGCGATTTCGTGTTCGATCCAATCCGACAGGGGAATATTGCGGAAATACATGCGCTCCTGAATCACCAGGCTCTTGCGGTTGTGCATGAGCATGCGGTTCTCGCGCGTGTAGTGGCGTTGCTCGACGCGAAGTTCGCCCAGGAAGTTCTGAAACGCCTCGTGTTTCGCGGTGGCTTCCGCGGCGCGGAGGGCGGTTTCCAACGTGTTGCCCACGGCGTTGCGCTCGGCCTCCAGCGCGCCGCGCGCTTCGGCCAGTTGCTCGCGCTGCTGCGCCAGAGCCACCTCCATGCGAGACTGCATGACGAACCACGCCAGCACCCCGGTGCCGACCGCGGCGAAGCCGGGCAGGAGAACCCAGAGTAGAGCTTCCATGCGGGTATCGTATCCCCGGCGCCACCCGGATTACCAGATATCGATGGTCAACAGTTAGTGTTAACCCCGGGCAACTCCCCGATCCGCCGCGCGACTGCGGGCCTGGAGCCTACTCCTGGGTGCCGTCGATCTTCTGCCCGCTGAGCGTGTAGCGCAGTTCGCCGAAGCGGAACCCGAACAAGGGACCGAGCACGCTGGCGATCCGCGCCTTCATCCCGCTCAGGAAGCCGAAGTACTTGCCCTGAAACACCGCGCGCGCCTGCAGGAAATCGGCGCGCTCGATAGCGCTGTACGCCCCCGCTCCGCGATGCCGCACTTTGGCCCCCGGCACGAGCAGGATCTTGCGCGAGGCGCGCTGGATCTCCGCCGCGAGATCGGCGTCGCTGCCGAACTGCCCGTAGCGCTGGTCGATCTGCCGGATCGCCTTCACAAAAAAGATGCGCGCCATGATCGCCGCGCCTCGCGGATACCCCACCTCGAACGGTTCCCCGCTCGCGGGCGACGCCGGTCGCCACTCTCCCGTAGGCGGCAGGTTCCCCAACTGGGGCGCCGGACGTCCCTCGTCGTCGAGCAGCAGCGGGCAGACCGCCGCGGCATCGGGGTTGGCATCGAGCGCGTCCGCCAATACCGGGATCGCCTCCGGCTCCACGCGCGTGTCGTCGTGCAGGAACAGCACGTACCCGGCGTCTGCCGCGCGCCATCCGATATTCATCGCCTTGGTCAGCCCGAAATTCTTGGGCAGCCGGATGAACTGCGTCTCGGGAAACTCCTCGTCGAGGTGCGCGGCGCCATCGCGCGAGCCGTTGTCCACCACGATGACCTGGATTCGCTCGCGCTCCCGGCTGCCTTCAATCGACTGCAGGCAGGCGCGGAGCGACTCCACGCGGTTGCGCGAAACCACCACCACGGCGGCGCGCGGCGGCGCCTTCGGTTCTTCCGGATTGGGTTGAGGCGTCAACCCCATAGAATACCCCACGGCAGCGCGCGGCGGCGTGTTACGGTAAGGGGCATGACCGCCCAGGAAATCCTCGCGTTCATCACCGGTGTGGGCATCGTGCCGGTGGTGCGCACCGCCAGCGCCGAGCAGGCGATTCAAGCCGTCGAAGCCATCTACGAAGGCGGCATCCGCGCCGCCGAAATCACCATGACGGTGCCGGGAGCGGTCCGCGCGCTGGAAAAGATCGCCGACCGTTTCGGCGGCCGCATCATGCTCGGAGCGGGCACCGTGCTCGATCCCGAAACGGCGCGCATCTGCATGCTCGCCGGCGCCGAGTTCTTCGTGACCCCGGCGCTCAAACCGGCCACCATCGAGATGGTGAAGCGCTATTCGAAAGTGATCTGCCCCGGCGCCCTGACTCCCACCGAGGTCCTGACCGCGTGGGAAGCCGGCGCCGATGTGGTGAAAGTGTTCCCCTGCGGCAACGTCGGCGGCGCTAAGTACATCAAGGCGTTGAAGGGACCTTTCCCGCAAATCCAGATGATCCCCACCGGGGGCGTGAACCTGGAAACCACCGCGGACTTTCTCAAAGCCGGTGCCTGCGCGGTGGCGGTGGGCGGCGAACTCGTCGACGTGAAATTGCTGAAGGAAGGCCGCTACGACGAACTGACGGCGCGTGCCCGCCAGTACCTGGAAGTCATCGCCAAAGCACGCGCGGCTTAAGACCGGCGGCGCTCTATTGCGCCTTCACTCGAATTACCATAGGTGGACCGGGATTGGACGCCACGTCGCGCAGCGCGCGGACGCGGTCCGCCACCATGGCCAGTCGATCGGGATAGTTCAACTGTTCGCGCGAGTAGGCCGTGCCCGCCCGCTCCAGCACGTCCGCCATGGCCTTGGCGAAGGTGGCGCGGGGCGTGATGGTCGAAGCGTGCGAAAGAATGTCCGAGGCCTTGGCCGAGTCGCCTGGCGAGCCTACGGCGGCGCAGGCGGCGCGCAGTACGCTACGCTCGATCGCGATGCCGGGAGCGGCTTCGGCATCGGCGGGCGGCACCGCCAGTCCGGCCGCGATGTGGTAGAGCACCGGCGGCGGCGCCAGCGAGCCGCGCGGACGCCCGAACGCCAGGGTCACCGAGCCGTTCGGCTGCTGCGCGAGCTTATCCACCAGCCGCGCCGCGGCGAGCACCAGCGGATTGGCCAGATCGAGATACTCCGCGGCCTTGCGGTGGAAGGCGGCGTCATTCGCGCCCGGCGCATGCGCACCCTTGGTGTAGTCGGCGGCGATCTCCGCGTACCCCGCGGCCATTCCGCCGGTCAGCACCAGGGACCACGGAATCGCCCGCGACGCGTAATCCGGGCTGTCCAGCAGGTGATCGAGGTTCTCCACCGTTTGCGGATAGTCGCCCGCTTCGTAAGTAGCGCGTGCTGCGCTCCAATAGTAGTCCGCTGAGCCGGCTTTGGCGGACACGGAAGTGTTACAGGACGAGGCAAGCAGCGCGACAGCGGCGAGCGCGGCTGCGCCCAGGACGGCGCGAGGGGCAAACACGGCCATGGTTAGTCCTCCGTCACGTGAGTACCATGGGTTTACCGGCGGCTACAATCCTCGACAGGTACCGGGGTTAAGGTACTGCCGGTGCTATTCCGTCCGGTTCGCGCTCACCAGGCGGGCGCCGATGCCGCCGCCTGAACCTGCACGGAGGGCCTTGGCGACGCGGCCGCCGAGCCGGATCATGGGATCTTCCAGCAGGTGGTAGGCAACCACCGGGAGTCCGAAACTCAACGCCGCCAGCGTGCCCCAGCGGTAGACGGCAGGGGCGTGTTTCAGCACGACCAGCCCGGCCCACTGCGCGTACAGGTGGGTGAGATAGATGCCGTAGGAGTAACGCGCGATGACCTTACAGGGCGTCGCGATCCACCGGAACGGGATCTCCCGTACCAGCGCAAACAGGAAACCCAGGCCGAGACACATCGCCCAACTTCCGGCCGTCGCGCTTCCGAGACTCGCCAGTCCGGCAAACAAGGCCCCGCAGGCGCCAATCCCCAAGGGCCACCAGAGCCAGGCCAGCCGCGCCGCGCGCCCCTTGGCGAAAAAATAGCCGAAGACGCCCGCCATGAAGCACGGGGCATATTTCACGATATCGAACCGTCCCGGCATGTGCGGCAGGATTCCCACAACGGCCGCCAGGCACCAGAGTCCAAACACGCCGCGCCAGCCGAATCTCTTTCCCGCAAGGTAGCAGAACGGGAGCGCCGCATACATTTGAACCTCGTACGGCAGACTCCACAACACCAGCGTGACCGGATCCTGCAGGAACAGGTTCATGCACAGCAGAAGATTGCCCAGGATTGCCGCAATACCCGGTGGAGACCACGGCCACATGGGACCTCTCGGCAAGTGGCAGGCTGCGATGACCGCGACGCAAGCCACACTAAGCGGGTAGATACGAAAAGCCCGCCGGATGTAGAACGTGCGGATCAACGGGCGCGAAGTCTGTTCAGTTCGCTCGAGAGACATCATCAAGACGAGGCTAGTGTGGAAGAAGAAGATCAAAACACCGAATGTCCCGATCGCGTCCGGCGGATGCGCGCCAAGCGTGAGCGCGAGATGGGAACCGTAAACGCTCAGAACGGCGGCGGAGCGCAGGAAGTCCAGGTTGGCCGATTCGGATTTCGCGTGCAGTTCGACGAAGTGTAGCATCCGGCGCGGATCTGCGCGCTTTGGGAAGTACCGGTCCCTGGGGTCCCTGCTACGCTGAGTGAGATGACCAGTCCCGACGTAACCAATCCGCTGCTGCAACCGCGCTTTCGCGTGCCCTTCGACCGGATCCGGGCCGAACACATTGAACCCGCTGCCGCCGAACTGCTGCGGGAGGCTCGCGCCGCACTGGCGCGGCTGGCCGAAGACGGCGCGTCGCGGACCTACGACAACACCCTGCGCGCGCTCGACGAATTCACCGAGCCGCTCGACTGGGCCATGGCCGTGGTCCGGCACCTGGAAAGCGTCGCCACCTATCCCGAACTGCGCGCCGCCTTCAACGCCGTGCAGGGCGAGGTCAGCGCCTTCTATACCGGCATCCCGCTGGACGCCGGACTGTGGCGCAACATCAAGGAGTTCGCCGCGACCGCCGAAGCCGGCGCCCTCGGCGGTGAACGGCGCCGCTATCTGGAGAAGACGGTCGAGACATTCCGCCGCCACGGCGCGGACCTCGACGCCGCCGGGAAGAAGCGCCTCGAGGAAATCGACGTCGAGCTGACGAAGCTGACCACGAAGTTCTCCGAAAACGTTCTGGATTCCACCAACGCCTTCGAACTGATCCTCGGCAGCGAACCCGAGCTCGCCGGCTTGCCTCCCACGGCGCGCGAAAGCGCCCGGCAGAGCGCGCAGCGCAAAGGCCTGGAAGGCTGGCGCTTCACCTTGCACGCGCCCGACTACTTCGCGGTGATGACCTACCTGGACGATGCCAGGGTCCGCAGGCGGGTTTACGAAGCCTTCGCCGTGCGCGCGACCGAGGCCGGACGCGACAACCGGCCGCTGATCGTGCGCATCCTCGAATTGCGCCGGCAGAAGGCGGAACTGCTCGGCTTCCAGCACTTCGCCGACCTGGTGCTGGAAGACCGCATGGCGCATAACGGCGCGGGGCCCTCGCTTTTCTGGAGGACCTCAAGGGCAAGACCGCGCGGCGCTTCGCCGGGGAGAATCGCGAGTTGCACGAATTCCGCCGCTCGCTGGAAGGTCCCGGCGCGCCGGAAATCGCGCCCTGGGACGTGGCGTACTACGCGGAAAAGCAGCGCGCCGCGCTCTACGATTTCGATGAAGAGGCGCTCCGCCCGTATTTCCCGGTGGAGCGGGTGGTGGCGGGTCTTTTCGAACTGGTGGGGCGGCTCTACGGCATTCGGGTGGAGGAGCACGGCGGCGTTCCCGCCTGGGACCCGGCGGTGAAGTATTACGAGATTCACGATGCCGGCGGCGAATTGCTCGGCGGTTTCTACGCGGACTGGTTCCCGCGCGAAAACAAGCGCGGCGGCGCCTGGATGGACAGCCTGATGACCGGCGGTCCCGGGGCGGACGGCTTCCGCCCCCACCTGGGGCTGATCTGCGGCAACCTCACCCCGCCGGTGGGCGGCAGGCCGGCGCTGCTCACGCACCGCGAGGTGGAG
>JBBIQR010000142.1:0-11671 GCA_037442245.1 Candidatus Solibacter sp. | reverse complement strand
CGTCATGATCTCATTGTATTTGCAGGCCGTTCCGCCTTGCCCCGCCAGGGCCCCGGCTGTTACCATTTATCTTCGGGAAAAGATGCGGAAAGTTCCTCTGGGCGAATCACTCCGGATCATCGGACGCGGCGCCGCCAACTGGCTGGCGCAGCGGCCGATCGTGGTGTCTTTCGAAGTGACCGATTCCTGTACCGCGTACTGCAAACACTGCGATCACGGCGGACCCAAGGACGATTCGCGTAACCTGAAACCGGCCGACTACCGCCGCTACATGGACGAGTTACGCCCCTGCGTCGTGCAGATTTCCGGCGGCGAGCCCCTCATGCGCGACGACGTGGTCGACATCGTCCGCGGCATCCAGTCGCCCGGCGGCCTTCCCTACACCATCCTCGTCTCCAACTGGTCCCTCATGACCGGGGAGAAGTACCTGGCCCTCCGCGAAGCCGGCGTCGATCAGTTCTCCGTCAGCCTCGACTTCCCCGACGAACGCCACGACGACTTCCGCTGCTACCCCGGCCTCTACCGCCACCTCGAGCACCTCATCCCCCGCCTCGCCCGCCTCGGCCACGATGACATCGTGCTCAACTCCTGCATCACCAGCGAAAATCTTCAGGAAATCAACTCGATCGCCGACAAGGCCCGCGAGTGGGGCGTCAACCTCTGCTACAGCGCCTATTCCGCGCGCCGCACCGGCTGCCGCGACTACCTCCCCAGCAGCCCCGAGCAGTTGGCCGCCCTCAACGGCCACCTCGACCGCGTCGAACAGCGCCGCGATTCCACCAATTGGATCGTGAATTCCCGCACCACCCTCGACGCCACCCGCCGCTACTTCCAGGATTCCGGCATGCCCGGCTGCAAAGCCGGCCGGCGCTTCCTCGTCGTCACCGCCGACGGCGCGCTCCAGCCCTGCTCCATGCAGTTCCTCCGTTACCCCCTCGAAGAGCGCGCCCGCATGGTCCGCGAGTTCACCGCCCACAACCGCTGCGACGAGTGCTACGTCTCCATCCGCTCCTACCTCGACAAGAGCTTCCCCAAACTGCTCTGGGAAAACGTCAGCGGCTTCCTCTCCGTGAAACAGTAGGGTAGGCTTCCCGGCCTACCCTCAAAATTCCACCCGCACCCGCACCGACCCCGCGCGCGGCGACCCCACCGCCGTCCCGCTCAACAACCCCACGAAGTTGATCACGTTCAACCGGTTCGTCAGGTTCACCGCGTCCACCTGGACCGTCACCGACCGCTGCTCGTGCCGCCACACGTCCACTCCCGCCGAAGCGTTCAGCGAAAACGAAGGCAGCACCCGCCCCCGTCCATAGTTCACGCTGTTCACCACCCGCTGGCCGTATTGCGCGGCCAGGAAGTCCGCGGGCGGCAGGTTGCCCACGTCCTCCACCGGCAGCCCGCTGTTATACACCGCGCTCCACGCCGTCCACACCCGCCTGGTCACCTGCGCATGCACCCACGCGCGCGCGTTGTTGCGCTGATCCTGCGAGATCGGAAACCGGTCGTTCGAAGTCAGCAGCGCCGCCGAATCGGCATCCAGAAACAACCCGCCGGAGATCGGATACTGCCCGTACCCCACCGAATTCGACCAGCTCAGGTAACCCGAGAAACGTCCCCACCGCGGCGCCGAGAGCTTCACCTCCAGCCCGCGGATCTCCGCCCGCGCGAACGAAATCGGGAACGTGATCCCGGTGTTGAGCAGCACGTCGTCGTCTTTGACGTCGTGAATGTTGCGGTAGAAGTAGCTCGCGTCCAGCCGTACATGGCTGCCCAGGGCGCGCGACGCTCCCCCCTCCCAGTAGTTGCCCCGCTCCGGGCGCACCGGCAGTTGGAACCCGGCTCCGAAGCGCGTCGAAGGAGCCGCCGAGACCAGCAGGTTCTCGGTCGGCGGAGTCCCGAAGATCCGGTCGTACGAACCGTGCAGCACCACCCCCAGCGGACGCACGTACCACGACACGCTGCCCCGCGGACTCCACCCGCGCGCCGTCATCAGCAGCGAGTAGTGGTCGAACCGCATCCCCGCGTTCACCGTCAGATCGCCCAGCCGGATCGAATCCTCCGCGAACCAGCTCTGTTCCCGGTCGGGCGCGCTGCCGCGATACAGATAGTTCCCCGGGATCGCGGCGTCGAACACCGGCACCGCTCCCGGGTCCAGCGTGTAGGACACGATCCGGTAATCGAACTCCTCGCGCAGCGACGCGTACCGCGCCTCGGCGCCGGTTTTCCAGTCGTGGCGCCCGTGATGCCCCGCCAGCGACGCCTTGAAGTAGCCCTCACGAAATCCGCGGTCCTGCCCCGCGGCAATCGGCGTCGAAAGCGGGTTCGACCATAGCTGCGCCGATACGTCCCGCGCCTGCGCCCCGAAGAACCCCACCAGCGACGCGTTGAACACGTGCTGCCACGTGAACCGCCCTTCGCTTTCCCCGCTCGAGCGGTCCTGCCGCTGCCCGGCGTCCTGCTGCAGCAGGTCGTTGGGCACTTCGAACCACGTCCGCCGCTGGCTGAACGCGAAGCGCAGCCGGTCGCGCTGGCTCACGTCGCGGTCGATCGCCCCCGTGAATCCGGTGTGCGACCCGTGGTTGCTGAAGTTGTCCATCGACGGCGGATCCAGGTACCGGTCCGTCACGAACGTCTCCCCGCTTAAACTTGCGGTCGTGCGCCCCGCCACAAATTGCGCGCCGGCGTATCCCGACTCCGAGCCGAAACTGCCCGCCTGCGCCACCACGCTCCCGTGCAGTCCCGGCGACGTGTTGCGCTGGGTCGTCACCTCCACCACGCCGCCCATCTTCTGCCCGAACTCCGCCGGGATGCCTCCCGCGTACACCTTCAGCGATTCGGCGTCGCCGCCATCCATCCCCGCCGCGAACGCCGGCGAACGGTTGTCGTAGACCGGAAAACCGTCCACCACGTACTGCACTTCATACTCGCTCTCCCGCGGATGCAGCACGCCGTTGGCTTCCAGCGTCCAACCCGGCTGCATCGCGATCAGGTCGATCAGCCCGCGGCCCGGCGCGCTCTCCCCCCGCTGCTTCAACTCCGCCGCGCCCACGTGGTACGCGCTGCTGGCCGCCCGCGTGTCCACCAGCGTCGCCGCGTCGCTGACGTTCACCATCGTCTCTACGGGCAGTACCGCCAGCGTCACCACGCGCGTCTGTGGAACCACCGAACGGATCTCTACCGCCTGGCTCGCCGCGGTGAATCCCCCGCGCGTCACCGTCAGCCGGTAACTGCCGAACGGCAGCGCCTTGAACACGTAGTGCCCATCCGCCGCCAGATCGACCGCTTCGCGCGTGTCGCTGGCCTGGCTGACCAGTTCGGCGTGCGCGGCGATGGCGGCGCCGGCGGCGTCCCTGACGCTCAACCGCAATTCGCCGCTGTTGCCTTGCCCCCAAAGCGCCGCGGCCAGCAGCCAGGCTCCCAGGCCGGCAGCATGTCTCATGCAGTCATTATGCTACGCGCGGCCGCCGTCCGCGCCGTTCAGCGGTAGCGGTAGACGGTCACCCGCAGGATGCCGGCGCCGCCGCGCAGCGTGAGGTTGTTGCCCTGCCCGGTATCGTCGCCCGCCAGCGTCCGCCCGCGCACCCAGCGCCCACCCTCGAAGCGGCCCTCTTCCACCGTCGCGAATCCCGCAATCGGCGGCCCGGGCGTGTGCGGCGTCAGCGTGATGTTCAGCCCGCTGCCCGCCAGGTAGAATTCGTCCGGTCCCGCCGCCACGAAGATGCCGTGGGGCACCGCCGAGGGCGCGGACTGCGGTCCGGGAGGCGCGCCCGCCGCCGCCCGCCGCCCTCCGGACGGTGTCACGTTCCACGTGTAGTCTCCCAGACGCAGGCGCTGCGAGGGAGTGAGGTCCTCGAGCACCGCCGCTTCCACCCGCCCCTTCGTCTGGCTCTCCAGAATCATGGGCGCGAGCTGCGCAAGCGCTTCGTAGCTTTGCGCCAGTTCCTTGTCCTCGCCGGAGTCGATGGCGAAGGGTGAAAAGCCGATCGCGTTGTGGTGGCCGATGGCGTAGAACACATTGGCCGCCCCCTGCCCCGCGCCCGCCGCCTCGGGAACGAACAGCGGATTGCCCGGCCGGTCGTAGCGGTCCGTCCACTTCTTGAATTCGAAGTAGATGTCCGGCGCCAGAAAATCCAACTGCGGCGCGCCGGCCCTCCACAGGTCCATCGAATGAGGCAGGGGACCTCCGCTGTTGTACTGCCCCGGCGCGTAGCTCGGACGGATCAGCGCTGCGTTGGCGAACATCGGCAGAGCGTACTCCTTCTTGCCCGCTTCGGCCACCTTCCCGATGTAGCGCGCGTAGTGCCAGGCCATGAACAGATCCTCGGTCGCGGGTCCCGCGCCGAAGACCTCTTCCCATTTCCCCGTGCGCTTGAATCCGGCGGCTTGCCAGCGGGCGCGCAGGTCCGCGTCCAGCGTTTCGCGATGCCGCTCCAGGTACTCCATCAACTCCGCGGGGACCGGCTGATTGTACGCCGCGTCCGCCACCGCCGAATGATCGCGCGCATCGGGAATCACGCCCACTTCGTTCTCCACCTGAACCATCAGCACCGTGTGGAACCCCTCGTCCACTTCGCGCACGCGGCGCATCAATGCGGCGAACGCGCGCGCGTCCGCGTCGCGGCAGGCATCGCTGAACGGGCTGAGCCGCTCGCTGCCGGAGCCGGTGCTCAGCCGCACGCGGGGGAAGCGCTCGAAGTCCCGCTTCACCCAATCCGGCGCGTAGCTCGACCAGGTATTCTTCCAGCTTCCGAACCACAGCAGCACCAGCCGCAGATGGTGCGCGCGCGCGTCGCGCACCAGCCCGTCCACCAGCGTGTAATCGAAGTGCCCCTCGGTAGGCTCCAGCAGCGCCCAGGAGATGGGCGCAAGGACGGTGTTGAGGTGCATCGCGGCCAGCCGCGGCCAGACGGGCTGCATGAACTCGAGGCTCGTCGCGCTGTTGTTGAACAGTTCGCCGCCCAGGATCAGGAAGGGCTTGCCGTCGACGATCAACTGCGTCGCGCCGCCGCGCTTTTCGAGATGAGGCGGCGCCGTTTGCGCCGCTGCGGCGATGGCGGCCAGCAGTCCGGCGGCGGCGCGCAAACATACAGTGGTTCGCATCGGCTTGATTCTAGCGCTCCGGTTCGCGCCGCCGCGCGCAGACGTACGTTCACCGCCAAAACCGGTCCGGAAGGCTGCGATCGCGGGAATAATCGGGGCGGCGCGCGGCTTATGCCAGTGCACTCAGGAGAACACACAGCAATGAAAAAACATACGCTTGGACTTTGTCTTTCTATCGGGCTGGCCCTGCTGGCCGCTCCTTCGCTGCCGGCCGAGGATGGCGCGGGCGCGGTCTACACGCTGAGCAATCAGCCCGGCGGCAACCGCGTGGTGGCCTTTCGCCGCGGTCCCGGCGGAAGCCTCACGTCTATGGGAACCTATTCGACCGGCGGCACCGGGATGGGCAGCGGCGTGGACCCGCTGGGTTCGCAGGGCGCGGTGGTTCTGGACCCCGGCGGGCGTCTGCTCGTCGCGGTGAACGCGGGCAGCAACGACGTCTCCATCTTCGCCGCCGGCGAGGACGGTCTGGAGCTGCTCAACGTAGCGCCCTCCGGCGGCGTGATGCCGGTCAGCGTGACCGTGCATGGCGACGTGGTGTACGTATTGAACGCGGGCGGCACGCCCAATGTCGCCGGTTTCACTATCGACCGCCGCAGCAATCGACTGGTTCCCCTGCCGGGTTCCCAGCGCGACCTCTCCGGCGGCGCGGCGGCAAAACCGGCGCAGGTCTCCTTCAGTCCGGACGGCAGCATCCTGCTGGTCACCGAAAAAGGCACGCAGACCATCGACAGCTACCTGGTGGGCAGCCATGGGTACCTCACCGGACCGGTCGCCAATCATTCGAGCGGTCCCGTACCGTTCGGTTTCGATTTCGCGCACCGGGGAATCGTCGCGGTATCCGAAGCGGGCGATAGCGCGCTTTCGACGTACCGCGCGGGCGACGATGGGCAACTGCAACCGATTTCGGGTTCGGTGCCGAACGGACAGAGCGCGGTGTGCTGGGCGGTGGTGACCAACGATGGCCGCTTCGCGTACACGATCAATGCGGCCACTGCCAACGTGTCCAGTTACCGGATCGCTCCCGACGGCAGGGCGACGCTCCTCCAGCCGATCGCGGCTTCGGCGGGCGCGGGCAGCGCGCCGACCGACGCGGCGCTTTCCCCCGACAGCCGCTATCTCTTCGTGCGCGCCGGCGGGGCGGGACTGGTCGAGAGTTTCCGCGTGGGCGAGGATGGCTCGCTGACGCCCGCGGGCTCGATCGGCGGCGTCCCGGCGGGCAGCCAGGGAATGGCGGCGCGGTAGTTCCGCGTCAGGCGGGCGCGGTGGGCGGTTCGTAGCCGGTGAGCCCTTCGCCGGCGTGCGCGGGGTCGTAGGCCGGATTCGGCGTGGGCATGGCGGCATCCACGCCGCGGCGCCAATCCGCGAGGAGCGCGTGCAATCTTTTTGCACGCGCCGCTTCTTTGCGCGCCAGGTTGCGCCGCTCGCCGGGGTCGTCCGGCAGGTGGTAGAGTTCGAGCCGCCCGTCCTCGTAAAACTCGATCAGCTTCCAGTCGCCGAGCCGCACGGCGCCCGCGGGACGGCCGCCCTGATCGCTGTAGTGCGGGTAGTGCCAGAAGAGCGGACGCGCGGCCTGTTTCTTTCCGTGCAACAGGGGCACGAGCGAGCGGCCGTCCACCGGGCCGGGCGGCGGGGCGCCGGCGGCTTCGCAGAGGGTCGGAAGGAAATCGACGCTCGACACGGGCTCGCCGATTACGCCGCCGGCGCGGGTCACGCCGGGCCAGCGGATCATCAACGGCTCGCGGATGCCGCCTTCGAAGAGGTGGCCCTTGCCGGCGCGCAGCGGGCTGTTGTCGGTCACGGGCC
This sequence comes from Candidatus Solibacter sp., assembly GCA_037442245.1. Taxonomy (GTDB): domain Bacteria; phylum Acidobacteriota; class Terriglobia; order Bryobacterales; family Bryobacteraceae; genus Solibacter. The sequence continues at coordinate 4,768 of JBBIQR010000142.1, read as the reverse complement.
GGGGTTGCGCGCCCTGGTAGCGCACGCCGCCGTTATCGGAAAAGAAGACGACGATGGTGCGGTCCGCCTGGCCGGAAGCGTCGAGGGCCTGCATGAGTCGGCCCATGGAATCGTCGGCGCTCTCCACCATGGCGCAGTAGATGGGGTTCACGCCGCCGGTATCGCGCTTGCGATATTTCGCAATTACTTCATCGCGCGCCTGTAGCGGCATGTGTACGGTGAAGTGGGCCTGGTAGAGGAAGAACGGCGTGGCGGGCGCGGCGTTCATGAAGCGGATGCCTTCGGTGGTGAGGCGCTGGGTGAGGAATTCGCCGGGCGCGAGCGAGAGGCCGGGCAGTTCGAGCGGACCGAAGTAGGTGGGGGGATGGCCGGCCGCGGTGCCGCCGATGTTGACGCCGAAGCCGCGTTCGGTGGGCAGATGTCCCGGTCCGCCGAGGTGCCACTTGCCAATGGCGGCGGTGCGGTAGCCGCGCGGCGCGAGCACCTCGGCGATGGTCTTGTCCTCGACCGGCAGAAACTGGTTGAACTGCGGCATCAGCAAACGCGCGGTGGGGAACTGTTTGCGTCCGGGGATCCAATCGGTGAGATGGAGGCGCGCCGGATACTTGCCGGTGAGGATGCTGGCGCGGGTGGGGGAGCAGACCGGACACGCGGCGTAGGCGTTGGTGAAGCGGACGCTTTGCGCGGCGAAGCGGTCGAGGTTCGGGGTGTCGATGAAGCGGTTGCCGTAGGGGCCGAGGTCGTGCCAGCCGAGGTCGTCCATCAGGACGAAGAGGATGTTCCAGCGCGGTTGCGCCGCGTGCGCGGCGAGGGGAGCGCCGGCCAGAGTTTTGAGGAGGGTTCGCCGGTCCACGGGATATTGATATCACGCCGGAGGGGGGTGGTGGGCCAACGGCCGCGTCGCGAGTGATGCAATGGCGGCGCGGCCGCCTCCGAGCTGGCCATGAGGGCGCGCCCGGACCTCGGGCGTCGAATCATCCTCACGATCTAATACGCAGGACTTCCGCGGAAATCGGCTCACACGGTCCATATACAATTGTCCAAGAGGTCTTCCACACATGTCACGAGTCACTATGGCACTCGCGGGCGTCGTGTTTCTCGGCACGCTTGCGGCCCAACCGGGCGGCGGACGCGGACCGGGCGGCGTCCCTTCCATCGAGGAGCGCACGGCGGCGATGCGCAAACTCGACGGCTACATCCCGATGTACTGGGATGAGCGTACCGGAACCCTGTGGCTGGAAATCGCGCGCTTCGACCAGGACTTTCTGTACACGACCGGGCTGGCGGCGGGGCTGGGGTCGAACGACATCGGGCTGGACCGCGGGCAGGAGGGGCAGGGCAAGGTGGTGCGGTTCGAGCGCGTGGGACCGCGCGTGCTGATGGTGCAGGGCAACCAGACGTTCCGCTCGTCGAGCGCGAATCCGGCGGAGCGGAAATCGGTGGAGGACTCCTTCGCCAAGTCGATCCTGTGGGGATTCACGGTGGGGGCGGAGACAGGCGGGCGGGTGCTGGTGGAGGCGAGCGATTTCTTTCTGCGCGACGGACACGGCGCCGCCGCGGCGCTGGGCGCGCCGTACCACGTGGACCGGACGCGCAGCGCCTTTTACCCGGCGCGAACGAAGAATTTTCCGAAGAACAGCGAAATCGAAGTGACCCTGACGTTCACCAACGAGGGCGGCGCCGGGCGCGGCGGGTTCGTCGCGGGTCCGGCGCAAGGTCCGCCGCCGATCGTGGTCAGCGTGCCGGGCGCGCCGGCGGCAGGCGCCGCTGGAGGTGGACGGGGAGGGCGCGGCGGCGGATTATTTTCGGGCAGCGTGGGCAGCGTGACGCCCACGACGGAGGCGGTGACGCTGCGCGAGCACTACTCGCTGGTCGAGTTGCCGGACGACAAATATCAGCCGCGGGAAGACGATCCGCGGGCGGGTTACGGCGCGGCGATGTATGTGGATTACAGCGTGCCGATCGGCGAACCGATGATGAAGCGCTTCATCCGGCGGCACCGGCTGGAGAAGAAGGACCCGAATGCGAGCATGAGCGAGCCGGTCACGCCGATCCGCTACTGGGTGGACCCGGGCGCTCCGGCGGATGTGCGGCAGGCGTTGCTCGAAGGGGCGGGCTGGTGGAACCAGGCGTTCGAAGCGGCGGGGTTCCGCAACGCGTTTCAGGTGGCGGTGCTTCCCGAGGGCGCCGACCCGATGGACATCCGCTACAACATGATCAACTGGGTACACCGCTCGACGCGCGGATGGAGCATGGGCGGCACGGTCGACGATCCGCGCACGGGAGAGATCATCAAGGCGACGGTGACGCTGGGCTCGCTGCGCGACCGGCAGGATTACCTGATCTTCGAGGGGCTGCTCTCGCCTTACACCACGGGTAACGAGAAGCCGGAGATCCTGTACCAGACGGCGCTGGCGCGCATCCGGCAACTGGCGGCGCACGAGGTGGGGCACACGCTCGGGCTGGGGCACAACTACTACGACAGCACGCAGGGCTGGATCAGCGTGATGGACTATCCGCATCCGGCGGAGGTGCTGCGGGACGACGGCTCGATCGATCTATCGCACGCCTACCCGGCGCGGATCGGGGAGTGGGACAAGGTGTCGATCGACTACGGATACCGCGTGCTGCCCCAGGGGGACGAGAAGGGTGCGCTGACCCGCATACTGGACGAGGCGTGGGCGAAGGATCTGCGCTACTTCACCAACCAGGACACGGACATTCATCCGCGGGTGGATCAGTGGTCGAACGGAGTGAACCAGGCGGACGAGCTGAACCGGCTGATGAAGGTGCGGCGGGCGGCGCTCGAGCGGTTGGGCGCGCACACGATCCGCAACGGAGCGCCGATGGCGACGATCGAAGAGCCGCTGGTGCCGATCTTCATGTATCACCGCTACGCGGTGGAGGCGAGCGCGTCGATGGTCGCGGGGCAGGACTTTGCGTACGCGTTGCGGGGCGACGGACATACGCCGGTGAAATGGGAGTCCGCGGCGAATCAGCGCAAGGCGCTGGAAGCGCTGGCGGCGACGTTGCGGCCGGGGGAACTCACGGTGCCGAAGGCGGTGCTGGACGCGATTCCGCCGCGCCCGCCGGGCTACGGACGGCATCGCGAGTTGTTTCCGCGGACGACGGGCGACGGGTTCGACCCGATCACGCCGGGAGCGATCGCGGCGGACGTGACCATCGGGTTCACGCTGCAACTGGACCGGGCGGCGCGGATGGTGGCGCAGCACGCGGTGGAGCCGGGGCTGCCGGGGCTGGAAGAGGTCGTCGACCGGTTGGCGAAAGCGGTGTTCGGCGGCGAGGCGGCGACTCCGTACGAGGCGGAGGTGCGGCGCGCCGAGGAGCGGGTGCTGGTGGATCGCGTGATATGGCTGGCGAGCGCGGCGCCGAATCCGCAGGTACGGGCGATCGCGGCGCTGAAGTTGTCGAAACTGGCCGCGCGGCTGCGGGGCGAGGCGGGGCAGGACGAAGCGGAGCAGGCGCAGCGCGCGCTGCTGGCGGCGGACATCCGCCGATTTCTGGAACGTCCGGCGGATGCGGCGCGGGTGATGCCGGTGGCGGATGCGCCTCCGGGAGCGCCGATCGGCGAGCCGGCTTTGGACTGGCTGGCGCCGGCGCCCTGGTAGGAGCGGGGCGGAGCGACGCGCGATTTCGGTTTGATCCAAAGGGTAGGCCGGGAGGCCTACCCTACTGGGGCAGGTGGGCGCGGAAGAAGTCGGCCATGAAGTGGTTGGCTTCGATGGATTCGGGGAGCGCGGACTGATACCAGAAGGCGTGGGGTAGGGCGTCGAAGACGACGAGGCGGGCGTCGACGCCGGCGCGCAGGTAGGCGCGGTGCAGATTGGCGGTGGCGCTGAGGAGGGCGTCGCGGCCGCTGGAGACGAACAGCGCCGGGGGCAAGCCGTGGAGATCGGCGTAAATGGGGGAGAGGACGGGGTCCTTGGGATCGGTGGCGCCGGCGTAATCCGAGTCGTGGACCTTGGCGCCGGGGGGTTCGAGGTGGCCGCCGAGTCCGCCGAGGGTGTAGATGGCCCAGGAATCGCCCATGTAAGCGAAGCTATCGAGGGTGCTGAAGATGCCGAGGGCGGCGGGCATGGGCAGGGCAAGCTGCTTCAGTTTGACCGCCACTTCGGCGGTGAGGATGGCTCCGGCGGAGGTGCCGTAGATGACGATGCGATCAGGCTTGTGGGTTTTGAGCAGTTCGCGGTAGACCGCGACGGCGTCATCGACGGCGGCGGGGAAGGGGTGCTCGGGAGCGAGGCGGTAGAGGACCGCGACCACCTGGATGCCGGTGTAGCCGGCGATGGGGATGGACTCGGCGTAGGAGCCGGAGTCCGAGTTGAAGCCGCCGCCGTGCAGGTTCATGAGGACCTTATCGCGATCGGCGGGGCGGCGGTTGTCCGGAGTGACAATGAGGACGGGGACGCCGGCGAGGGTGGATTTCTCGCTGCGGTTGGGGCAGAGCTTGCTCCACTGGGCGTTGGCGCGGACGGCCCATTCGTCCATGCGGCGGCGGCGCGTTTCGAGCGGCTCGGTCGGAGCCTGATCGGGCACCTGGCGGCTGATGAAGGCGCGGGCTTCGGGGCTGAGGTCGCCGGGCACCGGGATGACGCGGGTGATGTGGGCGGCGCCGTGTTCGTCGATGTAGCTGGTGTCGCGGTTCGGCGCCTCGGCGGCGGTGGTGGGGCGCGGGGCGGGCGTTTGCGCGGCGGCGGGCAGGGAAACGCCCGGGCCGTCCCCCCCCTGGACGCGCCGTCCGAGCCAC
>JBBIQR010000141.1:0-11914 GCA_037442245.1 Candidatus Solibacter sp. | reverse complement strand
CCGCGATGAGTCGCGCCGGCTATCCCTCGGCGGGTTGTGGGTTAACTGGTTGTGTCAGCCCAGGGGTCCACTTCAATCAATCGCGTAGACCGCGACACGGAATTTCGTAATCAGCAGGTCGCCGGTTCGATCCCGGCGGGTGGCTCCATCTAGCCCTTTCACCTTCATTGAATTGCGGATACGTCCCGCGTTTCCCCGGATCTGGCGTTTTCGGGATTGTGCCCAATTTTGCCCACCCCGCGCCCTTTCCATTGCTTCCAGAACGCCAGAACGTGAAGCGTGAACGTCGCGTAATGCAGGTATGGCGAAGGTGTAGAGAACGAACGCCGCCACCCCGGAGTTTTTGAACGCCGCCGCGTGCCGCTTCTTCCAGATAGCAGCTACAATGGCGGCCACCTTCGGTCACAAAACACAGTCGGCGCGCTGTTGAGCCGGCCCTTGCCGAGGCGGACCCGCACCTCCAGCAACGCCGCCGCGCAGCGTAGGCCCGACCGGGCACGGGAAGCTCTGCGGAAACAAGCCGCTGCCGCCTGCGGCATATGCGCAACCCACGGTTGCATGGACTGCGACTGCAAGGCAGACACCGCCCCCGCGCAATCATCGTCTCTGTACACGTTCGCGCTATGATCGGTGCTGAGCAGCGAGGTGGGGCAAAAGGGCCAGATGAGGGACAAGCAAACCGTTACGCGCATCGCCGTCGCGGGCGCCGGAATCGCGATCGCCACGGCACTGCATTACCTCACGTCGCCCTCGCTCATCCTCTGGCACGAACTCTTTCAACGCCTCTACTACCTGCCCATCATTTACGCGGCCATCTTCTTCGGCTGGCGCGGCGGATTGCTGGCGTCGCTGTGTTCCGCGGTTTGCTACATCCCCCACATCCTGATGGCGTGGCATCACATGCCGGAATACGCGATGAATCAGTATGCCGAGATCATCGTGTTCTTCCTGGTCGGAACCGTGACCGGCGCGCTGGCCGATGTCGGGAGAAAACAGCGGATCGAGCTCCAGATCACCTCGGACGAACTCGCGAGAGTAAACCGCGAGTTGCAGGACAGCTTCGAACAAATCAAGAGAGCGGACCGGCTATCGGCCATCGGCCAGCTCTCCGCGAGCCTGGCCCACGAGATTCGCAACCCGCTGGCCAGCATCGACGGCGCGGCAAACCTGATCGAATCGCCCCAGACCTCCGAAGAGATGCGCAAAGGCTCGCTCGCCGTCATCCACAAGGAGATTCAGCGGCTGAACCGGCTCCTCACGAACCTGCTGGATTTCGCCCGGCCGCGCAAGCCGGAGTTCCAGGCCGTCGACCCGGCACGCCTGATCGACTCGATCATCGGTCTCGCCGGCCATTCCGCGGAGCAGAAAGGGATCACGATCCGCAAGGATGTCCCGGCATCCGTGCCTCCGTTTGAGTGCGACCCGGAACAGATGAAACAGGTGATCCTCAATCTGACGATCAACGCCGTGCAGGCGATGCCCGGGCCCGGCGAGATCGTACTGTCGGCCCACCAGCGGGATTCCTCGGTCGTAATCGCGGTGCGCGATCAGGGTTCCGGGGTCGACGAGGAGAACCTCGACAAGATCTTCAACCCGTTCTTTACAACCAAGGATACGGGAACCGGCCTCGGCCTGTCCGTGGTCTACCAGATCGTCACGCAACACGGAGGGGTTGTCACGCCCGAACGCAATCCCGCGGGCGGCATGACCTTCTCCGTAGTCATACCGCTGCGCCAGAGGAGAGCCAGTTGACCCGGAAACGAATCCTTGTGGTCGATGACGACGAAAGCCTTCGCTGGGTGACGCAAGCCCAGCTCCAGCAGAGCGGATTCGAAGTGAGTTCTGCCGCCAGTGGAGATGAAGCGCTGAAGGCGGTCGCGGAATTTCCTCCCGATCTGGTGATCACCGACCTGAAAATGCCGGGGATGTCCGGCCTGGATCTGCTCCGGCGGATTCGCGCCGACTATGCGGAGATCCTGGTGATTGTGGTGACGGCCTTCGGCACCGTGGAAAACGCCGTCGAGGCGATGAAAGCCGGAGCCTACGACTACATCACCAAGCCCGTGAACATGGACGAGCTCCGGATGATCGTCAACCGCGGACTCGAACACCTGGACCTGCGGGAAGAGGTGCGTTCGCTGCGCGCGAGCCTCGATAAAAAGTACGGATTTGAGAATATCCTCGGGCAATCGAAAGCGCTGCTCTACGTCCTGGACATGGCGAGCCGCGCGGCTCAGGCCACATCCACCGTCTTAATCCACGGCGAGACGGGGACCGGAAAGGAGCTGCTGGCGAAGGCCGTTCATTTCAACAGCCGGCGCAAGGACAAGCCCTTCGTCACGATCAATTGCGGGGCCATTCCCAAGGACCTGCTCGAGTCGGAACTATTCGGTCATGTGAAGGGGTCCTTCACCGGCGCGCTCGCCAACAAAAGAGGCAAGGTCGAACTGGCGGATGGCGGGACGCTGTTTCTGGATGAGATCGGTGAGTTGCCCCTCGAGCTGCAGGTAAAGCTGCTCCGGCTGATCCAGCAGGGCGAGGTCGAGAAACTCGGTCTCACCGGCGTTACGAAGATCGACGTGCGCATCATCGCGGCCACGCACCGGAATCTGCAAGCCATGGTGGAAGACGGCACATTCCGCGAAGACCTGTACTACCGGTTGGCCGTGATCCCGCTCGAGTTGCCGCCGCTGCGCGAACGCGCCGACGACATCCCGGAGCTCGTTCAGAACTTCTTTCTGCACGCGAAGGATAAACAGGGGCGGCCGGAACTGGTGCTACCGGCGCGGTTGCTGCCGTACTTCGGTGGATACTCGTGGCCGGGCAACGTCCGTGAACTCGAAAACATCATCGAACGGATCGTGGTGTTGGCCCGCGGCGATGAAATCACGCTCAACGACCTCCCCGATTTTCTGCGGCGGGAGCGCCAGCCGGTAGAGGCGCTGCACCTCGATCTCCCGGCCCACGGCATCAGCCTGGAGGCGGTCGAGAAGGAACTGATCGTACGCGCGCTGGAGAAATTCCATGGCAACCAGACGCACGCAGCCCAATACCTGGATATCAGCCGTAAGACCCTGATCTATCGAATGGAGAAGTTCGGGCTGCGCAAAGAAGGCGGCGCGCCCGACGAAACGGAAGCCTGACCGCGCGCCCGGTTAATGGGCGAACGCGGAGACGATTTCCTTGAAGCGCAAAACCTCGCCGCCGTGCGCGCTGACGAACTGCGCGGCCTCCTCCCGCTTCGCGAAGGCGAGCAGGCTCGGCGCGCAGCGATCGTACTGAACGCCGGCCGGGCGCTTTTCCGAGTCCACAAGATCCTGGGTTCGCGCGCACATATTGACATCGCTTCCCCGCACCACGAAGGCTTCATCGGGCGATAGCTTCGCGCCGGTGAGAAACGCGGTCAATTCGGTAACCCGAATCGGCTTTCCTTCCTGCTCGTGCTCGGATAGCGCACAAGCCGGGCAACAGAACACCCGGGATCGCCCGTTGACCAGGCCGACGGTTCTGGTATGCGCGTGAACCGCCCGCTGACAGGCATAACACTGCTCGCCCTGAGGGCCCCGGTACGTCCCGTACCCGAGGTATCCCAGGCCGGCGGCGATTGCCACCATCACCAAACCGACGAGCCAGCGCCTGCCTGTCATGAGCTGTTCCTCAACCAATTCTAATTCTGTCTGTGCGGCGTCTTATGCGCGCAAACGAACATGCCGGCCGATCATTGATGCTGTCCGGCGTGGGGAGTGCCCGGCGCGGACGTGCCCTGTCCCGCCGCGCTGATCGAGTCCACCTTCAGAATTCCGGTCTTCTCGACAAGTGTGCCGGTGACCTTCACGCGCTGCCCCGCGAACGCCTCCGGCGCCTTCTGGTCGCTGAGCACGTACACCGACTTGCCGTCGAACAGGGCGTACTTGCTGCCGCTCCTGACGCACTCCCGGGTGCACTTCGAATCGGGAGTCACCTTCATCATCGAGTGATCCTTGCCGCACATGGCGTCCGTGATCACGCCAGTATACGTCTGCGGACCCGCCGCACCCGCAACCAGCGCCCCGGCAAAAAGAAACGATACGAGCTTGCGCATATTGTCTGCTCTCCTTCTGGTTCGGATCACCGTGTTTCGCTGACTTCGATGTTCCGTCGCGGGGATTCATTGCAACGCGCTTGCCGAACCGGCAACCCGCGTGCTTTCAAGGATTCCGCCCGCGAAGCCGGCCGGACCGCGCCGCGCGATGCCCGAGGCGGTCCAGGCGATCGCGGCCGGTGCCTCAAATCGGGCAGCGCCGCAGGAACCCTCAGCGCTCACGGCCGGCCTCCCGGTACGCAGTCAGGACATCGAGTCCCTTCGACCGATTCAGCCGCAGCCACAGATCGTTGTACCTTGCCTCATCGAGCCGTTGCTTCAACTCGAAGGTGAATTGTTTCCGGCTGCCGTAGTCCAGCCTGGAGCGCTCGAAGGTGACCAGCGTCAGCTCGAACGGCCCGGAACTGCTGAGGTTGTCGATGTCCTCAAAACGCCAGGTGCGGGACTCCCCCTTCTTGGCCGACTGGAAGGTGATCTGATCCGTCCCAACCTGTAGCACGCCCTCATTACCGCCGAATCGAACCAGGCGCTTCACAGGGATCTCCCACAGCGCGGTAGCCGGGCGTTCCGCGATCGCGGCCACGAAGCGCTGATCGAGCCGGCTCTTGAGGACGGGATATGCCGCGAGGAACGTGCGATCGGAGACCAGGTCGAATTCGTATCCCCGGTCGGCCCCCAGTTTCCACTTGTTGTCCTGGTAGGTCAGGACCGTCAGAGACTTCGGCGAGAGCGTCAACTGCTGGATGTCCCGGTAGTTCCACTGCCACGCGTGGGGGTGCTTCGGCGATTTGCCGTTCGGGTACTTCTCCCGGAACGTCACGCCGGTATCGCCGATGGTGAGCGTTCCGAAGGCGCCGGCCTTGCGGATATGCGGCGGGCGCGAGTGCCCATGCCAGGCCTCATACTCGAAGCTCTGTTGTCCGAACAGCGCCGGCGCCAGAAGCAGGGAGATCAGGATTGCGCCAGCTCTTTTTTCAGCTCGAAGTGCCATTTCCATACCTCGTAAATCGCAGGGTAAACGACCAGTTCCAAAATGAAAGAGGTGAAGATGCCGCCGATCATGGGCGCGGCGATTCGCTTCATCACGTCCGCGCCGGCGCCGGCCGACCACATGATCGGCACCAGTCCCATGAACATGGTCGCGACCGTCATGAATTTCGGGCGGATGCGCTTCACGGCCCCGTGCATGATCGCGTCCTGCAGATCGCGCAGGCTGCGGAGCCTGCCTTCCGCTTTCGCCTGGTCGTGGGCCAGGTCCAGGTACAGCATCATGAAGACCCCGGTTTCCGCGTCCACGCCGAGCAGCGCGATCAGCCCCACCCAAACCCCGATGCTCATGTTGTAGTTCAGCAGGTGCAGCAGCCAGACGGCCCCTACCGCCGAGAACGGTACCGCCAGGATGATGATCACGGTCTTGGTGAGCGACTTCGTATTCACGTACAGCAGCATGACGATCAGGAACAACGTCAGCGGCAGGACGAGCTGCAGCTTTTCCCGCACCCGCTGCATGGCTTCGTACTGGCCGCTCCACACCAGCGAGTACCCGGAGGGCAGCCTGACGTTCCTGCGGACGACGGCTTTCGCCTCTTCGACGTAGCTTCCGACATCGCGGCCGGCCACATCGACGTACACGTAGCCGTTCAGCATCCCGTTCTCGTCGCGCAGCATTCCCGGACCGCTTACCGTGCGAACCTCCGCCAGTTGCGACAGCGGTATCTGCGCCTGGCCGTCCATGGCCGGAACCAGCACCCTGCCGAGCGCATCCGGATCGCTGCGGTAATCGCGCAGGTAGCGGACGTTCACCGGGTAGCGCTCGCGGCCTTCGACCGTGGTGGTGACGTTCTCACCGCCGATCGCGCTCATGACGACGTCCTGCGCCGCGTCGATGGAAAGGCCGTAACGCGCGAGTTCGTCGCGATTCCATTTGAAATCCAGGAAGTAGCCGCCGCTGGTCCGCTCGGCGAATACGCTGCGCGTCCCCTGTACCCGCGGGAGGAGGGCTTCGATCCCGGTCCCGATATTCTCGATCTGCTTGATATCGGCGCCGTAGATCTTGATCCCGACCGGTGTGCGCACTCCGGTCGTCAGCATGTCCACGCGTCCCTTGATCGGCATGGTCCAGGCGTTGGAGGTGCCCGGAATCTTCAACGCCTGATTCATTTCGTCCACGAGTTGCTCGTTAGAAATGTGATCCGGAGTGAACCGCCGGAAGATGCCCTTGGCCCATTCCGGCGCCCACGATGAATACCAGGTGTCCGCCTTGCGCCACTGGCTCTCCGGCTTGAGCACGATCACGGTTTCCATCATGGAGAATGGAGCCGGGTCGGTGGACGTCTCCGCGCGCCCGGCCTTGCCGAGAATGGACTGCACCTCGGGAAACCGCTTGATGATGCGGTCCTGCACCTGCAACAGTTGCTGCGCCTGTGTGACCGAGATCCCCGGAAGCGTGGAAGGCATGTACAAGAGAGTGCCTTCGTCGAGCGGCGGCATGAACTCCGATCCGAGCCTTTCGAAGACGGGTACGGTCACGACGACGAGCGCGATGGCCGCCCCAATCACGAACCACTTCCAGCGCAGAGACCAGGCGCAGACCGGCTCGTACAAACGGATCAGAATCCGGCTGATGGGATGGCTCTCTTCCGAGTGAATCTTGCCGACGAGCACTGCGTTCGTCACCCGCGCCAGCCATCGCGGGCGGAACTCGAAGTTCTTCATGTGAGTGAAAAGGAGCCGCATGGCCGGGTCGAGGGTGATTGCAAGAATCGCCGCGATGATCATCGAGAAATTCTTGGTGTAAGCCAGCGGCTTGAACAGCCGGCCTTCCTGCGCTTCCAGGGTAAGGACCGGGAGAAACGATACCGCAATCACCAGGAGCGCAAAGAAGCTGGGGCCGCCCACCTCCTTGACGGCGTTGACCACCACCCGGTGGTAGTCCTCCCGCCGTCCAGTCCGCTCCCATTCCTCGAGCTTCTTATGAGTCTGCTCGACGACCACGATCGCCGCGTCCACCATGGCCCCGACCGCGATCGCGATCCCGCCCAGCGACATGATGTTGGAAGTCAGCCCCATGGCCTTCATCGGGATGAACGAAATGATCACGGCGACGGGGATCGTGATGATCGGGATGATCGCGCTGGGAACATGCCAAAGGAAGATCAGGATCACGATGGCGACGATGATCAGTTCCTCGGTCAGGGTGTGCTTCAGATTCTCGATCGAGCGCAGGATCAACTCGGAGCGATCGTACGCGGTCACGACCTTCACCCCGGGAGGCAGGCCGCCTTCGATGTCGTGCAGCTTCTCCTTCACCCGGTCGATTACCTGGAGCGCATTTTCGCCCTGGCGCATCACGACGATGCCGGCCACCGTGTCGCCGGTGCCGTTCCAGTCCGCGACGCCGCGGCGGATGTCGGGGCCGAGCGTCACGTCGCCGACATCGGCAATGCGAATCGGGACGCCGCGCTGATTCTTCGCGAGCACGATCTTCGCGATATCGCCGGTGGATTGCGCGTAGCCGCGCCCGCGGACCATGTACTCCGCACCGGTGAATTCCACCAGCCTTCCGCCGACGTCGTTGTTCCCGCTGCGCACGGCATCGACCACCTTGCCGATCGGGATGTTGTATGCCTGGAGCTTGTTCGGGTCCACGTTGACCTGGTACTGCCGGACGAAGCCTCCGAGCGGCGCCACTTCCGCCACTCCGGGAACGGACTTCAGGTAGTAGCGCAGATACCAGTCCTGATAGCTGCGCAGGTCGGCAAGGCTTTGCTTCCCCGTGGTGTCGATCAAGGCGTACTGAAACACCCAGCCGATGCCGGTCGCGTCCGGCCCCAGTTCGGTCTTGACCCCTTGCGGCAGCCGGGGCAGGACAGAGGACAAGTACTCCAGGGTGCGCGACCGCGCCCAATAGATGTCCGTGCCCTCGTCGAAGATGATGTAGACGTAGGAATATCCGAAGTCCGAGAAGCCGCGCACGTCCTTCACCTTGGGCGCCCCAAGCATCGCGGTCACGATCGGATAGGTGACCTGGTCCTCCATGATGTCGGGGCTGCGATCCCAGCGCGAATAGACGATCACCTGCGTGTCGCTGAGGTCCGGCAGGGCGTCCAGCGGGACGTTCCGCATCGACCAGATACCGCCCATCACGGCCGCGCCGATCAGAATGAACACGATGAACTTGTTTCTGGCCGAGAACTCGATGATCGCGTTGATCATTGCTTCTTCCCTCCCGCGCCCGGCATGTCCGGCATGTTCTTATCGCCGGAGGGTGCGGATTGCTTCTTCGATCCGTTCATCGGCTCGTTGCTCATGCCGGGCATTCCGGCCATGCCGCCCATCCCCTCGGCAGCCGCCTTGAGCTGGCTCTCGGAGTCGATCAGAAAGTTGCCGGAAGTGACGATCCGCTCGCCGCCGTGCAAGCCCGAGAGAATCTGGATGCGGTCGCCGTCGCGCATGCCGGTGGTCACCTGCCGCGGTTCAAAGAAGCCGTTGCCGCGGTCCACGAACACGGTTTTGCGTTCGCCGGCGTTGAGCACGGCGTCGGCCGGCACGGTCAACTGGACCGGAAGGTTCACCTGAAACTCCACGCTGGCGTACATATCCGGCTTGAAGACCAGGCCCGGGTTGTCCATGTCGAGGCGCACTTTCAAAGTGCGGGTTGCCGGATCCACTTGCGGCTGAATGTAATTGATCCGCGCGGGGAAGGTCTTTCCCGGAACGGCCTGTAGCGACACACGGGCCGTCTCACCCGCGTGAATATTCGGGGCTTCGTATTCGAACAGATCCGCCATGATCCAGACGCGATTGAGATCGACGATCGTGTACAGGTCGGTATCCGGCATGATCTTCAACTGCGGGAACGCCTTGCGGTCCGTGACGTAGCCGGCGATCGGCGAATACAGCGTGACGTTCTTCACCGGCTGCCCGGTCTTCAGGACCTGGTCGATCTGGGCATCGCTCAGGTCCCAGAGTTCCAGCCGCCGCCGCGCCGCCTGCAGCAGCGAATCGCTCTGATTGAAAGCCGCCGGCAGAGGATTGTTCTTCATGGTGTCCCGGGCTTTGGCCGCCAGAAGAAGCTCTCTCTGGGAGGCCAGCATTTCCGGGCTGTAGATGGTCATCAGCGGCTGGCCCTTGTTGACCAGTTGCCCGGTGTAATCGACGAACACCTGGTCGATCCAGCCCTCCACCTTGGTGTGGACATGCTGAATCCGTGTCTCATCGAACGCCACCGTGCCGACGGCGCGAATGGTTCGGGACCCGCCGCCGCGCTCGACTTCGCCGTACTTCACACCGATCAGTTGCTGCTTCTCCGGGGTGATCTGCACGGTGCCCACCGGCATCGCGGAGATGTCGTCCGCGTAGACCGGCTCCAGCGTGCCGCCCGTCTCCGGATTCAATCCAGGCTTCTGCGACTTGTAGTTCGGGTCCTTCGGATCCCGGTAATACAGCACCTTGCGCCCGGCGGCAGGCGCCGTTGACGGACCTCCGCCATCGGCGTACACCGGCTCGAGTTTCATGCCGCAGTCCGGCGCAGTCCCCGGCTTGTCCGACTTGTAGGCAGGATGCATCGGATCGATCCAATACAGGACCTTCCGCTCGCTCTTGCCGCCGGAAGCGGCGCCCTTGACCGCCTTGTACACGTATCCACCTGTGAACGCGGCGGCAATCACGGCCAGAAATCCAAGAATGCGAATCGCCTTCATCTCATTTGCCTCAATCCGTGAGCGGCTGGCCGGTCATTTCCTCGAGACGGCTCAGCGCCAGCGCGTAGTTGAGCGCCTCGTCGTAGTAGTTCATTTCGTAGTCCAGCACCGTGGTGAAGTTGGTGAGGACTGAGAGGAAGTCGACGGCGCCTGTCTCGTAGGTCGATAACGACGATTCCAGCGCCAGGTTTCCCTGCGGCACTACGGTCTGCGTGTACAGCTTCATGAGCCTCGCCGACGCCTGCGCCATCGTGTAGTCGTCTTGGATGCGGAAGTGCAGTCCCTGGTCCGTGGCCTCGTAGGTGCGGCGCGCCTGGGAAAGCAAGGTCACCTGCTCGTTGACACCCGCCCGCTGTTTCCGCCAGAAGTAGAGCGGCACTTTGAAGCTCGCCTGAAACTGGTACATGGGCGCCATCGATCCCTGATTGAAGTAACCTCCGGTCAGGGTCACGTCGGGATAGTATTCCTTGCGGGCTGAATTGACGGCCAACTCGGAGCGCTCGATCATGTTCTGATCCCGGCGCAGCATCGGCGAGTTCCGGCCGGCCGCGGCGTATAACTCTTCGAGGGTCGCGGCCAGTTCCTTCGGCTTGACCTCTTCCGGACGGCCGACAGGCGCTCCCGGACGCCGGTTCAAGAGGCTGTCGATCTCCGCCTCGCTGCTCAGACGCTGCTGCTCCAGTTTCACCAGACGTGTCTCAAGAATGCTCACCTGTGTCTGTGCTTTGAACACATCCTGCTGCGCCGCTTTCCCAACCGAGTATCGAGCTTCGGTGACGCTCACCAGCCGGTCGAGCAGATCGCGATTGCGGGCCAGCAGGTCTGACGCCTCGTAGGTGTACTGCAGCCGGTAGTAGGCCTGCTTGAGCCGCGAGATCACGCCGAGTTGGACCGCCTGATACTGCTGGAAGGTGGCATCGGCTTCCTTCGAAGCGATCTCGCCCTTCAGCTTGAGTTTGCCGGGGTAGGGCACTTCCTGCGAGTACATGACGCCAATGTTCGACGTCACCTGGCTGCCCAATCCGGCGCCCGGCAGTGGATTGCCGACGCTGACGTAGCCGAGCGAGATCATCGGATCCGGCAGGCTGCCTTCCTGCGCCGGCCGCTGCCGCGCCGCCTCGTAGGTCTTCTGCGCGGCGACGATCTCCGGGTTGCTTTTCATGGCTTCGCCTGTCAAGTCGCGCAGACGCACCCGCGGGTCAGGGGTTTCGGCCGCGGCGGACACCGCAAGTATGGCCGCGACCAGGATTCCTGCTCTCAATGCACCCTCATTGTTCATGGGTTTTCTTCCGTGTTAAAGGCAACCGGTGCGCCATCCTCTGACCATCCGGTCACACCGTTTCTCCTCAATCGGTTACCGCCGCGGCTTGGCCCCAGGATTTGGCCTTCCACGCGGCTTGCCTGCCGGACATGAGACACCGCCGGTCCCCGGCTGCCGCATTTGAGCCATTGGGATATGCGGCCGGCCGAGCCTCCCTCTCGGATCTCCTTCGTGGAGAGAGGGTTGGAGTGGTTGGTGCGCCGGATGCAAACATGGCCCCGGTGCTTCCAGTTTCCATCATCGCAATATCTCCCAGGGGAGGACCTCACCATCGATATCGGCCAGCTCTACCCGAACGTGCCCCGCCTGATCGCCTATCGTCTCGAGTCCGGCCGGCCGGCGGACTACTTTGTGGAGCGGGCGCGGGCGGCGGTCGTCTGGTGCGCGAGACCTTCGCCCATGAGTACGGATCCGCGGTCTCCCGCAACTCCAATTCCGCCCACCTAATGAGTCTCCTGGCGCGGCGCGCACCGTGAAAGGCCGGTCGAGAAATGAATTTCGCGGCGATCCTCGGATTGATCTCGGCAGGGAACGTCCTGGCGCAGGGCCTGCCCTTCCGTCCCCACCCCGCCGAAGGCCGGCCGATCGTCCGCGTGGATGCCGACCTGGTGCTCGTGCCGGTGACGGTCACCGATCGTCACGGCGCGGTGGTAGCGAATCTGACTCGCGGCGACTTCCTCGTTACCGAAGCAAAGCGTCCTCAGAGAGTCGTGTTTTTTTCCCATGAGACCGCGCCCGTTTCGCTGGGCATCGTCGTCGATCTCAGCGGCAGCATGGCGAACAAGATCGGGAAGGTACAAGCGGCCGTGC
>JBBIQR010000140.1:0-11956 GCA_037442245.1 Candidatus Solibacter sp. | reverse complement strand
GGCGGCCAACATTTCGGTAGGGGACAAGATCCGGTTGGACATCGACAGCCCAGGGCACGGGATCGAGACGGTGACGGTGACGAAGGTGGGGACGCAGGCGACCCGGACGGGATTGACGGCGAATGCGAGCGCGGGCGCGACGAACATCAAGGTGCGGGGCGCGAACGGATTCGCGGCGGGAGGCAGGATGACGGTGGGGAGTCCGACGAACCGCGAGGCGGTGACGATCACGGCGGTGGGCGGAGGGGGCGTGGAGTTCACTCCGGCGCTGGCGCGGGATCATCTGAGCCGGGAGGAAGTGGTGGCGTTGGGGACGGGGCTGGAGTTGGCCGCGCCGCTCAAGTTCGCGCACGCGTCGAACCTTCCGTTCAGCAATCGAGGGACGGGGGTGAGCTTCTCGCCGGCGACGGCATTTGCGCACTCGAGCAATGAGCCGGTGCAGGCGTTGGGCACGGGGATCACGCTGGACCGGGGGCTGGCGCGCGAGCACGGGATCGACGCGGTGGTGCGGGACGCGGCGGTGACGACCGCGGGATACCAGGGGAGTCCGGCGCCGGAGTTGTGGTTTGGCGGGCCGGTGCTGGCGCCGGGCGCGGGGAACATGGTGCTGCGGGATGGGGCGGGGCTGGTGGTGGACAGCCTGAACTACGGCCTATTGACGGACCCGTGGGCGGCGGAGGGTTACCAGGGCGAATCGGGCTCGGGGCAGAGCGGGTGCCGGGTGGTGTCGCCGGGATGGGGAGGCTTCGGTCCGGCGGGAATGGGCGCGGGGAGCAACCGCAGCGCGGGACGATTCCCGGACGGCGCGGACAGCGACAGCAATTGCAGCGACTTCGTGATGCAGGCGGCGGCGACGCTGGCGGCCGCGGCGAACGCGGGCGCGACCAATATCAAGGTAGGGAGCGTGGCGGGGTTTAGCGCGGGGCAGACGGTCCTGATCGATACGGGCGCGGAGCAGGAGAGCGCGGTAATCGCGAAGGTGGGGACGGCGGGTGCCACGACAGCGGGCAGCGCTGTGGAAGCCGGCGCGAACGTGATTCCCGTGGCCACGGTGATGGGGTTCAGCGTGGGGGAGACGGTCACGGTGGGGAGCGGAGCGGAGGCGGAGACGGCGGTGGTGGCGGCGGTGACGCGGAGAGGCGTGGGCGCGATCACGGTGGCGGCTCCGCTGAAGATGGCGCACGCGGCGGGCGCGGAGGTGTCGGGTTCGGGCATCACGGTGGGGGCGGGTTTGCGGCGGGCGCATGCGATGGGGGCGCAGGTGACCGATCACGTGCCGACTCCCGGAGGGCCGAACCGGTATTCGGGGCGGTAGGGGAGAAGAGAGGGTAGGCCAGGAGGCCGGCCAGGAGGCCTACCCTACGAGAGCGGGGCGGGATGGGATCAGTGCGCGTGGACCTTATCGACGGAGAACTCGTCGTCCGGACCATGGCAGACGTCGCAGCTTTCCCCTAGCCGGGAGCTGGTGTTTGCGGCGACATGAGCGATGGCGGAAGGGTTCGTGTCATGGCACCCGAGGCAGGCTTCGGTGGTTCTGCCCATGACCTGGATGGGCCCGGCCGGGTTCTGAATGGGCAGCAGGGTCGAAGCCAGAGGCAGTTGTTGGGAGCCATTGACGTGGCAGAGGTCGCAATTGCGGAGATCGCTGGGGAAGCGGACGGTGGGGTAAGCGTCGGCGACACCACCGATGCCGTAAATCGTCTGCCAGGTGCGGTTTTCGCCGGTATGGATTTTGTGGATCAAGCCGGCGAAATCCACGGACTGCGCGGGGCCGGCATCGGGCGGGCGCTGCGCCAGGTCGGTTTCGTTGGGGTTGTGGCAGAGCACGCAATAATCGAACTGATTGCGGTCGCCGTTGTGGAGCGAGTTGCTGTGGCAGGAGTTGCATTCCGGCTGGGGCTGATGGCAGCCATAGCACTTGGCGACGGACACGATGGTCCGGCGCGGCTGCGGGGCCGAACCGTCGACGGAGAAGTTCAGCATCTTGTTGTCGCCGACATCGGGGGCGGCCACGGCTTTCACGGTGCCGGGAAGGAGCGTTTGCATCCGGTAGCCTTCGATTCCCGCGGTGAAGGTACCGGCGGCGGTCTTGGGAAGAGGTTTTTGGAAGGTGTAGGTGACGGTACCGTCCGCAGCCGCGGGGGCCTGGCGTGCGTCCTCCTGGAACCAGCCGGCGTAGTCGGAGGTGGGGCCGGAGATCACGAGCGCGAGGCGGTCCATGGAGGACGGTGGTATCGCGTTACCCGACTTGTCCTTGAGGGTAAAGACCACGGTGGGGCTCTTTCCGGGTGCTGCATTATCCACCCGGAGTAATTGGAAGACGACACCGGGGAGGGTGCTGGAATAGGCTGGGATGGTGTGAGCCCCGACCACGGATGCGTCCAGGGGCAGTTCGCCTTTGGGAACGTGGCAATTCGCGCAGAGCGAATCGTTTATTTCAGGCAGGTTGACGTGGTTTTCGCCCGTGGCGAAATTCGTCGTATCGTGGCACGAGCCGCAGGCGGCGCGGCTGGGGTTGGTCTTCCAGTTGTCGGCCTGGGCGGGTCCGGGCTGATGGCAATTCTGGCAGTCCCTGGCCTGGGCCACGGGTTCGAAGATCGAGAAGTCCTGGGTGTCCGTGAAGTCATGAATGGAGATGACCCAGGTTCCGCCGGCCTGGACGCTGTCGAGGTCGGTGCCGGTGTGAAGCTTGTGAATCAGGGAACGGAAATCGAGGCTTTCGCCGGTATTGAGGTCCTGGTTCTGCGGGGTGTGACACAGGATGCAGAGTTCGAGGCCCTGCCGGCGGCCTTCGTGATAGGAGATGGCGGTGTGGCACTGGTTGCAGGACGCGCTGCGAATCACATCGCGGGTGACCGTGACGGCGGAGCCGTTCGGCACGAAGGTGAAGACCGCGGAGGCGTACTGGGTTCCGAGGCCGAACTCGGTGAGGTCGCGCCAGGAGAAGACGCCGACGGTGTGGGTGGCGGCGGGATCGAAGGCGGCGGGCGCTTTGGTGGCGAACGTATACTCGTACTGGCCGTCGGCCACTTTCCGGAAGACGCCGCCGATATCGGCGTGAGGCAGGTTCCCGCTCAACCTGGTTGAGGGAGGACCCACGAAGTGCGTGGTGTAGGCGGTGTACTGTTGCTGGCCCTTGGGGATGGTGGCGGCCACCAACTGAACGGAAACCGCACCGGGGGTGGCGATTCCATCCATATCCAGGGGCAGGCCCCTGGCGTCGGCCAGGGTGAATTGGGTTTTGATGGTTCCATCCGCGGAGATCGCGGCGGAGAGGACGCTGAGGACCAGGCCTGGCCGTACGAAGCTGACCAGACTGGGGTTGGCATAGTAGGATTTTTCGTATTTCGTGAACGCCGGTCTTGTGTCCGCGGATAGAACCGCGGCCACGGTTACTACGAGCGCCAGGGAAACGACCGTGGCTGCTCTGCGCAAAGAATCAAGACGCACGAAGTGCTCCTTTTCCGCTGCGCCAGTGGAGCAAGTGAAATGCCATGGATAAAAGATTATCGGATCTTAAAATCTGTTTTTAGTCTGACTTCGTCTGCGCTACCTGGCGCACCCAACTGCGCGGTGTGGCGCAATCGGGGGGGGGAAGAGGCGGGGAAACTCTAGCAAGGGGCAGGCCAGGAGGCCTGCGCTACGGGAGCAAGGCGGATTCGTTGTCGAAGCGCATGCCGATTTTCAGCCAGTAGAGGGGGAGGGTTCCGAGGAGGGCGTGGGTTTCGTCGCAGAGGTTGATGGCGTCCTTCTGGGTGGTGAGGATGACGGTGGCGCCGGCGGCCTGGAGGTGTCCGGCGACGCGGCGGAGTTCGGCGGGGGTGTAGCGGTGGTGGTCGTCGAACTCGATCCAATCGACGAGGGTCACGCCGATGCGCTCGAGGGTACGGCGGAAGCCCTGGGGATTGCCGAGTCCGCAGAAGGCTCCGGCGCGGACGCCGGCCATTGAGGCGGGAGGGTGGAGGGTGCCCTTGCATTGCTCGACCCAGGCTTCGGGCTCGACGTGGGCGCGCACGATGGGGGCGGTGGGGTTGACGGCGCGGACGGCGCGCTCGATGGCGGGGACGAGGCTGGAGACGTCGGCGCGGGTGATGACGACGGCGTGGGCGCGGGCGAGACCGGAGAGAGGTTCGCGGAGGCGTCCGAGGGGGAAGACTTCGCCGCCGCGCAGGGGATCGACGCCATCGATCAGAACGATATCGAGGTCGCGGGCGAGGCGGACGTGCTGGAAGCCGTCATCGAGCAGAATGACGCCGGAATCGAAGCGGCGGAGTAGTTCGGTTCCGGTCTGATAGCGGTCGGCGCCGATGCCGACGGGGGCGAGCGCGGAGTTGAGGAAGATCTGGGGTTCGTCGCCGGTAGTTTCGGGGCGGGCGCTCGCGCCGGGGGCGAGGACGAGCGATTTCACGGGGGAGGAGCGGCCGTAGCCGCGGGTGAGGATGGCGGGGCGGAGTCCGCGGTCGCGCAGGAGTTCGGCGAGGCGGAGGACGCAGGGGGTTTTGCCGCTGCCGCCCATGGAGAGATTGCCGACGCTGATGACGGGGACGGGGAGTTTGCGGCGGCGGAGGAAGTCGCGTCGTGCGCGGCGGCGGGCCTCGAAGCGCCCCAGGGCGGCGAGCGCGGCGGCAAGGGCGTACCAGGGCATGGCCGGGCGGTAGCGGGGGATGGCGTAGAGGGCACTCGCTTCGGCGACGGCGCGAGCGGTGGCGCCGCGTTTGGCGAGGGCGCAGGCGCGGGCGCGTTCGCCGATGGAGGCGGGATCGCGGAGGACGTTTTCGACGGCGGCGGCGAGCGAGTCCGGCGAGGGGATTTCGACGAGGGCTTGGGCGGCGCGGAAATCGTCGGCGATGGCCTGGAAATTCTCCATGTGGGGGCCGGTGACGACGGGTTTGCCGAAGAGGGCGGGTTCGAGGATGTTGTGGCCGCCGCGGCGGGCGAGGGTGCCGCCCATGAAGACGACATCGGCGTGAGCGAAGAGGGGGCCGAGCTCGCCGATGGAATCGAGCAGGAGCACGCGGGCGGTGGAAGCGGCGAGAGCGGAGCGGCGGGCGAAGGGGATGCCGGCGGCGGCGAGGCGGGCGGCGGCGGAGTCGAAGCGCTCGGGCTTGCGGGGCACGAGGATGAGGGCGAGATCGGGGAGGCGCTCGCGGAGTTGGAGCCAGGCGGCGATGACGGCGTCGTCCTCATCGGGGTCGCCGGGAGCGGCGGGCGGCATGGTGCTGGCGGCGATGAAGACGCGGGCGGGCTGGATGCGGGAGATCCACTGTACGACGGGGGAATCGGGGGGCGCGGGGCGGGCCTCGAAATCGTACTTGAAGTTGCCGGCGACGTGCACGCGGTGGGGGGGCGCGCCGAGTTCGAGGAAGCGGGCGCGGATGGGTTCGGTCTGGGCGAGGATGGAATCGGCGTGGGCGAGGACGGCGGGGAAGATGGCGCGGAAGCGGCGGTAGCGGGGCAGGGCGCGGTCGGAGATGCGGGCGTTGACGATGGCGAGGGGGGCGCCGGTGCGGTGGACTTCGCGGAAGAGGTTGGGCCAGATTTCGGTTTCGGCGACGAGGACGAGGCTGGGGCGGAGGGCGCGGAGGACGCGGCGGACGGCCCAGACGTAATCGGCGGGCGCGTAGAAGACGCCGTCGGCGAGGGAGCGGAGTTTTTCGGCGGCGGTGGCGCGTCCGGCGATGGTGGAGGTGGAGACGAAGATCCGGGCGTGGGGGAAGGCGGCGCGGAGGCGGCGGAGGAGTTCGAGGCAGGAGAGGACTTCGCCGACGGAAACTGCGTGCAACCAGATGGCACCAGGAGCAGTCTGAGTGAATGAGTGCGGGAGGAAGCCGAAGCGCTGGGGCAGGCTGCTCCAATAGGTGCGGTTCCCGAGCCCGCGAAACAGGAAATACAATAGGAGCAAGGGCAGCGCCAACGCCTGAAGGACGCGATAGAGGAAGTAGATGCCTTTTGTTTTCAAACGTTTGGCTCTTGTACTGAGTATAACGGCGGTATGGGCGGCGGACAAGGAGACCCCGTTTAAAGCGCAGCCCGCCGCAAGTTACGCGGCCCACCAGACCAACCAGCAGATCACAATTGCAGCCGATCCGTATGTGGATACGGACAAGCTGAAGGCGGCGTTCGGGAAACTGGATCCGAACGAGTACGGGGTGCTGCCGGTGCTGCTGGTGATGCAGAACGACAGCGGGCAGGCGCTGCGGCTGAGCAACATGCAGGTGGAGTATCTGGGGCCGAACCGGGAGCGGGTGGAGGCGACGCCGGCGCGGGACGTGCGCTACGTGCGGGGTCCGCAGCGGCCGAACATGATCGGGGGGCCGCCGGGGACGAAGATCAAGGTGATCAAGACGAAGAAGAATCCGCTGGACGCGTGGGAAGTGGAAGGGCGCGGGTTCGCGGCGCAGATGCTGCCGGCGGGGAACGGGGCGAGCGGGTTCGTCTACTTTCAGACGACCCTGCGTCCGGGGGCGACGATTTACGTAAGCGGGATTCGGGAAGCGGCCACGGGCAAGGAACTGCTGTACTTCGAGATTCCGCTGCCGTAGGGGAGCGCGCGGGGCGAGCCAGCCTGCTATGGTGGCGGCTGGAGGCGCGGCATGAGACTCCGGCTGGGACTGGCGGTGCTGGTTGGCGGCGGCGCGTTGTGGGGCGCGGCGGCGCATCCGTGGGAGAAGCAGGAGATCACCCTGACGGCGGCGCGGACGTATGCGAATCCGTACACGGACGTGACGGTGTGGGTGGACCTGGCGGGGCCGAACTTTCACAAGCGCGTGTACGGGTTCTGGGACGGAGGCGCGACGTTCCGCGTGCGGGTGGTGGCGACGGAACCGGGGCGGTGGCGGTGGCGCAGCGGGTCGGCGCCGGCGGATCCGGGGCTCACGAAGAGCGGGGCGTTCACCGCGGTGGCGTGGAGTGAAGCGGAGAAGGAGGCCGAGCCGCTGCGGCGCGGGTTCCCGCGGGCGAGCGCGAACGGGCACGCGCTGGAACACGCCGACGGCACGCCGTTCTTCGCTGTCGGCGACACGTGGTGGGCGCTGGGGACGAACCGCTTCCGCTGGCACGACGACGGGCGCGAGCGCGCGCCGGGACCGGACGCGGGCTTCCAGGATTACGTGCGGTACCGCAAGCAGCAGGGCTACAACTGGGTGAACATGATCGCCGCGTTTCCCAACTGGATGACGGACGGGCAGCCGTGGCGCGTGACGATGAACGACGCGGCGAAGACGACGGTGCGTTCGGCGTGGGTGGAGTTCGGCACGGGGAGCGCGAAAAACATGGACAACGAGGGCGGGCGGCCGTTCGCGTTTCCGGGCAAGGTGCCGGGGTACGAGAATATGTTCCCGGACGTGGACCGCGTGAACCCGGCGTACTTTCAGTACATCGACCGCAAGATCGATTATCTGAACGCGAACGGGTTTGTGGTGTTCCTCGAAGTATCGCGGCGCGACGCGAGCCTGCTGTGGTCGAAGTATTAAGAGTGGCCGGCATCGTATGCGCGATTCATCGAGTACGTGTGGGCGCGGTATCAGGCGAACCAGACGGTGCTGAGTCCGATCCACCTGGACATCATCAGCGAGACGGTGGGTCCGGAGGAATTCGCGAAGGCGATCCGGATGGTGATGGAGAAGTACGGTCCGCCGCCGTTCGGGACGCTGCTTTCGGCGAACGCGAATCCGTCGACGCTGGAGAATTGGGGCGACGACTCGTGGGTGACGCTGCACCAGACGGGCAACATGCGGGAGCACAACAACTACTGGTATCTGACGGAGATTTTCCGGGCGGCGCATCCGCGTCCGGCGCTGAACGGGGAGCCGTACTACGCGGGGTACACGGACGCGCGGTCGCTGGGGGGCGGGCGCGGATATCAGTACGGAGCGAAGGGCGGGACGGAGTTGGACGATCAGTATGTACGGTCGGCGATGTACGGGAGTTTTCTTTCGGGGGGATTCGCGGGACACGTGTACGGCGCCGAGGGCATCTGGGGAGCGGACATCGAAGCGGCGGCGCCGGTGAAGATGTGGGAGGCGTTCCAGTGGCGGTCGGGCGGGCAGATGCGGCACTTGCGGGAGTTCGCGATGTCGATCGGGACGCGGTATCGCGAGTTGGCGCCGGATGCGGACCTGGTGTCGCCGAACCGGACGCAGGTGCTGCGCGGGTATGAGGGATGGGCTTACTGCGCGCGGACGGCGGATCGCGGGGTGTTCCTGGTGTATTTCGAGAAGGGGTGTCCGCGGAGCCAGATACGGGGCGCGGCGTTGAACGCGGCGTACCGGGCTGAGTGGTTCGAGCCGCGGGAGGGGACGTGGCAGGCGGCGGGAGGGGGGCGGTTGCGGTCAAGCGCGATCGGAGTGGTGCAGTTGCCGGATTTTCCGGGGGAAGGGGACTGGGGGATGCGGTTGATGTTGGAGAAGTAGGGCGGGAGCTAGGTGTTTAAGCCGGCATCACGCGCAATCCGCAAAGCCAGCCCGGGCTTGAGGCTCTGGTTGCGATGAACCGGGATCGAGATTACCTTACGTTCACCCGGCTTGGAGTAGATGTAATGGCTTCCGTGAATCCGCCGGAGTGTCCAGCCGTTCGACTCGACCAACCGGCACATCTCGGGTCCGGTGATCGGCTTCACACCGCCACATCCAGGATCTGAATCCTGGCGTCCGGCTCCCGCCCCTGCTCTCTCAGCACGTCGAGGACACCGGCGATGGCATCCCGGATGTTGGCCTTCAACTCGTCGATGGTTTCGCCCTGCGAATAGCAACCGGGGAGCGCGGGAACTTCGGCCCAATAGCCGCCATCCGGATCTTCATGGATGACCACTGCGTAGGTCTGCACGATTCGATTCTCGCACAGCAGACGAGGGTGGCCGGTTTGCAGGCGACGGTGCGGGCGTTCCAGGCGGTTTTCGATGTGACATACTGAAACCGTTTCCAGAGCCGATTACGAGGTGTTCCGCGTGAAACATACCCGCCGTTCGTTCGCCGGATTGGCCGCCGCCGGGATCGCAGGCGCGCAACAGGCTGCCACAACCGCACCGCCGCCGCAGCAGCGCCGGCAGGGGACGATGGAGACGGTGCTGCCGTTCCAGGGGCCGATCGAGTTCCGGCGCCAGGATGCGCCGGTCAAGGTGCGGCCGTTCGCGATGACGCAGGTGCGGCTGCTGCCCTCGGCGTTTCTCGACGCGGCGGAGTGGAATCGCGGGTACATGAGCCGGTTGGCGGCGGACCGGCTGGTGCATAATTTCCGCCTCAACGCGGGACTGCCGTCGAGCGCGGCGGCGCTGGGCGGGTGGGAAGAGTATGTCGCGTTCGATGCGGCGCAACCGCGGCAGGGGAGCCGCGGCGAACTGCGCGGCCACTTCACGGGGCATCACCTTTCCGCGCTGGCGCAGAGTTACGCCGGGATGGGCGACCGGGAGGCCAAGGCCAAGGGCGAGGAGATGGTGGACGCGCTCGCGCAATGCCAGCGCAAACTGGGCGCGGGCGGGTACCTGAGCGCGTTTCCGACGGAGTGGTTCGACCGCCTCGACGCCCGCAAGCCGGTGTGGGCGCCGTTCTACACGATTCACAAGATCATGGCGGGGATGCTCGATCAGTACACCCTGGCGGGCAACCGGCAGGCGCTGGGAGTGCTCGAGGGCATGGCCAACTGGGCCGATGATTGGACGCGCGGCAAGAGCGAAGAGCACATGCAGGACATCCTCAACACCGAGTATGGGGGGATGAACGATATTCTGTACAAACTCACGGCGGCGACCGGGGACGAGCGGTGGGCGAAAGCCGGAGACCGGTTCACGAAGAAGATTTTCTTCAACCCGCTCGGGCTGCGGCGCGACGAACTCACCGGGTTGCACGTGAACACCCATATCCCGCAGGTGATCGGCGCGGCGGAGCGGTGGCGGATCTCGAGCGACATGCGGTTTCACGACGTGGCGGACTTCTTCTGGTACGAGGTCACGAGCGCGCGCAGCTACGTCACGGCGGGGACGAGCAACGGGGAGGGTTGGCTGGCGCAGCCGCGGCGGCTGGCGGCGGAACTCAAGCGGAGCGTGGCGACGGCGGAGTGCTGCTGTTCATACAACATGCTGAAGCTGACGCGGCAGCTTTACGGGTGGACGGGGGAGCCGGGGTACTTCGACTACTACGAGCGGGCGCTGTACAATCACCGGCTGGGTACGATTCATCCGGGGAGCGGGCACACGCAGTATTACCTGTCGCTGACGCCGGGGGCGTGGAAGACGTTCAACACGGAGGACCAATCGTTCTGGTGCTGCACGGGGACCGGGGTGGAAGAGTACTCGAAGCTGAACGACAGCATCTACTGGCAGGACGGGGACGGCGTGTACGTGAACCTGTTCATCGCGAGCGAACTGGATTGGGCGGAGCGCGGGCTGAAACTGCGGCAGGAGACGCGCTTTCCGGAGCAGGCGGGGACGGCGCTGACGGTGGTGGCGGCGGGGGCGGCGCCGGTGGCGTTGCGGCTGCGCATTCCGGGGTGGACGCGGGGGGCGAGCGCGAAGATCAACGGTCGGGCCATCGACGCGACGCCGACACCGGGGAGCTATCTGACGCTGACGCGCGCGTGGAAGGCGGGCGACCGGATCGAACTGGCGCTACCGATGCGGCTCGCGGTGGAGGCGATGCCCGACGATGCGGCGATGCAGGCGTTCCTTTACGGGCCGTTGGTGCTGGCGGGCGATTTGGGCACGGAGGGGCTGACGGAGGGCAATCAGGAAGGGCCGAACGCGCCGCGTCCGCAGCGCGCGCCGATCGAGATTCCGGGGTTTCAGGCGCGGGGCGGGGAGACGGCGTCGTGGATCCGGCCGGGGAATGGGCCGCTGGAGTTCCGCACGAGCGGGCAGGCGCGGGACGTGACGCTGGCGCCGCTGAATTCGATCTTCGGCAAACGCTACTCGGTGTACTGGAACGTCACGTAATCGTTATAGTTTGTACAATGTAGAATTCATGAACCTGGAACAGGTAGCCCGGCGCGCGAAGGTGTCCACGGCGACGGTTTCGCGTGTGCTGAATAATGCGAGCGTGGTGAAGACGTCCACGCGGGCGCGGGTGCTGAAGGCGATCGAAGAGCTGAAGTATCATCCGAACCTGCACGCGCGGAATCTGGCGGGGGGGAAGAGCCGCACGTTCGGGATGATTCTCTCGAACCTGGAGAACCCGTTCTTCTTCGACATCTATAAGACGGTGGAGAGCGACGCGCACAACGCGGGCTACGAGGTGGTGGTGGCGAACACGGACTACCGCGCGGAGCAGTTGGTATCGAGCATCCGGCTGATGATCGGGCGGCGGGTGGCGGGGCTGGCGGCGATTGTGTCGGAGATGGAGCCGGCGCTGATCGAGGAACTGAACGAGAGCGGCATCCCGGTGGTGTTCTACGACGTGGGCGCGCCGCGGCAGAACGTGACGAATATCCGGGTGAATTACCGGCGGGGCATCGAAAAGATTCTGGACTACCTGTACAGCCTGGGGCACCGCAACCTGGGATTCGTGGGGCACCATGCGATGCTCGGGCCGCTGAACGAGCGCGCGCGGGCGGTGATCGACGCGGCGGCGCGGTATCCGGATACGGCGGTGCGGACGGCGGCGGACGCGGATACGCTGGACGGGGGACGGCTGGCCACGCGGGCGCTGCTGGCAACGGGCGAGACGCCGACCGCGATCGTGTGCGTGAACGACGTGATGGCGGTGGGGGTGCTGCGGGAACTGCGCGAGCGGGGCATCCGGGTGCCGCAGGATGTCTCGGTGACGGGGTTCGACAACATCAAGCTGAGCGAGTTCTGCCATCCGGCGCTGACGACGGTACACATTCCGCGGGAGCGCATCGGGCACCTGGTGGCGGACGCGCTGCTGGCGAAGACGGACAAGGCGACGGTGGCGGAGCACGAGATGGTGATCGACCCCGAATTCGTGCTGCGCGATTCGACGGGGCGCGCGCCGGGACACTAACCGCG
>JBBIQR010000139.1:0-11957 GCA_037442245.1 Candidatus Solibacter sp. | reverse complement strand
TCAAGAACTCTGATTCAGAGTGGACGCCAACGCTCCCTAACGGTCGCGGCTCTGCCTGACGTACTACTACGCTAGGATTTTCACGATTGGCGTTCATGTCGCACACCCCGGCGCAGCCCCCGGTTGGACACGCCCCCGCCGCGTGACCCACAATAAGCGGTATGCGTGCCCTGCTCCTGCTGGTTGCCTGCTCGCTCTCCGCTCAGACCTTCGATCCGCGCCTCTACGCCGGGCTGCAATGGCGCGAAATCGGCCCGTTCCGCGGCGGGCGGACCGTCGGCGCCGCCGGAATCGCCTCCCAGCCCAACGTCTTCTTCATCGGAGTCAATAACGGCGGCGTGTGGAAGACCACCGATGCCGGACGCACCTGGCAGCCCCTCTTCGACCATCAGCCCACCGGTTCGATCGGAGCCGTGGCCGTCGCGCCCAGCGACCCCGACATCCTCTACGCCGGCTCCGGCGAAGGCCTGCAGCGCCCCGATCTTTCCGTGGGCGACGGCATCTACAAATCCACCGACGGCGGCTCCACATGGCGCCACCTCGGCCTCCGCGACGGCCAGCAAGTCCCCGCCATCCTGGTCGACCCGCGCGACCCGAACCGCCTCTTCGTGGCGGTCCTCGGACATCCCTACGGCCCGAACCCCGAGCGCGGCGTCTTCCGCTCGCTCGATGGCGGCGAGACATTCCAGAAGGTGCTGTACCGGAACGAACTCACCGGCGCCGTCGACCTCGCCTTCGATCCCCACGATCCCCGCATCGTCTACGCCGTGCTCTGGCAGGCGCAGCAGGGTCCCTGGGAGAACGCCGCCTTCAGCGGTCCCGCCAGCGGCCTCTACCGCTCCACCGACGGCGGCACGACCTGGTCCCCTGCCGGCGCCGGTCTCCCCACCTTCGCCAGGGACGGGCTCGGCCGTATCGGCATCGCCATCGCGCCCTCCGACGGCAGCCGCGTTTATGCGCTGGTTCAGGCGCGCGGACAGGCCGGCGGCCTCTACCGCAGCGACGATGCCGGCGCAACCTTCCGCAAAGTCAACGGCGAACCCCGCGTCTACGGCCGCGGCGACGACTTCGCCTGCGTGCGCGTCGATCCCGTGAACCACGACGTGCTCTACGTCGCCAACACCTCCACCTACAAATCCACCGACGCCGGCGCCACGTTCACCGCCATCAAGGGCGCTCCCGGCGGCGACGACTACCACACCATCTGGATCAACCCCCTGCATCCCGAAATCCTTCTGCTCGCCAGCGATCAGGGCGCCACCATCTCGGTCAACGGCGGCCGCACCTGGAGCAGTTGGTACAACCAGCCCACCGCCCAGTTCTATCACGTGATCACCGATAACCAGGTGCCCTATTGGGTCTACGGCGGGCAGCAGGAGAGCGGCTCCGCCGGCGTCGCCAGCCGCGGCAACGACGGCCAGATCACCTTCCGCGAATGGCATCCCGTCGGCGCCGAGGAGTACGCCTACGTCGCGCCCGACCCGCTCCATCCCAACCTCATCTACGGCGGCCGCGTCGCCCGCTACAACAGGATCACCGGCGAGGTGAAGGAGGTGCCCCCGCGCGGCACATACCGCTACCTCCGTACCGCGCCCTTGCTGTTCAGCGAAGTCGACCCGCGCGTCCTCTACCTCGGCGCGCAAGTGGTCCTCAGGACCACCGACGGCGGCGAGAACTGGGAGCCGATCTCCCCCGACCTCTCGCGCGAAACCTACGATCTGCCGCCCAGCGTCGCCGCCTACCCCGAGGACGCCCGGAAACAAGCCACCCGCCGCGGCGTGGTCTACTCCATCGCGCCCTCCCGCCTCAACGTCAGCGTTATCTGGGCGGGCACCGACGACGGCCTGATCCACCTCACGCGCGACGGCGGCAAAACCTGGAAGAACGTCACGCCCCCCGCCCTCGCGCCCTGGAGCAAGATCGCCCAGCTCGACGCCTCCCACTTCGACGACTCCACCGTCTACGCCGCCGTCAATCGCCTGCGCCTCGACGATCTCAAGCCCCACATCTGGCGCACCCACGATGGCGGCGCCTCCTGGCAGGAAACCGTACGCGGCCTCCCCGATGCGCCCGTCAACGCCGTGCGCGAAGACCCCGTGCGCAAGGGCCTCCTCTTCGCCGCGACCGAACTCGCCGTCTACGTGAGCTTCAACGACGGCGGCGATTGGCAGCCGCTGCGCCTGAACATGCCCGCCACCTCCATCCGCGACCTCGCCGTGCACGATGGCGACCTCGTCATCGGCACCCACGGCCGCGGCTTCTGGATTCTCGACGACATCTCCCCGCTCCGGCAACTCACCCCGGAGATCGCTTCCGGCGCCCATTTCTTCGTTCCCCGCCCCGTCTATCGCTTCGATCGCAATACCAACACCGACACGCCGCTACCGCCCGAGGAACCCGCCGGCAAGAACCCGCCGGATGGAGCCGTGCTCTACTACTGGCTGCCCCGCGACGCGCCCTCGCCGGTAACCCTCGAAATCCTCGATAGCACCGGCGCCCTGCTGCGCCGCTATTCGAGCGCGGACCACCCCGAGCCGCCCGACCCGGCGCTCAACGTACCCACGTATTGGATCCGCCCCTTCCAGCCGCTGCCCGCCTCCGCCGGCATGCACCGCTTCGTCTGGGACCTGCACGCGGCACCAACCCAAAGCGCGCGCCGCCGCTTCGGCGGCGAGTACCCCATCTCCGCGATTTACCAGGACACGCCCGGCGCGCAGGGCGAATGGATGCCGCCCGGCGCCTATCGCGCCCGCCTCACGGTGGATGGGCACGCCATGGAGCGCGACATCGTCGTGCGCCCCGATCCCCGCCAATAACCCACAGGAGGAAATCATGCGACTCGCTGCGGCCCTCATCCTGATCGCGGGAGCGCTCCCCGCCGAAACCTGGCAGGACGCGGTCAAGGCGCGGATTGCGGCCTTCCCCGCGCACGTCTCGCTCTATGCCCGGAACCTCGAAACCGGCGCGGAACTCGCCATCCGCGCCGGTGATCCCGTGCGCACCGCCAGCACCATCAAGCTGCCGATCCTCTGCGCCGTGCACGACCTCGTCGCCTCGGGCAAGGCCACCTGGACCGGCGTCCTTACCGTGCGCCCGCGGGACAAAGTCAGCGGCTCCGGCATCCTCGGCAGCGAAATCTCCGATGGCGTGCAACTGCCCCTGCGCGACATCACCAACCTCATGATCGTGCTCAGCGACAACACCGCCACCAACATGGTGCTGGAGCGCTTCACCGCCGACGCCGTCAACGCCTACCTCGACCGCATCGGGCTCCCCGCCACGCGCTCCATGCGCAAAATCCGCGGCGATGGCGCCGTGCTCCAGGAAGCCGAAGGCTGGTCCGCCGCCGGACGGCTGCCGGAGAACGAAAAATACGGCATCGGCAGATCCACGCCGCGCGACATGGTGGCCATTCTGCAACGCCTCGACAAAGGCGAAATCGTCAGCCCGCGCGATTCCGCCGAAATCCTCGAGGTGATGCAGCGCTGCCAGGATTCGGACGGCGTGCGGCGCAAACTGCCGGGCATCCCCATCGCCAATAAGACCGGCGCGCTCGATGCCCTGCGCAGCGAAGTGGCCCTGGTCTATTCCAAGGGCGGCAAGATTGCGATCGCCATCACCGTCGATGGAATGGCCCAGCCGGATTGGTCCCCCGACAATCCCGGCGCGCTCCTGATCGCCGATCTCGCTCCCATGCTCGTCGAGGGGCTGGCGAAAAAGTAGCGCCCTCTATCCCGCCAGCGCCCGGTCGATCGTGACGATATCCACCACTCCCAGCGCGCCGTACAGCGCCGGGATGATGCGGTCCGCCGGATGCCGCCGCCGCAACTCCGCGACCTTCCGCGTCCCGGCGCGGTACGCCGGCAGATACATCCGGCCCAGCAGCGGATGCCGTCCCCATGCGCCGCTCAGTTTCCCGGCGCGCTCCTCGGTCACCAGAAAGTCGCGGCGCAGCGTGGCCGCCACATCCCCCTGCGCGGCGCCTTCGCCCCACGTCAGGTACGAGGATTGATTCTTGGCGTCGTCCTGAAGCAGCGCCAGCAGCACACCGGCTTCCAGATCGCGGTCCGGCAGCCCGGCCGGCTCCATCGCCCCGTAAGCCATCAGAATCGCGTTGTTCGCGATGCCTTCGAAGAGCGTGGCCGCGCGCGTATTCATCGTGAGCACGCTGGCTTCGAACCCAGCTTTCCCGCGATGGAACAGGTTCTGCAAGTAGGCGAACGTGGTCACGTGGCCGGGCACCACTTCGTGGCTCACCAGTTGGAAAAATTCCGGCAGCGAGATTTCAAGCGCGGCGTTGATCTCGTACGTCGCCTCATATTCCGGACGCCCGTTGGCGCGCCGCTTGCGGCCCAGGTAGTTCATGGACCCGGAAAACCACGCGTCCCGGATCGGCAGAAACTCGATGTTCGCCCGCGGCACTTCGTGCAGTTCGAGCGGCAGGTGCGGCAGCAGGTGGCGCACCGTGAGTTCATCGAAGTAGCTGATGGTCGCCGCGCCCAGCAGTCCCACTCCGGCCATCGGCGCGTGGTGCCGTTTCCGCCAGGCGTCGGACGCTTCCAGCAGCCGCCCCGCGTCGCTGCCCGCCACGCCCAGCAGTTCGGCCAGCCGCTCGCGATGCGCCGCCGGGTCGGACGGTTCCGGCGCGTGCCCCGTCGAGGCTTCCACGCAGCGCTCGTACGCCACCGGCGCGCCCCGCCCCAGCATCTCCATCGCCAGGTCCCACATGGTTTCGAAGCACACCACCAGCCCTTCCAGGTAGTCCCGGCGCAGCGGCTCGAACGTCCCGGCCGCGCGCCGTACCGCGGCCATCGCGCCCGGAATATCCACCCGCCCCAGATACTCGTCGATCGCGCCCGTATCCGGCTGCTGCGCACCCACACCGCCCGTCGCCCGCACCCGCCCCGCGGCCCGGTCCGTGTACGCTGCCGGCAGCGGCGCGTCGCTGAACCACGAGTCCGCGATGAACCGCCCCGTGCCCGACGCGCTCATCACGTCGCCGCCCCAAACCGTATCGATCCCCAGAATCGCGTTGCCGATGGCTTCTTCAAAGGTCATTGCGTGCCGTGTCCTTTCCGTTGCGAGCCGAACCACACGTA
Organism: Candidatus Solibacter sp.; assembly: GCA_037442245.1. Classification (GTDB taxonomy): domain Bacteria; phylum Acidobacteriota; class Terriglobia; order Bryobacterales; family Bryobacteraceae; genus Solibacter. Next base: position 6,858 of record JBBIQR010000139.1, on the reverse strand, counting down.
TCCGCACAGCGCCAGGAACAGGAGCGCCGACACCGTCTGCGAAATGGCGTCATTGCCGTAGAACGGCGTGCGAATCCATTCCTCTTTGTACCCCGGAATCAAGCGGCACGCCGCGCCCAGCACCCCGCCCAGCGCTCCGCCCGCCATCAATCCGCTGGCAATGATCACGCCGCGCTCCCGCACACCCGCGTCTCGCTTTCCGAGGAAGTGCGCCAGCGCTCCCCCAACCAGCGCCGGAGTGTTCAGCTCCAGCGGCAGGTACATCCCCAGCGCGAAGATCAGCGCCGGCACGCCCAGCATCTCCATCGCCACCGCGATCGCTCCGCCCGCGCCGAACAGCAGGTACGCCACCGGCTGCCGGCTCATGAAGCCCTCGACCAGCGCCTTCATGATCGACGCCTGCGGCGAAGGCAGCACCACCCGCGGATCGCCCGCCACTGCTTCCCCGAACTGAAACGTCTTTGCCAGCATCACGATCGTCAGTCCGGCGGCCACGCTTGCCGCGATCACCCCGAGGAACTTCACCTTCTCCTGCGCCGCCGGCGTCGACCCCAGCCAGTACCCCGTCTTGAAATCCGTGATCGCCTGCCCGGAAACGCTCAGCGCCGTGCACACCATGCCCGCGATGGCCATTACGAAAAACATCCCGGTCGTGCCCGAGAGTCCGAACCGCAGCAGCACCACGCTCGAAATGATGATCGTCAGCATCGTCATCCCCGAAACCGGATTGCGCGCCGTGGTGGCAATCGCGTTGGCCGCGACCGACGTGAAGAAGAAGGAGAACACCAGCGTCAGCACGATCCCCGCTGCCAGCGCCGCGGGCGATGCCGGCAGGCTGCCCAGCAGCAGCGCCACCGCGACCCCGCTGATCGCGATCCCGGCCAGAATCGTCACCACCGGGATATCGCGATCCGTCCGCTCGCCGGACGCGCTCTCGCCCGACCGGAATGCCTTCAGCGCCAGCCCGAACGATCCGGCCACGATCCGCAGCGATTTCAGTATGCCGAAGATGCCCGCCGTCGCAATCGCCCCCACTCCCACGAACCGTACGTAGTTGCGGAAGATTCCCGCCGCCGTCATTTTCGCGATCGGGATCGTGCCCGGATAGACCGCGGCCGTGTGTTCGCTCCCGATCATCCATACCAGCGGCACCAGCACCAGGTTCGAAAGCACGCCGCCCGCGCACAGGATCATCGAACTGCGCAGCCCCATCACGTAGCCCAGCCCCAGAATGAAACTGATCGCATCGAAGCTGACCGCCACCCGCGCCTTATCCGTCAGCGCGCGCATCACCGGAAGAAACTGGAAGTCCACGTACTCCTTCCAGACCTGAAATGTCGTGACGAAGAAATCGTAAATCCCGGCGATGAGCGTGGCCTGCAACAGCAGCTTCGCCTGCGACCCGCCCTTCTCCCCCGTGACCAGCACCTCGGTGATCGCGGTCGCCTCCGGATACGGCAGTTTTCCGTGCAGGTCGCGTACGAAGTACCGTCGCAGCGGGATCAGGAACAGCACCCCCAGGCATCCGCCCGCCACGCAAATCGCGATCGTTTGCAGCGGATGCGGGTCGAGTTTCAGAATGTACAGCGCCGGCAGCGTGAAGATGGCGCCCGCGACCACGCTGCCCGCCAATCCGCCGATTCCGGTGACGATCACGTTCTCCAGCACCGTCGACCGCCGCGGGTACGCCCGCGCCAGCCCGATCGCCAGAATCGAGATCGGGATCGCCGCCTCCATCACCTGCCCGACCTTGAGACCGGAGTATGCGCTGGCGATCGTGAAGATCACGCACAGCAGCACGCCCCATCCCACGGAACGCGGGGTGAGTTCGGCGGGTGAGGAAGTGGCCGGTACGATCGGCTGGTAGGTGGTCCCGGCTGGCAGCGGGGTGTAGGCGTTATCCGGCAGGCGTGCCGATGCCGCGGCGCTGGTAGTCGACATCCGGGCTCCTTGTGAACCCGTATGGTACTACCGTTAACTGCCCCCTCAGGCGGTCGCGCCCATCGGAGCCGCCGGCGTCATATCGATCCGGAACCGGTGCGCCGTAATCGCCACCGCCGTCCGGGTCGCGGTGCTCCGCACCACCAGCCCTGTCGCCTGGAGTTCCACCGGGTACAGGTCGCCGTGCGACGCCGGCCAGTAGATGATCAGCTCCACGTGCGCTCCGGCGGGAATCGGGCGCCGCGTCCGGAAACTGACGCCCCCGGACGAAATGTCGCACGTCACCCCGTTCGACCAACGCGCCGCGGCGCCCTTCGTCGACACCCGGAAGTGTATCGGCAATTGGATGTCGTACCGCTGCTTTTCGCGGCGCTCCGTCCCCAGATCCACTGAGCTCATCATTTCCGAACCTCCAAGAATCTGCACGTCGGGAGGAGGTGAAGCCAGCCAGAGCGGTTGTGCAGAAAGTATGAAATCAGCTATTGAGCAATCCGGACGCCAATTCAAAAAGGCAACAATTCCGCCAATCCTCCAAGCGAAATCGTGGAAATTTTTCCAGTCACTCAAGACCATCGATAAGAATTTACCTAGAACGTTCTGACCGGTACCCACAATTTACCCCGCGGCAAATCGACGCGCCGGCGCACAGAAGGCGAACACCGCCAACCCTGTTGACATGCGAAGATCTTCGTAGTAAGGTCTTCGTATGTCCGACCTGCCGCGCCCCACCGACGCCGAGCTCGAAATCCTCACCGTCCTCTGGAGCCGCGGCCCCTGCACCGTCCGCGACGTCCACGAGGTCATCGCCCAACGCCGTCCCGCCCAATACACCACCGTCCTCAAGCTCATGCAGATCATGGCCGACAAGCGCCTGGTCAGCCGCGACGAAAAATCCCGCGCGCACGTCTATGAGGCCGCCCGCCCCCGCGAGGTCACCCAGCGCCAACTCGCCGGCGACCTGCTCGACCGCGCCTTCGCCGGCAGCGCCGCCGGACTGTTGATGGGCGCCCTCGGCGCGCGCAAAGCGTCGAAAAAGGAACTGGCGGAGATCCGCCGCCTGCTGGACCAATTCGAGGAGGCACGATGAACTGGCTCAACGCTCCCGTCACCGCGGCCCTGGGCCGCGCCCTCATTCACTTCATTTGGGAGGGCGCTCTCATCGCGGCCATGCTCTGGCTGATGCTCGCCGCCCTGCGCCGCGCTTCGGCCCAGGCGCGCTACCTGGCCTCCTGCGCCGCCATGGCCGCGATGGCCGCGTCCTTCCTCGCCACGGCTCTGGCCTCCGGCGCACAGGCCGTCCGCTTCCCTGCCCTCGTATCGCCGCCCTTCCCCTTCCCTCTCGGCGACGGCAACCCCGGACCCTGGACTTCCGCTCCCCGGCCCTTCGCCACCTGGGCCGTAGTCATCTGGCTCGCCGGCGTATTTCTCCTTCTGGCCCGCCGCGCCGGCGGATGGTTCGCCGCGCGCCGCATCCTCTCCCGTGGCGCCATCGCCGCCGACCAACGCGCCCTGTCCCTGCTCGAACGCGCCCGCCGCCGCGCCGCCGTCGCCCGCGCGGTCACCCTCGTCGAATCGGCGCTCGCGACCACGCCCGCGGTCATCGGCTGGCTCCGCCCCGTCATCCTCGCCCCGGCCGGCTGGCTGCTCTCCCTCCCGCCCGAGCACGCCGAAGCCGTCCTCCTGCATGAACTCGCCCACATCCGCCGCCACGATTTCCCGGTCAACCTCCTCGTCAGCGCCGTCCAGGACGTCCTCTTCTATCACCCCGCGGTCTGGTGGGCCGGAACCGTCCTCCGCCGCGAACGCGAAAACTGCTGCGACGACCTCGTCATCGAGTGGGGCGGAGACCGCCGCTCCTACGCCCGCACCCTCGCGTCGCTCGAAGGGTTGCGCGCCGGCGAACCCGCGCTCGCCGCCACCGGCGGCAGCCTGGCAGCGCGTATCCGCCGCCTCATCCGTCCCGCCGAAGGTCCGCGCGCCTCGGCCGGTCCCTTACTCCTGGCGATGGCCCTGGTCTCGGCCGGCGCCGTAGCGCTCCCCGCATGGCAGACCCGCCCCCCTGCTCCAACCCGCCAGGAAGCAGCCGGCCCCTATCAGAAATGGCTCATCGAAGACGTCGCCTACATCATCACCGACCGCGAGCGCGCCGCCTACAAACAGCTCACCACCGACGAGGAGCGCGAGCACTTCATCGAGCAGTTCTGGCAGCGCCGCGATCCCACTCCCGGCACCCCGCGCAACGAGTTCAAAGAGGAACACTACCGCCGCATCGCTTACGCCAACCAGCATTTCGCCGACACCATTCCCGGCTGGAAGACCGATCGCGGCCGCATCTACATCGTCTACGGCCCGCCCGACGAAAAGGAATCGCATCCCTCCGGCGAACGCGGCGGACCTCCCTACGAGGAGTGGCGCTACCGCCTCATCGAAGGCATCGGCAAAAACATAATCGTCCGCTTCACGGACGAAAACCGCGACGGCCGCTACCTCATGCAGCGCGACCCCTCGGCTCCCGCGAGGTAAGCCTCTCGCCGCCGCCCGCCTTGCAGTGCCGCCACGCCGCCGCCAGGGTCCGAGCCACATCCTCCCGCTCGAACGGCATCTCCAGCCCGCCGTAGCGGCCCAATCGCAACACCTGCTCCCAAAGCCGCTCATCGGCCGCATGATTCACCACCACCATCGCCGACGGACGCCCTGCCTCAATCAGCCGCGCCAGCAGCGGCTGCCAGTCCCCGCCGGTCAACTCCGGCTCCGCCACCAGCACAATATTCCCCTGCGCCCGGATGAATCCGGCCGCCTCTTCCACGCTCCCCGCGCAGCAAAACTGCCAGCCGCCGGCGCCGAGTACCACCTCGAACCACGCAAACCCGCCGCCGCGCGCACTCGCCACCAGCACACTCAAATCGTTCATGACGCCTCACCGCGGTAAAGACTTCATCAGCCGCGCCGCCTCCGGGCGGGATGGATCGTCCGGCGTAATCCGCGCTTCGCCGTATTGCCGCAGCAGCGCCTTTGCAGCCGCCAGGTTCCGTCCCGCATGTATGTAAGCCGCCGCCCGCGAATACATCAGCCGCGGCGAACCCGGCTCCATCTGCCCGGCCAGGCCGAACAACTCCTCGCTCTCCGGGTAGCGCCCCTGCCGGTACAGCACCCCGGCCAAATCCAGGACGCGCCCCACCTGGCCCGGCGCCAGTTGCATCGCCCGCCGCAGTTCGGCCTCCTCCGCCCGCCGGTCGCGCCCCTTGGCCGCAAACTGCGCCCGGCAATAATGGTATTCGGCCTCGTCCAACGTGCGGATGCGCGCCGCAATCGCTTCCGCCTTCTCCGCCCCGCCGCCGACGATTCCCGGTGCTTCCAGGTAATACTCGAACAGGTCGCTCAGCGCCTCCAGATTCGTGGGATCGAGCGCCACCGCCCGCTCAAACGCCGCCCGCGTCTTCTTCGCGTTGGGCAGCGCGCTCAGAAAACTCGCCTCTTCGGCGAGCCGCCCGTAGGCGCGGCCCAGCCAATCCTGGTAACCCGAATTCCCCGGATCTTCCGCCACCGCCTTCTCCAGATACCCGGCCGAACTCTTGTACCGCCCGTCCATGTAATAGGTCTTGCCGATGAGCGCGTGAACCGCCGCGTCCTTCGCCGCCAGCGGCAGTAGCAGGTCGAGCGCCGCGCCGTAATCGGTCCGCCGATAGTGTTCTTCCGCCCGCTCGTAATCCGTGGCGGCGCGCGCCGCCGCGGCCAGCAGCAGGACTGCCCCCGTGAGTGTAACTCTCCAAACCTTGCCGTGCCCCATGCCCTTAAAAGGTGCAGTTGCTTCGCCAACCCGCGCCATCGGCGATTTCGTTGAAAACGGTGGTGTTGAGCGATCCAGCCGCCCGCCGCCTTCCGCCCTGCTGCCAACCGGTTGGCATTCTGCCGGAATGCCGGCACCGGCCTTCCGGCACCTTTCACGCCCCCACCGCCAACTGCCAGCTTCTGCAACCACTTCCGTCCTTCCGCCTTTGGCCGCTCGTTTGCCCCTGACCGTGTTGGGTTCGTACAGGAGACGGGTTATGAGCGTTGCGAAACTGCCGCTTGAACTGGCACTGCTGGCCATCGGGATCCCCGCTTCCGCCGCCGCGATCGAATTACAACGCGAGACTCTGGACGCCTGGAACACCTTCAGCCGCCAGGCCGAGGCCGCCATGCAGGCGCGCGCCGAGGGCGCCCGGCCGTTCCTCTGGATCGACGAAGGCTCCGCCGCGCGCGGCGATCTGCGCGCCCGCCTCCGCCGCGGCGAAACCATCGCGGCGCCCCTCAGCGGACGCGGCACTCTCCCGGTGCCCAACGGCCTGATCCACCACTGGATCGGCGCGGTATTCATCCCCAATGCCACCGTCGGCGCCCTGCTCTCCGTAGTCCACAACTACGCCAGCTACAAGGACATTTACCAGCCGGTCGTCGCCGATTCGAAAGTGCTGGCCTGCTCCGGCTCCGAGCAGCGCTTCTCCATGATCTGGCAGCGCAAGATCCTCTTCCTCGATGCCGCCATGGAGGGCCAATACCAGGCCCGCGAATTCCTCGGCTCCGGGCGCGGCTACACCATCGCCGCCACCACCCGCGTCCGCGAGATCCAGAATTTCGGCCAGCGCGGCGAGCAGATGCTGCCGCCCGACGAGGGCATCGGCTTCCTCTGGCGCGTCGAGAGCATCGCCCGCTTCGAGGAAGCCGACGGCGGCGTCTACCTCGAACTCGAAGCCATGGCGCTCACCCGCGACGTGCCGTCCTCCTTGCGCTGGCTCGTCAATCCCGTCGTCAACCGCCTCTCGATCACTTCCCTCACTACCACCCTGCGCCAGACCCGCGACGCCGTGGTCGCCGCGCCGCCGCAAGTAGCGCAGGCCTCCGGCCTGCCTTTGGATCAAACCAAAATCCCGCACCGCG
>JBBIQR010000138.1:7654-12047 GCA_037442245.1 Candidatus Solibacter sp. | reverse complement strand
TTGAGTGGCAGCGACGATGGTTCAGTATTTGGGTACGGGCCGCCGCAAGACGTCGGTGGCTCGGGTATTCTTGCGTCCCGGTAAGGGCGAGATCAAGGTCAACAACCGGCCGTTCGAGCGCTATTTCCAGACCGAGAGTTCGCGCGCGACGGTGCGGCAGCCCCTGGCGGCGACCGAGACCGTGGACAAGTTCGACCTGGTGATTCTGGCCAGCGGCGGCGGCGTCAGCGGTCAGGCCGGCGCGGTGCGGCTGGGCGTTTCCCGGGCGCTGGTCGAGTTCAACGCGGAGTTGCGCGGGCGGCTCAAGAAGCTGGGCTACCTGACGCGCGATCCGCGCGCTCACGAGCGGAAGAAGTACGGACAGAAGGGCGCCCGCAAGCGGTTCCAGTTCTCCAAGCGTTAGTCCCTGCGAACCCGGAGATGCGGCGGCGCCGTGTTTCCGGGTTTGCGATGTTTGAACCTATTAACCAATCTGTAAGACCGGCGCGCAAATCTCGCTTTGGACGCGCGGCCGGAACCTTGCGGCAGTCAGCAATCAGGAGGCAGTTTGCCCGCTATTTCAATGAAGGAATTGCTCGAAGCCGGCGTTCACTTCGGGCACCAGACCAAGCGCTGGAATCCGAAGATGAAGGAATATATCTTCGGCGAACGTAACGGCATTTACATCATCGACCTTCAGAAGACGCTGAAGATGTTCAAGGACGCCGCTCGTTTTGTCGGCGAGATGGCTGCCCAGGGAAAGAACGTCCTCTTTGTCGGCACCAAGCGCCAGGCGCAGGAAGCCATCGCCGAGGAAGCCAACCGCTGCCAGATGTTCTACGTGAACCAGCGCTGGCTCGGCGGGCTGCTGACCAACATGGCGACGGTCCAGAAGTCGATCAAGCGCCTGAAGGACCTCGACGCGATGGCATCGGTCGAGAACGGCTACGCCGGACGCCCCAAGAAAGAAATCATCCGGCTCGAGCGCGAGCGCAAGCACCTGCTGCAGAACCTGGCCGGCATCAAGGACATGCCAGGACTGCCGGACGTGCTGTTCGTGATCGATTCGAACAAGGAAGCGATCGCCGTGAAGGAAGCGCGGCGCCTCGGGATTCCGGTCGTGGCCATCGTGGACACCAACTGCGATCCCGACGAAGTGGATTGGGTGATTCCCGGCAACGACGACGCGCTGCGCGCCATCCGGCTGTTTGCCAGCAAGATCGCCGACGCCGTGGTGGAAGGCCGCGCGCTGGCGACCGAGCAGGATTTCACGGCCGACAAGATCGTGACCGAAGAAGCCGCCGGCGAAGTCGGCATGATGGAATACAACGAGTACGTGGACCCGAAGTACGCGGAGAAGATCATGGCGGAGAGCCTGCACATCGAGGAACCGCAGCAGGCATCGCCGCGTAAGGGACCGGTCTCGGAGACGGAACCGGCCACGGAAAGCGTGGCAACCGACGCGGGGCAGGCGTAAGCCCGTCCGCGGCCAAATATCGATCGGGAAAGAATATGGCGGAAATTACCGCGTCACTAGTCAAAGAACTCCGCGAGCGCACCGGCGCCGGGATGATGGAATGTAAGAGCGCCCTGGTGGAAGCCAAGGGCGACCTCGGCGAAGCCGAAGTCGTGCTGCGCAAGCGGGGCATCGCGTCGGCCGGAAAGAAGGCCTCGCGGGCCACGCGGCAGGGCCTGATCGGCACCTACATTCACCACGGCGGCCAGCTTGGCGTGCTCGTGGAAGTCGACTGCGAGAGCGACTTCGTGGCGCGGACCGACGACTTCCAGGAACTGGTACACGACGTCGCGATGCACATCGCGGCGGCCGACCCCAGGTTCGTCCGCAAGGAAGACGTGACCGAGGACGTGCTGGCCAAGGAGCGCGACATCCAGAAGGCGCGGGTGATCGCGGAGGGCAAGCCGGAGAAGGTCGCCGACAAAGTGGTCGAAGGCCGCATGCAGAAGTTTTACGAGGAAGTCTGCCTGCTCGAGCAGCCGTTCGTGAAGGAAGCCACCCTGACCGTGGGGCAACTCGTCAAGACCAAGATCGCCAAACTGGGCGAGAACATCACGGTGGCGCGCTTCGTGCGGTTCAAAGTAGGCGATTCGGCCGCGGCCGATGCCGCGCCGGAGGCTTAGCCTCGCACGGCCGGCCGCTATGCCCGCGTACAAACGCATCTTGCTGAAGCTGAGTGGCGAGGCCCTGGCGGGCGGCGCCGGCTTCGGCATCGATGCGGACCGGGTCCGTTCCCTGGCGGGAGAAGTCGCCGATGTGGCCGCCAAGGGAGTGCAGATCGGTCTGGTGGTGGGCGGCGGCAACATCTTCCGCGGAATCGCCGCGGCAGCCAACAACATGGATCGCGTGACCGGCGATCACATGGGGATGCTGGCGACCGTCATCAACGCCTTGGCCTTCAGCGACGCTCTCGAACGGGCGGGACTGCCGACCCGCGTGATGAGCGCCATCGAAATGCACCAGGTGGCCGAGCCGTACATCCGGCGCCGGGCAATCCGGCACCTCGAGAAGGGCCGGGTGGTGCTGTTTGCGGCCGGCACCAGCAACCCGTATTTTTCCACGGACACGGCGGCGACCCTGCGGGCATTGGAGATCAAGGCCGAAGTGATCGCCAAAGCCACGCGCGTGGACGGGGTCTACGACAAAGACCCGCTGAAGTTCGCCGACGCGGTGTTTTACCCGGAGATCACCTACCTGGATGTGCTGGCCAGGGGGCTGAAGGTGATGGACGCCACATCCATCGCCATGTGCCGGGACAACCGCCTGCCGATCCTGGTTTTCAATTTGAATACAAGTGGAAATATAATGCGTATGTCGATGGGCGAGCCCGTCGGTACCGTGATTCACTGAACGGGTCTTTCGGAGAACTTCCTATGAAGACTGAAGCGCATACAGCGCAACCTGCCACCAACTTCAACTCCGCGAAGGAAGTCGAAGCCAACCTCAAAAGCCGGATGGAGAAAGCCCTGGCGGATCTGCAGCACGACCTGGCGAGCATTCGCACCGGGCGCGCCTCGCTGGGCATCCTGGATCACATCCGGGTGGATTACTACGGCACGCCGACCCCGCTGAACCAGGTGGCGAACCTGCACGTGCCGGAGCCGAGCATGATCACCATCCAACCCTGGGACGTGTCGCAGATCGGACCGATCGAGAAGGCGATCCGGGTTAGCGACCTGGGGCTGAATCCGTCCAACGACGGCAAGATGATCCGGCTGCCGATTCCGCCTCTGACCGAAGAGCGCCGCAAGGACCTGGTGAAGAAACTGCACGGCGGCGCCGAGCATCACCGGGTGAGTGTGCGCAACATCCGGCGCGACGGCAACGAGGCTGTGAAGAAACTCCTCAAGGACAAAAAGATCACCGAAGACGAGGAGAAGCGCGCGCACGAAGGCATCCAGAAGGCGACCGACGTCTACATGGAAAAGATCGACGCGGCGGTCAAGGCCAAAGAAAAAGACATCCTGGAAATCAAGTAGATGTTCACGCTGCGCGTCCCGGCCTCCAGCGCCAACCTGGGGCCGGGATTCGACGCGCTTGGTCTGGCTCTGGGGGTCTATCTCACGTGCCGCTTCCGGCGCAGCCGGACGCTGGAGATCACCGCGTCCGGGCGCGACGCGGAGAGCATCTCGACCGAAGCGGATAACCTGATCTGGCAGACCGCGCTGACCGTGGCGCGGGACCACCAGATGAAAATGCCGCCGATCGAACTCCACATCCACAACGAAATTCCCCTGGGCAAGGGGATGGGTTCGAGCGCGGCGGCGCTGACCGCGGGAGTGGTGATCGCCGACGAACTGCTGGGCCTGGGTTGGAAGCCGCTGCGGATTCTGGACGAGGCATCCCGGCTCGAAGGGCATCCCGACAACGTCGCGCCCTGCACGCTGGGGTCGATCGTGGCGAGCGCGATCGATTCCGGAGGCGTCACGCGCGCCATCCGGATGGAGTTGCCCAAGGGGTTCGACGTGGCCGTGGTGGTGCCGGACTTCGACCTGCCGACTGTGAAGGCGCGGGCCGCGCTGCCCTCCGGATACAGCCGGCAGGACGCGGTCTTCAACGTACAGCGGGCGAGCCTGCTGATCGCGGCGCTGGCTACGGGGACGACCAGCGCGTTTCCGGCGGCGCTCGAGGACCGCTTCCATCAACCCTACCGGGAACCCCTGGTGCCGGGCCTGCACGAGATCCTGCGGCTGCGGGCGCCGGGGCTGTTGGGGTGCGTGCTCAGCGGGGCGGGTCCCAGCATCCTGGTGTTCTTCGAGCGGGGCTACGACGGCGTGTGCGAACTGGTGCGCCAGATTTTCGGCATGCACGGGCACGCCAGCGAAGTGCTGCACTGCCGGATTCCGGAACGCGGGTTCGAGTTGACGCGCGAGGGGTAGCGTGAGTTAGTACGTTGTC